>CAYVZZ010000007.1:0-19660 GCA_964456185.1 uncultured Alcanivoracaceae bacterium
AGCAGGGCAAGGTCTTCAAACTACTGGCCATCCACCTATCGGGGTCACCTTCCTCATTGGTGAAACGGTGATGCTGCAAATGGAGGAAACGGAATAAGCGACCGCGCCCAAAGGGAGTCGCAGGAAACACACCCATTGCCATGAAAAAATCGTTTAATCGATGATTGCGCGCAATGGAGCGATGAATCCCCTCGTGTACCGGCGTAAACAACAAATAACCGGCTATGCTATTCACCATCAAACCCAGCCATACAGGCCAAATCCCCAGTGGCACCAGTGTCCAACTCACAATAATAGCCGCCCAACAGGCCAGCAACGTCAACAAAGTGGGCCAGGCGATGAAAGGCTTGTGTTTTAGTGAGTTAATCGTGTTTGTCATACTGCTCAAGTGTGACAACAAAAGCCGTAAAAACACGGTCGGCAACTGCCAAGAAGGGGATAAAAAGTGTCAATAGTGTTCGCTTGGACTACGGCCAAACCAGCGCTGATGCGCCCGCCGAAAACTGGCGGCATCGGCGTAGCCCAATTCAGCCGCTACGGACTCCACCGTAGAATGCGGCAGAGCCAACAGGTGTGCTGCCCGGCGCGATAAGGTTTGGTCGCGTAATTGCTGAAAACTCACGCCTTCCGACTTCAAACGCCGCATCAAGGTACGCCTGCTCATGTGCAACTGGTCGGCCACTTCCTCTAGGCGAATCTGCACGGCCTGTTGTTCCAATACATTCAACACCTTGTCGGCTAACAGGCCGCTATGCCTCAAATGCTGTTGGCGAGCTTCACATTGGCGCACGGCCAAATGCAACAAAGCGCTATCGTGACCGGGCAGCGGTTTATCACAAATTGCGGCCGGCACGCTCAAGCCAATCTGTCGCGCACCAAACTCTACCTGGGTGCCAGCAAAGGCGGTGTGATAGTAATCGGGATTTGCCGGTTGAGGAAAATCGAACGACACCACACTGCCCTCAATGGCATGTCCATAAAGCGCCAATTGACAGGCATAGGCCGATGCCAGAGCGCTATCTTTCAGGAAACGCGTTGCCACTCCTGGCGGGCTGGTAAACTGCAAATGCAGAATCAAGCGAGTTGACGTCTCTTCCAATGTCACCTCGAACAGCCGTGTGCGCGTATTGATAAAACGCACAAACAAACGTGTGGCCTCACGCAAGGTCGCACTGGCAGTAATGGCCAGGCCAATTGCGCCATGCATGGACGGCACCGCCCGCAAGCCCACCTGCAAGGCCAAGTCTGGTCGCTTGTCCAGCCGACACACGTTGCCAATGAAACGTTCGGTTGCTGTCCAATCGAGATAACCTTCACTGGCGTAAAAAGCCTCTGGGGTTAACGATGTTCCCTCCAGCAAGCAGCCAAGCGCCACGCCATCCACCTGCAAGGCCTGGGCAATCATACGGCAGTAAGTTAAAGCCAAGTCCGGATTCATTGGTCATTCACACCCTAACGCGAAGCTGCTAATACTTAGCTTGTAGCGCATTCTCTTCTTTGCTTCCATGACAGGAGTCGACATGACCATGACAAAAGACTATCTCGAACAAATCCGTAGCGCCTCGGAAAAAGCCTTCCCCTTCGTAGAGCGCTGCGGCCTGCAGGTGCTGGAAGTTGCTCCACGCTACTGCCATCTGCGCATGCCATTGAAAGGTAACCACAACCACATTGGCACCATGTATGCCGGTGCCTTGTGTACCCTGGCAGAATTCCCCGGCGGTGTAATTTATCTTACCAGCTTTGACACCAGCCGATACGTGCCGATTTTGAAAAACATCGACATGCGTTTTCGTCGACCGGCTACCACCGACATTGATATTAAAGTCAGCCTGGACGAAGCCGAGGTGGAACGCATCAGTGCCGAAGCGGATAAAAACGGCAAATGCGATTTTGATTGGACAGTGGAGTTAAAAGACGCCAACGGCGAAGTCGTCGCCATCGCCAATAGCACCTATCAATTGCGGGCGATTGGGAAGTAAGTCATAGGCGATACCTTTTGGTCGAGGACAAGGTCCTCTCCTACAACACCAAATCTACCTCATCCACTGTAGGAGAGGACCCTGTCCTCGACAAAATCAAGCTTCTTTCAACCGCATAAACACGGCGAACATGGCTGGTAACACCACTGATGTCAGCACTGTTGCCACGGTAATCCCACCCATTAGTGATACCGCCATGGGGCCGAAGAAATTGCTGGGCACCAGCGGTACCAGTGCCAGCACCGCCGCCGATGCGGTGAGCATAATCGGCCGGAAGCGCCGCACGGTGGCCTCTACAATGGCGTCTTTCATGGGCAGCCCTGCCGCCATATCCTGGTCAATCTGGTCCACCAATATCACCGAGTTACGCATGATGATGCCGAACATGGCGATGGTGCCAATCATGGCGACAAAGCCAAACGGCTTCACAAAGACCAACAATGCCAAGCAGACGCCGATTAACCCCAAGGGCGCGGTAAGCATGACGATAATCGAGCGGCGGAAGCTGCGCAGCTGCAACATCAGCAAGGTAAATATCAACAACAGCATGAACGGCATGCCCGCGTTGATGGACGATTGCGCATGCATATTGGCTTTAGCAAGACCGCCCACCGTAATGTGATAGCCCAAGGGCAAGCGCTTTTCGAGCGCATTGATTTTGTCTTTCAGCGACTTGGCGATATCGATACCGCTGGTGCCTGGCGTAACATCCGCTTCGACTGTAATGGTCGGCTGGCCATTGCGACTCCAAATAATGCCCGGCTGCTGCACATAGTGGAAATGCGCCAGCTGCGCCAAGGGAATGCTCATACCTTGAGGCGTGGGAATGGCCAAACCTTCCATGCCTTTCAGGGTGCCACGGTCTTTCGCACCGGCACGCAGCGTCAGCGTCACCGGGTTGTTCTCGTTATGCAGCTGGGTGACATCATAACCATCCAGGGACATTTTCAAGAAACCGGCCACATCATCGGTGGCCAACCCTAGCTCGCTGAGTTTATGTTGGTTAAATTCCAGTTGCACCACCGGGCTGGGTTCATCCCAATTGAAGTGCACATTTTCCGTATCGGGATGAGCGCGCACCACCTGCAACAAGGCATCGCTCCAGTGCCTTAAGGTGGCAATATCCGGCCCGCTGAGTCGATATTCCACCGGGTAAGACACAGGCGGCCCGCCAGTTAGCAGCTGCACCCGACCACGCACTCGGGCAAATAGAGGCGTTTCAAGTTTGGCTTCCAGCTCGCGTTTCAGCTTGTCGCGCGCTTCTTCGCCATCTGTCAGCACTAAAATCTGACCAAAATTGCGCTGTTTGGATTTTTCATCCAGCGCGATAAAAAAGCGTGGCGCCCCGCCCCCCACAAAGCTGGTGTAACGCACCACTTTAGGGTCATCGGCGAGTATCGACTCCATCTTTTCCACTTGCTTGAGCGTGGCTTGATAAGAGGCACTTTCCGGCAGTGTCAGGTTTATTAGCAACTCAGGCCGCGGCGTCACCGGGAAGAATTGCTGCGGCACAAAGGCAAACAGCCCCATGCAGACCACAAACACCAACACAGTGCCGCCCAGCACACGCTTGCGACTGTCCACACAGCGTGTTACCAGGTCGCGAAACCAGTTATAAAAGGGGGTGTGGTAAATGTCGCCGTCCTCAACCGGGGCGTTGTGTTCATCCTTTTGCCATGCTTTAGGCAGATAAGACTGTAAGCGTTTTACCAAGGCATTTGGCTCACGCTGGCCGCCTTCCGGTATCAGCTTATAGCCCAACCAAGGCACCACAAAGATAGACACCAACCAAGAGCTCACCAAGGCGATGGTGGAGACTTCAAATAACGCCCGCGTGTATTCCCCCGTGGCCGACTGCGCCATGGCAATGGGTAGGAAACCAGCCACGGTAATCAGCGTACCGGTGAGCATGGGGAAAGCCGTGCTGTTATAGGCATGACCGGCGGCTTCATAGCGGCTATAGCCCTGCTCCAGCCGTACCAACATCATTTCAATGGCGATAATGGCATCGTCCACCAGCAGCCCCAGCGCCAAAATCAGCGTACCCAGTGACACCTTGTTGAGGCCAATATCCATCAGCCACATACACAAGGCGGTGGCTGCCAACACCAAGGGAATGCTGATGACCACCACGGTGCCGGTGCGCAATCCCAAGCTCACCAAACACACCAGTAGCACAATAAATACCGCGACGCCGACAGCTTCCAGAAACTCATGAATCGAATGCTTCACCATCACCGGCATATCGGTCACGGTGTGCAAGGAAATGCCCACAGGAAGCGCCTGCTGCAAACGCGCGATTTCCTTATCCAGGCGCTCACCCAGCTCGATGACGTTGGAATCGGACTGGCGCGTCACCCCAATGCCCAGCACCGGCTTACCCTTGAGTCGCATCACTTCTTGCGGCGGCTCTTGGTAGCCTTGATAGACGTGCGCAATGTCGCCTAAACGAATAATGTGCCCGTTGATATTGAGCGTGACCTGCTTGACCGACGCCACATCATCCAGGTCGCCCAGTATCTGCACGCGAATATGGTTACGCGGCGTGTTAACCGCACCGGCTGGTACCACAGCGTTTTGCTTTTGAAGCGCCTTAACCAAGTCTTGTGGGTTAATCCCCAAGGTAGCCAGCCGTTCATTATCGATATCAATAAAAATGTGTTTTGTACGCTGGCCAAAGAAATCCACCTTGGCGACGCCATCCACCCGCAGCAACTCGCTCTGAATCATATCTGCGTAATTTTGCAACTCGGCGGGGGTGAATCCATCACCTTGCAACGCATAAATATTGGTATAAACATCGCCAAACTCATCATCGAAAAAAGGCCCGATAATGCCCTTGGGTAGCTTCGCACGCAGGTCGTTAACGTGCTTGCGCACTTGATACCAAGTATCCGGCACCTGCTCTGGCGGCAGCGAGTCTTTGACAATGAAAAACAACATGGATTCGCCCGGGCGCGAATAAGCTTTAACAAAATCCGCATTGGCCAAACCATACAAATCGCGTGATAGCGGTTGGGTGATTTGCTCACGCACTTGGTTGGCACTGGCGCCCGGCCAGAAGGTTTTGATGACCATGACCTTAAAGGTAAAGGGCGGCGCCTCGGAACGCGCCAACTGCTGATAGCCGTACAAGCCCGCGCCGACAATCACCAGCACGAAATACAGCAACAAGGTGCGTTGGCGTAAGGCCAGCTGTGACAGATTAAAGCGTGACGTGAAATTACTCATCGGGCGTTTCCTCATGCCCGTTGGTTGCGTCACCATTTACTGATTGCGCCACTACCTTCATCTTGGCGTTGAGCTTATGCACACCTTTAATCACCACCTGGTCACCGGTTTTTAGTGCGCCATTGGCGGCCAGCACCACCTGTGTGTTGGTGTAGCGCACCACCTCAACCGGCACCAATTTAAGCTTGTGCTCCTGCAGCACCCAAACTGCTGGTGTTTTGCCTTGATGAAACAAGCTCGACAGAGGCAACCGAATGGCCGGCGGCACCTTATTGGTAAACTGCACCCGCGCATTCATGCCGAGGCTAATGCCTTCAGGCAAGCTATCCAGCGCTACTTTCACGCGAAACGTGCCCGTAATCGGGTTGGCCGCACTGGCAATGCGGTGGATTTTCCCGCTCACCTGCGTATCCGGTTGCGCCCAAAAGCTAATAGTCGCTTGCTGTTTGGGCTTTAACACATCAATCTGGCTTTCCGGCACGTCAATCCAGACGTCATAGTTGCCTTGACGCGCCAACACCAACACCGGCTGACCGGCCGCTACCACCTCGCCCGGGTCGGCATTGATTGCCGTAATGGTGCCATCGTGGTGGGCGTAAAGGCGGGTGTAATCCAGCTGATTATTCTTTATCTCAAATTGCTTGTCTGCCTGGTGCCATTGCGAGCGGCTAATATCCAACTGGGTTTTGCGCTGGTCGATAGTCGACTGGCTAATCAAATGCCGTTCAAACAAAGACTCTGCCCGGTCGAACTGCCGTTTCGCCAGCATATATTGATTGTACGCCGCCTTGCGTTGCGCCTTGGCGGCCGCCACTGCCAGCTGTCTATCGCTATCATCCAGCTCGGCCAGTAGTTGCCCTTTGGTGACACTGTCACCCAAGTCCACCAAGCGGCGTTTGATTTTGCCCGCTACCCGAAAACCCAGCGCGGTTTCATATCGTGAATGGATATTGCCATCGTAATGACGGCTGGGCATCACCGAGCTCACCTGCACCGTTTGAGTGATTACGGTACGCAAAGGCTTCTGTTCAGTGGGTGAGCCACACCCGGCCAAAAGCGCCATAACGCCCACGATAAAAAGACCGAGGTACTTCGAATAATCACTCATATTTGCTCTCGCGACTGACATTTCAGATACACATCTGTATATTGATACAATACTGTATCTGATAACAAGCGGCTATACTTAATTTTAAATTCTATCCCCATTGGAGTTTCTATGGCGTCAGCGCCTCGCAAAAAACGCCTAACCCGCGAGCAGCAACGACAACAAACCCGCCAGCGACTGTGCGTAGCGGCTGCCGAAGTGATTGCGGATGACGGGTTTCAGGCCGCCACCGTAGAGAACATCAGCGCCCGTGCCGGTTATTCTCGCGGTGCCTTTTATTCCAATTATGAGGATAAGGAAGCCCTGTTTCTGGAAATCCTCGAACAACAGATCGAACGAGAACACACCGTGTTGGGCGAAATTTTTGCCCGTGGCAGCAGTGCCGATGAATTGCGTACCAATCTGCGTAATTACTATGCGCTTACCTGCACCGAGAACCTGCAGTTTGTCCTTTATACCGAGGCGCAAATTCACGCCTTGCGCAACAACACCTTCCGCCGACGGCTAAATGCGCTTTGCATCATCAGTCGCGACCGTGTTGCACAATTCATCCTTGATTACTTTGAAGCGCGCCAACAACGCATCGATTTAACGCGAGCAGAATACCTCGCCGACGGGCTTATGGGGCTGACCTCCGGCATTACCTTTGCGCAAATGTTGGACCCGGAACGGGTGAATAAATCCCGCGCTGTCTCCATCCTAATGACCTTCTTCGATGCCGTGGCCGATTACAAACCATCGGTATAATGGCCTTCATCGATATGCCTTTCTTGCCTTCTTTTACCTACTATCGGGCAAAGATTAACCCGTGAGGCAAGATGAAAAGCCTAAAAAACAAAATCGTCGCCATTACAGGCGGCGGACGTGGTATTGGTTTGGCGACTGCTCGTGCGCTCATGCAAGAAGGCGCACTCGTCGCCATTGGCGATATTGACGCGCCTTTAGCGAAAAAAGCCGCCAAAGAGTTCAACGGATTTGGCACGGCACTCGATGTTCGTGATACGGCCTCCTTCGCCCGTTTTCTCGATGAAACGGAGGCCACACTCGGCCCAATTGACGTACTCATCAACAATGCCGGCATCATGCCAACCGGCGCTTTTCATGAAGAAAATGACGCCCTAACGGCCACCCAAATCGCCATTAACCTGCAAGGCGTAATAACTGGCTGCAAGTTGGCGGTCAACCGGATGTTGCCCCGTGACAAGGGACATATTGTCAACATCGCTTCCATGGCAGGCCGCTTGGCGATTCCCGGTTTATCGGTTTATTGTGCGACCAAATTTGGCGTGGTCGGCCTCACCGAGACACTACGCGAGGAATACCGCGATACCGGCATTGATTTCAGCATGGTATTACCCGCCAAAGTCACTACCGAGCTCGCATCCGGCACCGATGAAGCCGCACGCCACATTCCTTCCGTGCCGCCAGAACAAGTCGCCTCAGACGTGGTACAAGCCATTTTGAAACGTCGCCCCGAAGTGCCCGTGCCAGGCTATCTTTCGGCAGCCAGCCGCTTACAAGGTGTGGCACCCGGCTGGGCGCTGCGTGGTATTCGTCAAGCCTTTGGCGACCATGCCATCCTCGATAACGGGTTGGATGAAACGGCACGCGCCAGTTACAACTCGCGTCTCGACCAACTTAGCGGAGGCCAGACCAATGAACACTAAACGCGCCTTAGTACTGGGTTGTGGTGGCGTCGCCGGTGGCGCTTGGTCGATTGCCTTATTGCACGAAATCGAAAAACAGCTCGACATTGACCTCACCCAAAGCGACATTTTCATCGGCACCTCGGTTGGCGCAGTCTTGGCTACCTTGTTGTCAGCAGGTATATCCGTGCAACAGCTGCTGGACTGCGAAACCGGCGACAAGCCCAGCCGCTGGAATCACGACAAAGACACCGGTGGTGCCCTGCCGCCCCTGCCACGCTTGCGCCCTAACAGCCTAAGTTTGATACGCAAAGGGCTGCAAAGGGACATCGCCCCGCTCACCGCCTGGATGGGCTTATTACCCCAGGGTCGGGCGGACATGAGCGCCTTCAAAGCGCTGATTGATCGTGCCGTACCCAATCAATGGAGCGACCACCCGGCGACGTGGCTAATGGCCGCCGATGCTGCTACTGGCGAACGCGTAGCCTTGGGTCGGGATATCACCGACATGCCCATGCGGGATGCCGTTTGCGCCTCTTACGGTATGCCCGCCTGGTGTCCGCCAGTGCACTGGCAAGGCCGTACTTATTTAGACGGCGGCATCTGTTCGCCTACATCGGCCGATCAACTGCTTGGCACCGATGTCACCGAAGCCATTGTTTTGGCTCCCATGGCATCACGTTGCCCAGACAACCCATTACATCCTTTTTCTCGTATTGAACGACGAGTGCGCCGTTATATGACCGCCATCGTCGACCGTGAAATCGCCCAATTACGACAAGCAGGTATCAAGGTGCTACGCATCGAGCCACAAGCCCGTGACCTGCAAGCCTTCGGCTTCGACATGATGAACCCGAAGCGCCGTCTCACTGTACTCAATACCGCATTGGACACACGCGTAAAAACGACCGCCAATGCCCTTGCCCATTTTTGTTAAGAGGTCACACATGAGCACACAACCCCAACATGACGCCATTGTTGTCGGCACCGGTTTTGGTGGCATGGGAGCTGCCATCCAGCTCAAGCGTCAAGGCATTCACGACATCCTCATGCTCGACCGCGAGGCCGATTTAGGCGGCACTTGGCACGTCAACTCGTATCCCGGATTGGCGGTGGATATCACCTCGCTCACCTACTCTTACTCTTTTGAACCAAACCCCAACTGGACACGACTCTATGCCCCCGGTGCCGAGCTGAAACGTTATGCCAACAAGGTGGCGAACAAATACGGTCTACGCAAACTCATGCGCTTTAACACCGCCATCAATCGCGCCGAATACAATGAAGAAGCGGGCTACTGGACAGTTGAAAGTGATCAGGGAGAGCAATTTACCGCGCGCCTGTTATTGCTCGCCACCGGCTTCCTGTCGCAGCCGAAAAAGCCTGATATCAAAGGCATTAACGACTTTAAAGGCAAAGTCATTCACACGGCAGACTGGGATCACGATTACGACCTCAACGGCAAGCGGGCAGCGGTGATCGGCACCGGCGCGACCGGTGTGCAGCTGATTCCCAGCATTGCACCTAAATTGGGACAACTGGACGTTTACCAGCGCACGCCCATTTGGGTTACCCCCAAACTGGACACCGGTATACCCAAAGCCGTGCGCAAACTATTTGCCGCCCTGCCCGCCGTTCAACAAGGGGCGCGTTTCGTCAGCTCCGGCATACTGGAAACCGTCATGGTGGCTGGTGTGCTCTACAGCAAGCAACTGAAATGGCTTAACAAAAGCATTGAGCAAGTGTGCAAAGCCCACATGGCGCTGGCCATTAAAGACAAGACATTGCGCGAAAAACTCACGCCCAACTACAGCTTTGGCTGCAAACGCCCCACCTTTTCCAACACCTACTACCCCACCTTCACACGCGACAACGTGGAGTTAGTAAGCGACAGTATCGACCATATCGAAGCAGACGCCATTGTGACCGTGGACGGCCAACGCCGCCCCATCGACACACTGATTCTCGCCACCGGCTTCGACCTCTGGGAGCACAACTTCCCGGCTTTTGACGTCATTGGTAAAGCGGGTAAAAACCTCGGCCAATGGTGGCGCGACAACCGCTTCCAAGCCTACCAAGGCGTATCCATTCCGGGCTTTCCCAACCTCTTTAGCCTAGCTAGCCCCTACGCCTATAACGGCCTATCCTTCTTCAGCACCATCGAAGGCCAAATGAAACACATCAAACGCTGTGTCGGTGAAATGCAGCGCCAAGGCGCCACCCAATTTGAAGTTACCGAAGCCGCCAACAGCCGCTTCCTCGACGACATGAGCAACCGCGTGCAGCACTCGCTATTTTTCCAAGGAAACTGTGCGGCATCCAACAGCTACTACTTCAACCCGCACGGTGAAGCCACGCTATTGCGCCCCACCTCCACACCCGCCGGACTATGGGCACAAAGCCACTTCCCGTTGAGTGATTATCGGTTTGGGTGATGGGGAAACAGGTTCATGCACCGTGCAGCAGGAAGGCACCCCACAAAAAAACGAGCCGATCGGCCCGTTTTTTGTGGAAACTTAAAATCTGCTTAGCCTTTGTAGGCGTCTACCGATTTTTTGATTTCTTCTTTGGCGGCAGCAGCGTCGCTCCAACCGTCTACTTTCACCCATTTGCCTGGTTCAAGGGTTTTGTAGTTTTCGAAGAAGTGTTTGATCTGGTCACGCAGTAGTTGCGGCAGGTCGGTGGCTTCTTTTACGTCTTTGTAGAGTGCGCAGAGTTTGTCGTGTGGCACGGCGAGCAGTTTGGCATCGCCGCCTGCTTCGTCAGTCATGTTTAGCACGCCGACGGGACGGCAGCGAATAACCGAGCCAGGCACAACGGGGTAAGGTGCGACCACCAACACATCTAGCGGGTCGCCGTCGTCAGCCAGGGTATTGGGGATGAAGCCGTAGTTGGCCGGATAAAACATGGGGGTTGCCATGAAGCGGTCGACAAATACGGCGCCGCTGGCTTTGTCGACTTCGTATTTTACCGGGCTGGAATTGGCCGGGATTTCGATTACGACATTGATATCTTCTGGGGCGTTTTCGCCAACCGGAATGTTGCTCAAATCCATGTTTCGTCCTCGTTAGGAAAGCTGCAAAGACGCACATTGTAGCAACAGCTTCCGCTTGGCGGTAGGGAGACGCTTTTATCCGCGCTCAAGCAGCTGGCGCAGCTCGATAATAGCCGCATTAGCGCGCGAGATGTAATTGGCCAATACCAAGGAATGATTAGCCAAAACACCAAAACCGGAACCATTCAGTACCATGGGGCTCCACAGCGGCTTCTGGGTAGACTCTAGCTCGCGCAGCACCTGCTGAAAGCTCACCATGGCTTTTTTCTTACGCAATACCTTGGCAAAGTCGATTTCCACGGCACGCATCAATTCAGTGAGCGCCCAGCAGGCACCACGTGCACGATAAAAACGGTCGTCGATTTCCAACCAAGGCGTTTGCTCAAAGCGCTCTTCGCTCGTTGCCGCATCACGCAGATCGGCATCGAGACGCTCGCGCCCTACGCTGGCAGCGAGCATTTGTGATAGTGAGCCGAGGCGGTTTTGCACATCGGCCAACCATGAATTCAAATTGTCTGCACGTGGATAAAAGTGTGCTTGGTTATCATTTGATTCAGGCAAAGTTAAACGTTTGTTATAGCGTTTCAACGCGGCAATCCCTTTTTCATACTCACCTTCTGTAGACGGGAAAGCCCAGCTGTCACTACTAAAGTTGAATTGCGGCTCGGCCACAGCCAAATCAGGGTCGGCCATGCTTTGTGATTGTGAGCGACTGATATCTCGGCGCATGGATTTGGCCATATCACGCACCTGAATCACCACGCCGTATTCCCAGTTGGGCATATTGTCTAGCCACCAGCTATGCGGCAATACGTCATTAGACAAATAGCCGCCGGGCTTGTCGAGCAGGGTTTCCGCCACGCGAATTAGCGTTTCGGTGGTGGTTTGTCCGGTAACGGCTTGAGGCGCTTTCTCGACCGGGAAAAGATCCGGCTGCCAGCTCCAATACCAGCCAAACGCCGCATTAATAAGTAGCAACACAACAATCACGCCAATCACGCGTTTCCACGTTTTACGTTCGCCGCCCTGCTTTCTTAACAGAGCATCGCCCACTCGATTGGCAAATTTGCTTGTGTTCATGCGGATCCCTCGAAGTTATTTTGTGTTGTCTGGTGAGATTACTACAGTCTAATCGCCGTGCAAATGTTGATAGATGGTGACGGCCAGATTATGGCTGATTCCATCGACGCGACCAATGTCTACAATGGCGGCATTTCGCAGCCCACGCAAGCCGCCAAAGTGTTTGAGCAGTTGGCGGCGTCTTTTTGCGCCAATGCCGGGAATGTCTTCTAAGCGTGACCGCGAGATATTGTGCTTGCGTCGCTGACGATGGCTGGTGATGGCAAAGCGGTGTGACTCGTCGCGCACTTGCTGCAACAGATGCAAGCCCGGATCATCGGCGGCAGGCGCGATTTCGCGTCCGTCGGCAAAGTGCAGCACTTCCAATCCGTCTTTACGGCTTGGCCCTTTGGAGATGCCCAATAAGAGTATCTTCTCGTCCAACTCCAGCCGCTTGAGTAGCTGATAGATACGCGATATTTGCCCGCGCCCGCCATCGATTAGTAGCAGATCGGGCAACACGCCGCCTTCTGCGGTAATGCGTTTTAAGCGTCGCCCTACGGCTTCTTCCAAGGCGGCATAGTCATCGCCACCGCTTGGCGGGTTGACGTTGAATTTACGGTATTGCCTCGGCACCATGCCTTCACTGCGAATGGCGACCACGCAAGAGGCAACCGCTTTTTCGCCACCTGTGTGACTGATGTCGAAGCCTTCAATGCGTTGCGGCTCGGGGCAATCCAACAGCTTGGCGAGGCAATCGAAGCGCTGTGCCAAGTTGTCGCTTTGAGCCAGCCGCATACGCAGTGCGTTATCGGCGTTGGCTTTAGCGAGACGAACAAACCCGTGGCGCTGTCCGCGCACACGCCATGCCAGGCGCACTTTGCGCTCTTGGGTGACCTCTAATGCTTTCTGAAGTAGCTCTGCATCTGGTAAGGCGCGATCGACAATCACTTCATCGATGCGATCACCGGTGGCTTCACCATTAAGGTAATGCTGTTCCAAGAAGGCGGTAATAATGGCATCTGGTGCTTGGCCGTTATGATTTTTCGGGTAGATGCTGCGATTGCCCAACACGCGCCCCTGACGCACCATCAATAACTCGATAACCGCCACGCCGTGACCTTCGGCCAAGGCCACCACGTCCATGTTGCCATGTCCAGTATCGACGTATTGTTGTTGACGTACCTCTTGAATCGAGGCCAGTCGGTCGCGCAATTCGGCAGCCTTTTCAAACTGTAGCTGCTGCGAGGCGGCTTCCATTTGGTTTTGTAGCTGTTCAATCAATTGATTGTCTTTGCCTTCTAAAAAGGCAATGGCTTGATCAACCTGCTGGCGATATTCCGCCTCATTCACATAGCCCACACAAGGCGCAGTGCAACGCCCAATTTGATACTGCAAGCAGGGGCGCGTGCGGTTCCTAAAGAAAGAATCGCTGCAATTGCGCAGCTTAAAGGTTTTCTCCATCAGGTTGAGCACATCCCGTGCGCTGCCCGCGCTGGGGTAAGGCCCAAAGTACCGGGCTTTGCCGCCCCGCTTTCCACGGTGCAGCGTCGGTCGCGGAAACTTGGCGTTAACGTTGATTTTGATATAAGGGTAGGTTTTGTCGTCGCGCAGCAGAATGTTGTAAGGTGGCGTCAGCTCTTTAATTAGCGTCTGCTCCAGCAGCAATGCTTCCACTTCACTGTGAGTAATGGTGGTTTCAATGTGCGCTATTTTTTCCACCAGCGCGACGGTCTTCAGGCTGCTTTTCTGCTTAACGAAATAGCTTGACAAGCGCGCGTGCAAGTCACGCGCTTTGCCCACATAAAGAATGCGCTCTTGTGCATCAAACATGCGATACACGCCTGGTCGCTTACTGCAGTGCGCCAGAAACTGCTTGGCATCGAACGCCGCTTTATCTGCCATGCAATCGCTTCATCTTGCTGATCAACGGAAGGCTTAGTATAGCCAGCCGTCAGCCCGAACGCAGCCAATTACTTTGACCACTAAACATTTTTTTGATAGTATTTAGCACCTGCTGAGGGCAGCACCCTAGTTTTAACTTGCTGTTTCGGCAGATATCTTAAGAAATCACAGGAAAATTGTGAGTAAAGACGAAGAAGTGCTGATTGCCATTCGAAAAATTACTCGGGCAATTGATTTGCACTCAAAACATTTAAGCAAGGAAGCTGGGCTAACCGCCCCGCAACTACTGGTGCTACAAGCACTGGCCGATAAGGGCGAGCTCACCATGGGGCATATTGCCCGCGAGGTGTCGCTCAGCCAGGCCACCATTACCAGCATCCTTAGCCGCTTGGAAAAGCGCAACCTGCTCACCCGCGAGCGCGGCAAAACCGACAAACGTCGCGTTTATGCCCGCCTAACGGATACAGGTCGCGAACGCCTTCTGCAGGCACCCAAGCCTTTACAAGCCGATTTTCTCGAACGCTTTAGCAACCTGCGCGAATGGGAACAAAACCTTATCGCCAGTTCGTTGCAGCGTGTTGCCAGCATGATGAATGCTGACGACATTGATGCAGCTCCTTTGTTAGATGTCGGAGCGGCCGATCGCTCCCAATCCACGGTGAAATTACACCGTAACAAAGCGGCATCAACTCCTTTTTCCAAAGCCACCACCAAGTGAGACTATGTCAAACGATTCCGATAAATTGAACGACACATCACAAGTTACATTACGTCAGCCTGAAAGCGCCGACGGCCCGCGCCTGCACAAGCTCATTAGCGAGTGCAAGCCGCTGGATGAAAACTCCATGTATTGCAACCTGCTGCAATGCACTCATTTTAGCGACACTTGTGTGGCGGCTGAGCTAGACGGCGATTTGGTCGGCTTTATTTCCGGCTATATTCCGCCCAAGCAACCCGACACACTGTTTGTTTGGCAGGTTGCTGTCCATAAAAAGGCCCGTGGTTTGGGCTTGGCCAAGCGCATGTTGGCTGATCTATTAAAGCGCGATGTCACCGACGAAGTGAAAAATATCGAAACCACCATTACACCGGACAACGACGCATCTTGGGCGATGTTCCGTGGCTTCGCATATAAACGTGGCATCCCCACCGAAACCTTCATCCTGTTCGATAGCCGCATCCACTTTGCGGGCGAGCACACCGAAGAACACTTGCTGCGCATTGGCCCGTTCAACCGCCAGCAAATTGACACCAACGAATCAGCGGAGGCCTGATAATGAAAACCAGTGAAATTTTTGATCAATACGAATCGGACGTAATGAGCTACGCCCGCAACTTCCCGGTGACTTTCGGGAAGGCGCAAGGCAGCTACCTATACGACGAAGAAGGCAATGCCTATCTGGATTTCCTGGCCGGCGCCGGTACGCTGAACTACGGCCACAACAACCCAATCTTGAAGAAAGCATTAGCCGAATACATTGAGAACGATTTCATCGTGCACGGCTTGGACATGCACACCGTTGCCAAGCGCAAGCTGCTAAAAGCCTTCAATGAAATCATTCTCAAGCCGCGTGATATGGAATATGTCATGCAGTTCACCAGCCCCACCGGCACCAACGCGGTTGAAGCGGCGCTAAAAGTTGCGCGTAACGTGAAAGGCCGTCCTAACATCGTCAGCTTCACCAACGGTTTCCACGGCGTAACGTTGGGTGCGCTCACCGTGACAGGCAATACTCACCACCGTGGTGCGGCCGGTATCGCTCTTGGCGCTGGCGGCGTGCGCATGCCTTACGATGGCTACTTAGGTAGCGGTTTTGACACCACCGAGCTGCTCGACAAGATGCTTTCTGACAGCTCCAGCGGCATCGACCATCCGGCTGCCGTTATCGTCGAATCCGTACAAGGTGAAGGCGGCATCAACGCAGCCACTTTCGACTGGTTGCGCAACCTAGAAAAAGTATGTCGCAAGCACGACATGCTGCTGATTTTGGATGACATTCAAGCGGGTTGTGGTCGCACAGGCACCTTCTTCAGCTTTGAAGAAGCTGGCATTTCGCCCGACATCATCACCTTATCCAAATCACTGTCTGGCTATGGCCTTCCTTTCGCAGTCACACTGATCAAACCTCAGTATGACCAATGGGAACCAGGCGAGCATAACGGTACTTTCCGTGGTCACAACCTGGCCTTTATTACCGGTGCCAAAGCCTTGGAAACCTACTGGCAAGACGACAAGTTTGCCAAAGAAGTGCAGAAAAAAGGCGACATCATCCGTGATCGTTTCCG
Organism: uncultured Alcanivoracaceae bacterium; assembly: GCA_964456185.1. Taxonomy (GTDB): domain Bacteria; phylum Pseudomonadota; class Gammaproteobacteria; order Pseudomonadales; family Alcanivoracaceae; genus CAYVZZ01. The sequence continues at coordinate 16,270 of CAYVZZ010000007.1, forward strand.
CCAAATCGCCGGCAAATACGACGACGAATGGTTCTACGTGTCTGGCCGCGGCATGATGCAAGGCTTGGTTTGCCGCACAGGTGAACTGGCTGACGCCGTTACCTCGGAAGCCTTCAAACACAAAATGATCATCGAAACATCCGGTGCCGACGGACAAGTGATCAAGACCCTCTGCCCGCTGACTATCAGCGAAGACGACCTCAACAAAGGCCTCGACATCATCGAGCAAAGTGTTGACGTCATCATGAAAGACAAGGTAAAACAAGGCACTGCTAAAAAGCCATAAGCCTTTCGGTTTACCGCATTACAGCCCTCGGTTACGCCTGTAACCGGGGGCTTGATACATCACCGTAATAAAACAGGAATCAACACATGATCGTTAGAACATTGGCCGAATGCCAAAACAGCGAACGAAAAGTCGAATCTGAAACCGGCACCTGGAACTCCGTGCGTATGTCGCTCAAAGACGACAACCTCGGCTATTCCTTCAACATCACCACCATCTACAAAGGTGGCAAGACTCACATCCACTACAAAAACCACCTCGAGCTGGTTTACTGCATCTCCGGCAATGGCCGTGTAGAAACCATCGCTGATGGCAAGGTATACGACATCGTACCTGGCACCGTTTACATCCTCGACGAGCACGACGAGCACTATCTCTACGGTGGTGACGAAGACATGGTCGTTGCTTGTGTATTCAACCCGCCGCTATCCGGCAATGAAGTACACCTACCAGATGGCTCTTACGCCGCCGATTTAGACTAAGGAACATCTGATTAAGTGTACCCTGTCATTCTCGCGAAGCGGGGATCCAGTGTCTTTATTTCAACTTATTAAATTATAAGACGCTAGATCCCCGTGCTGCGCACGAGGATGACGACTTGGCAACTGCTGTTAGCGCTGTCACCATAGCCGTCTTTCCACGGACGGAAATAAATACAAGGACAGTGTATGCAGCAACGCGGTTTCACCCTCATCGAATTAATGGTGTCGCTGGTTATTCTCGCCATCTTGCTTCAAGGCGCCAGCAGCTTTGTTAACCATCTCTTACCACAAAGCCGATTAACGGCTGACACCAATCACGTCATCGGCCTGCTCACACGCGCACGACATCACGCCCTCTTTCAGGATCAAGTCATGGTGTGCGCTCTGAACAGTCAGTGCCAACATTTCAAAGAGGAAACCGGCCTTATCCTAATTGCCGACCAAAACCGCAACCACCAATTTGATGCGCAGGACACCGTGCTAGAAAAGCTGACATTACACCAACAAACCCACATCAGCTGGCACAGCTTTCGTAACCTACCCGCTCTTACTTACTACCGTAATGGACTAGCCCACTTCCAAAACGGCCACTACCTAATATGTAACAAGCAGGTCGAAAAAAAAATCGTGATGAATAGGATTGGTAGACAGCGGAATTAAGACGTTAATTTTAAGAAGGCGTGTCTTTGATACTTCAATAATTTTTTGGTTGCTTATCGTTCTGCCAAGCGCTTTTTGTTACGCTAAAGACTTTATTTAGCTGCCCTTCCCTTATCCGTATGGACACATCCGCCAAGCAACGCGCCGATCGTTATATCAGTGCGCGCCGTCACCACCCGGCTTGGCGGCTGCTGGCCTCGCCGCGCGCGCCCATTATCTTGGCCTGTCTAACAGGGTTATTTGATCAAACCCCCGACGGCATTGATGAAGCCGATGCCCTCTTGGCATTAACCGATATGCTAGCGTCCTTTGCCGAGCAGGATGAATTTGAAATCGATGCCAAGCATATTCAGCAACAGGCAGGCCGAGAACTACGCGAATGGATACGACGACGTTTAATCATTGAGCGAGGGCAGCGACTCTACCCCACCGATGCGCTTAACTCGGCTCTTCTGTTTGTTGAATCACTAAACGAACGCATCATGACCTCAACGGCCTCGCGCTTGTCGGTGGTGCAACAGCAAATCGAACATTTGTCGGTGCAACTCGATCCAGACCCACAAGTCCACATTGATGCACTAAAACAAAAGATCCAACAATACGAAGCACTATTACAGCAGGCACAACACGGCGACATTGATTTGCTTAGCGACCAGAAAGCCATCGAACGTATACGCGAAGTTTATGTGCTCGCTAACGGCCTTTGTGCTGACTTTCGGCGCGTGGAAGATTCTTGGCACCAAGCCGACAAAGCCTTGCGACAGCGCATCATGCTTGAAGACAGTCACCGCGGCACCATTGTCGACACCCTGCTCGATGGTCAGGAGGCGTTACTGGATACTCCGGAAGGTCAGGTATTTGACGGCTTCATGCAGCAACTCAAACAAAGCGACGATATCCACACCATGAAGCAGCATATCAATAAGATATTGCGGCACCCCATGGCGATAAAGGCACTAAACCGCCATCAAATGTTGGAACTAAAATGGCTACAAATGCGTTTGGTGCAGGAAAGTAAATTGGTTATGCGCGCCCGAGCTCGCAGTGAACGCGATGTACGCAATTTCATTAAAACCGGACTCGCTGCCGAACATCATCGCGTGACACTGCTGTTAAACGACATCATGAAAGCATCCTTGGACATCGACTGGAGCCCACAGAAAACCCGGCGTACGCCATCCGATCTCCCCCCAATTGGCTTTGCGTTGGCCAACATTCCGCTAACAGAACGTTTGCTACCCAAGCAACTAGAAGACGACAACACAGATACACTAGATTTCACCCAACAAGACGCTTTTACAGTAGACGATGTTGACTTTTGGGCGGCACTGAGTGGTTTGGATCCACAACAGTTGATTACTGACACCTTGCAGACCTTAAAACGTGAGGGGCGCGCTTTAAGCTTAGCAAAATTAGCCGACCACCTGTCACCCCGTGACGACCTGGAAACCTTTGCGCTCTGGTTGGGCATGGCCAAAGAAGCCGGCATCCCCATTAATAACGAACGGGAAGAATGTATTGTGACCGATGAAGACGAACAGCAATGGGTATTTAATCTACCAAAAGTCGCACTGGAAGCCGCTGCCCTAGAGAAAGTGACCTGGGATTTTTGATATGACTGATGTATTCGACCAATTCGTACAACCGCCTACAGCCGATGATACCGATTCGTTCCAGAACAGTGCCACGCTCGATACGAACGAAACGGTCACCGAACGCCGACTGAAAGACGTGGCACAAAACCTGTTGCGACAAGGGCTGCTAGAAGCCGATAACAAGCGCCATCTATACAAAACCGCCATTAACCACTTAGATACGCTAAATGGAATTCTTGAGCCCCTTGACCTCTTTGCTCAAGCCGATGAAGTACGTGGTCTGGTGTTTTTGCGTGTCCTGCATGAAGAAGGTACAGATAGCGATACTGCTTGGTCGCACCCGCTAGTACGTCGACAACGACTTACTC
>CAYVZZ010000007.1:19670-40848 GCA_964456185.1 uncultured Alcanivoracaceae bacterium
TCATTGCTCGTCGCTATTCTACGGCAATATTTTGTTAACTATGAGCAAGAACAAGGCGTAGGAGCCGAAGGTGCATTAGTCGCAGTGGATGAATTAATCCCCCAGCTACAGCTCTATGTGGGCGACACCGGCAGCGAAAGCAAAGAACGTTCACGCATGATGACGCTACTCGATCAACTAAAAACTCACGGCCTTGTCAGCGCGCCAGATGCACACGACCGCATCACCATTCGACCTATTATCGCGCATCTCGCCAACCCGGAAAATCTCAACAGCCTGCTGCAACAAATGCAAGCCATGGGCACCAAGGACAATTAATATGGTGATGCAAAGCAGCCTAATGGGCTTGGAAGACAGCTACAAACTCAGCAGCCTGTCACTCTTTAATTGGGGTGGTTTCGACGGCTACCACGTCGCCAATATCGACCCGGACGGCACCGCCATCATCGGCCCCACGGGCAGCGGTAAAACCACGCTAGTCGATGCCTTGGTCACCCTGCTAAGCCATACCCCCAGATATAATTTAGCCTCAACCGGCGGCCATGAAAGCGACCGCGATTTAGCCTCTTATATCCGTGGTGTTACCGGCCCTGGTGATGGCATTACTCAAGGCCACATCAGCCGCCAAGGAAAAACTCTCAGCGGCATCTGTGCGTCACTAACCTCCGATACACAAGTGGTACGCTTGGCTGCCCTCTTTTGGTTTGACGACAACAGCAACAGCACCGCCGATGCCAAAAAACTGTGGCTATTCAGCAAAGACAATGATTCTGATCTGCCTTTTTGGTTACAAACTCTGCAAGACGGCGGCAAACGTGCCATCACTCAGTTGGAAAAAGCACACCCTTCACTTTGGACATTTTCGAGCAAGAAACGCTACCTCACCAAATTACGCGACTTTTTTGAAGTACGTGAAAACGCCTTTAATCTGCTAAACCGAGCGGCCGGCTTGAAGCAGCTCAACAGCATTGACGATATTTTCCGCGAGCTGGTACTTGATGACCATTCACAATTTGAGCGAGCCAAGGAATTGGCCGACAGCTTTGACGATCTCACAGAAATCTACCAAGAGCTGGAAATTGCCCGTCGCCAGCAGCAAGCACTAGAGCCCATCAAGACTTATTGGGAACGCTATGAACGCAAGGCCGACGAACGCACCACACAACAACGGCTACTAACAGGACTACCCGTTTGGTTTGCGCAACACCTCCACCAGCGATTATCTGACGAATTGGATAAGCTAGGTAACCTCATAGAGACGGCCACCACTCAGCAAGCTGATACAAACCAAGCATTTTCCCAGCAACAAAATCAGCTCACACATTTGCGTCAACATTTCTATCAGCAAGGCGGCCAGAACATTCACACCCTGGAAGAGCTGATAGAAGAAAAACGCAACAATTTGGCAGCGTGTCGCACTACCGTGCGTGATTACCAAGCGATAATCAAACAACTCGAATTAAACGACACACTCGATCGCCAAACCCTGCACGACAACCAAGCGCAAGCCAACCGTCAATTAGCTGACTTAACCGAACAGTTAGACGCTATCAGCGCAGCACACCTCGACCTGTCGGTACAAATCCAACAGCAGGAAACCGAATTAAACCGTTACCGTGACGACCTCTGTGAAGTCAAAAAACGCCCAGGCTCCAACATTCCGGCCAAGTTTCATGCCTTCCGCAGTTTGCTGGCCGAACACCTGGCTTGCGACGAAGATGCGCTACCTTTTGTGGCCGAGTTGGTTCAAGTCAAACCGAAGGAGCAGGCTTGGCGTGGTGCCATTGAGCGTGCCATCGGCAGCCAGCGCCTGCGCATTTTGGTTAGTCCCGAACAAATGCAGCCCGCCTTATCGTGGATCAACCAGCGCGATAACCGGTTGCATGTGCGTCTGTTAGAGGTTGATCCGACTGCACAACCTCAAAGCTTCTTTAGCGACAGCTATTTACACAAACTTAATATCAAAACCCACCCTTACGCAGATCAGGTCAAGGCACTGTTAGCCAGCTACGACCGGCATTGTGTTAATAGCGTCGAGGCACTACGCCAAACTCCGCACGCCATGACCCAACAAGGACTAATGTCGGGCAAGGCACGCTTTTATGACAAGCAAGACCAAAAGCGACTGGACGCCAATTGGCTAACTGGTTTTGACAATCGTGATCGGTTGGCGCTTTTAGCCCAACACATCAGCCAACTAGAGCAACAAATTGATGACTTAAAACAAGCACGTCAGACACAGACGCGACAGAAAAATGCCTTAAGCCAGCAGCAGCTGTTAGTCGAGCAGCTCTGCCGCATTAGCTTTGAGGAAATCGACCAGACCAGCAAAGAGGCTGACTTGGCCAAAGCCCAAGCTCGGCTCGACCAGCTAACCGCTGAAGATTCCGACCTCAGTCGCATCAAACTAAAGCTGGAAGAAGCCGAGCAACAATTGCAGGCATTGCAGGAACAAAAAAACACTATCTTGCAGCAACTGGCTCGATTGGATGAACAGCGCAAAAACCTTGAGCAGCAAAAACACAAAGCTTGGTTAACTACTGAAAAAGACCTAGACAAGGAAACCTTGACGTTATGTAAGCACCATTTTGCCGACCTAAAAGCCCAATTGGTCGACCACCCACTAGACCAAATGGACAGCTTGGAGCGCACACAGTCCCAAGCACTCAACCAACAATTGAAACAGCTCGACGCTAGCCTCAGCGAACTGCGAAACAGCCTCATTCGTGCCATGGAGCGCGCCAAAAGAGAGGATCGCGGCGAGCTTAGCGAAGTCGGCAGTGAACTCATCGATGTACCCGACTACCTGAACCGTTTGCAACAGCTCGTTAGCGAGGCCCTGCCCGCGAAACAAGCACGATTCAAAGACTACCTTAACCGCTCGTCTGACGATGGAGTTATCCAGCTATTACAAACCATTGAAGGTGAAGTTGATCGTATCCGCGACAAATTGGAAGACGTCAATCACACACTAGCGCGAGTTGATTTCCAGCAAGACCAATATTTGCAACTACTTGCCGACAAGGTGCAACACGAAAATTTGCGTAGTTTCAAACAAAAAATCAAACGTTTGCGCGCCGCACGATTAGATGATGACGAAGGCGAAAGCCAATACCAAATCTTGCAGGCCATCATCGGCCAATTGCGCCAAGCCTTTGAAGCTCGTCACCGGCAGGCTTCAAAATCACTACTCGACCCACGATTCCGTCTAGCTTTTAAAGTGGTAGTGCTCGATCGGCAAACCGACCAGGTGCTTGCCACGCGCACCAGCTCCCAAGGCGGTAGTGGTGGTGAAAAAGAAATCATCGCCTCTTACGTACTCACCGCTTCCTTGTCTTACGCACTCTGCCCGGACGGTAGTGATTATCCCTTGTTTAGTAGCATTGTCTTAGATGAAGCCTTTTCTCGAAGCTCACACGTTGTCGCAGGGCGCATCATTGCTGCACTGGCCGAATTTAAACTACATCCCATCTTTGTCACTCCCAACAAAGAAATGCGACTATTGCGAAACCACACCCGCTCGGCCATTGTCGTGCACCGTGTCGGCAAACAATCATCGCTCATGGATTTAAGCTGGCAAGCTCTGGATGAAATGGCCGACAAACACCGCCAACAACTGCGCGATGCGCTGACATGAAACACCCGAATGTCCTGCGCCGTCAACTGGCTAAACAATGGCAAAACAACCTCCTGCGTGCTGAACGCTTACTAGGTAATGGCTGGCCTATTCAACTGGCTATTGGAAAGCCTAGTAATCAGGACATGCGTATACGGCTCGACCAAGTACGTGCGCATATTCAACACTGGAAACAAATTCGCGTGGGTCGCGTAATTTTCGAGACAATTTACTATCGTGAGCTAGGCGGTGACATCGCCATTCCGACTCATTGGGAAATTGGCCAGCCCAGCGACTGGTGTCGCGCCTGCCAGGATTCACAAGTCCAGCAGGAATACGAGCAGCTCGGCCAACTCATCCGTCAAACCCACCAACGTTATCACACCTTACTCATCCGCCAACGTTCGCTCTGGCGTGATAAGCCATTAATTGATGTCATTCGCGTCGTCAACCTGGCCGACCAACTCTCGCCCGGCTGTGCCCAAGGCAAGCCCCTGCGACTGCTAGCCAACTTCGCCATCGACACCAAATTAATCGAACGCAACACCTATTTGCTGCAATGCTGCTTAGACCTGCGTTTCGACAACGCCGCCAGTACACAAGGACTGCTGCCATTTCTCGGTGCCTCCCCCAGTAACGAACATTGGCTACTCATCAAAGCGCTCGACAGCAGTCTTCTTGCTTTCCCACGCCTGCGGCTTTCCACCAATGCACTGCAACAGCAGCCGTTACCCGCCAACCGCCTATTGCTCATCGAAAATGAGCAATGTGAGCACCTACTCCCCAGTCTCGACGATACCATCGCCATCCTTGGTGCCGGTCGCGACCTTAACTGGTTAGCTGCCAGCACACTCGACAATAAATCACTTTATTATTGGGGCGACATGGACACTTGGGGTTTAACGCTGCTGGCCGAAGCACGGCAACATCGTCCATTCATCCAAGCATTGATGATGAATCAGCAAGTCTTCGACACCCACGCCGCTGACAACGCCGTACCCGAGCCATCGACGGCCACCACCTTGCCGGAAAACGGCCTAACTGCGGCCGAACAGGCCTTTTATCAGTACCTAATGAACCAACCCAAAGGCCGACTAGAGCAAGAGTTTTTGCCCATTGACTATGTAGCGGGCCAAATAGCGCAGCACATCAGTTAAGTGACACCGGGAGAGAATTATTAACTCGACGTTTGCACCAGCTTAAGCTTAAACCCAAGTGCATTAGCAACTCTTATTATAGTAGTAAGACTGGGATTGCCCTTCTCGGAAAGCGAGCGATAAAGCGCTTCTCGAGCAAGCCCCGTTTCTCTAGCCAAGCGGGTCATACCGCGTGCACGAGCTACCGCGCCAAGTGCTTTTGCAATATAGGCCGGATCATCACCCGCTTCCTCAAAAACAGCCTCCAAAAACAGCCGCTGTTCTTCCTCGGTTTGTAGGTGATCTTCCACTTTCCACTCTGTAATCGTAGTCATGTCACACCTCTTCCACGCTGCCCCGGATTACCCAGCGACAACCGATGGATTCGTTGCGTAATGCGAGCTTTGGCGCGTTTGTCCTTCAACCGCTGGAACCAACTCTGAAAACGATCCGTCTGCTTTATTATCAACTTTACATCCCTGTAACTTATAAATCACATTTTATGTTGCACTTGTATCAAAGGCAACAACCAATAGCCATTAACAGCGCTGCCAGACAGGCAGGCCATCGACTCAAAACGGCATCAGAATCACACCTGCGAATAGCTAAGGCATGTTTGGAAAGTCCTTAAGTTTCACCCTCTCGTCACCACCAAGGTCGCCCGCACCCCTTGCTCCACATTCTCCAGCTTGATACCGCCCCGGTGCAGCTCGGCAATTTGTTGCACAAAGCTGAGGCCGAGTCCGGTGCTTTTGCGGCCTGTGTCGGGGCGGTTGAGGGAATAAAAGCGCTCAAAAAGACGAGGCAAGGCGTAATCAGGGATGGGATTACCATCGTTTTCGATGGTGATGGTGGCTTGATGGTTTTGAGAATGAATAGCGCAACGGATCTGGCCATTGAAGGGACAAAAATCGAGGGCGTTGTCGAGCAGGTTACTGATGGCTTGTTGCAATAAAAAGTGTTCGCCTTGAATCGGTGTATTCTGCCGGGTGCTTTTTTGCAGATGAATTTGGCGCTGTTCGGCAATTGATGTTTTTTGGTTGATGACATCATCCAACAAGGCGTTCAAATCCAACGTCTCGATATCCAGCTCGTGACGATTTTCCAATGTAGCCAGCGCCAACAGCCGATCGATGAGACGCTGGATGCGAGCCGATTCCTGGTCGATATTACCGAGAAATTTAGCACGTTGGGCGTCATCCAGTGGCGCATCTTGCAGAATTTCGGTGGCAGCGCGCACGGCGGACAAGGGAGATTTCATTTCGTGGGTAAGGTGTTGCACGTATTGCTCGACGTACTGTTTTCCCTCTACTTCGCGACGCATTTGTTCGGTGGAGGCGGCAAGCCGGGCAAATTCGGGGGCGCGTAGTTGGGGCGGCTGCACTTTTTTGCCATCACGCGCGGCTTCGACATAATCCACTAGCTGATGAACGGAGCGCGTTAACCAGTAGGCTAAAATGCCGCCCAGCACCAATGCCAGCAATAAAATCAGCAGACCGGATTTAATCATCTGCCCTTGTGCGTGGTTTAACCAGGGTTTTAAGCTGCGCGTGGGCAGCCCCACCGTGAGCACGCCGACCAACTTGCCTTCATAGCGGACGGGCGCGGCGACATACATGGTGCTTGGCCCGCCCTCTTGTGTGGCGGTGGTGCGCGCGCCATAGCGGCCTTCCAGCGTGGCGTGCACGTCACGCCATTGGGAATAGTCTTGTCCGATTAACTGGTGATTCGTGCTATAAACCACCTGCCCTGCCTCATCGGTAACATAGAGCGTCAACCGTGGCTGGGTTTTCAGGTGCGACCAGATTTGTGCCTGAAAGCGCCGCTGCCGATAGGCTTCAACGGCTTCTTTAAAATCTGCCGGGTTACCGGCGCTGGGCACCAGTAACGGGGTGGCAAATTCGGCCAGCATATTGGCGGTGTCCACCAGCGTTTCCTCACTGGTTTGCCGCACAATGGGGCGCAGTTCGTCGTAGGTGTTGTAAAGAAACAACAGCAAACCGGCGGCCACGAGGACAAAGTAAGCCAGGAAAATGCGCAGGGTAAAATTCATGCACTACTCGACTCGGCCAGCAGGCTATAGCCCATGCCGCGATGGGTGCGAATGACATCCTCCGCATTCACATCACGCAACTTGGCACGCAAGGTTTTGATATGAGTGTCCACTGCTCGGTCGAAGGCGCTAGTGGGGTCGTCCCAGGCACGCTCGAGCAATTGCTCGCGGGAGAACACCTGCCCTGGTCGACCGCATAGAATGTGCAAGATGCGATATTCGTAACGCGTTAAATCCAACCACTGGCCGTGATAGGCGATGCGCTTGCCGGCGTCGTCCAGCGTGAAACGACTCTGCGGCTGCGGTGCAGTTGGTGCCACACTGCCTTGGCTACGCCGCAGCACGGCTCGCACTCTGGCCACCAGCTCACGCGGGCTAAAAGGCTTGGTGACGTAATCATCCGCGCCGATTTCCAACCCGACAATGCGATCGACCTCTTCCTTTCGCGCGGTAAGAAAAATGACCGGCACCGCGTATTGCTGGCGAACTCGGGGGCAAATATCAAAGCCGTTATCGTCTGGCAGGCCGATATCGAGCAGTACCAAATCCACCGGATGCGCGGCCAGCCAGGCTTCTCCCTCGCCGCCGAGATTTTTCCATTCCACCTCGTAGCCATTGCTTTCCAAGGCGAACACCAAGGTATCGGCAATGGCGGCTTCATCTTCTATTAGCAAAATGCGTGGTCTCATGTCGGCGGTGTGAGGTCCTTGATCTGGCGTTTTATTCGCATAACCTGCCAAAGCATACCCATTGAGTACACTGGCGCAAACCCCAGTGTTCTCTATTGCCCCCCTCATACACGCACCGCCTTGACCAAATAGCGCAATGGCGAATCCCAATGCCCAGTGCCGAAGGGGTAGCACGTAATCAGTAATAGCGCGTCACGGGCGGTTTGCATCGGTATCGTCTCGTATTGGCTATTGGCAATGTCGAGCGATGTGACCCGATAGCGAAACACCTGACCGGACGACACTTGCAACGAAAACACCTGACCGACTTTCACGTCCTCCAAGAAGCGGAATACGGTATTTTTATGGCCGGCAATGATGGTGGTGCCCTTGTGCCCCGGCGCGATACCATTCACTGGCATGGCTGGGCCAAACGCCATGGATTCGCCGGTGAGGCCAGCTAACACATAGAGTTCGTTGCCAGCCGGGGTGGTGAGCTTGGCCACCGGCCAGGTATCTGCCCAGGACCAGGGCTTGACGTGCTTGTCGCCTGCCAAGGTGTGTTGCCAGGCGTCAGCAATGAGATATTGCGCCAGCCAGGCTTTGGCATGCATGTAAGCGGCATGCCCCGACAACAAACCGGCAGCGAGCAAACACGCTAATGCCAAACGCTGCCACCAAGCTTTTCCTAACCAGGATGTCAGTAATGCGGGGCGGCAGTGCCACCCCGTTAGTGGATGAATATTAATGGCTCGCATATTGCTTCCTCCGCCCGACAAGGAAAATCAGCACAGCCAACAGCGCCAGAATCAACGCAAGTTGAAATTGCAGCCCGGTCGTCAGCCCGGTATTGGGAAAGCCGCGAGCGCTAGTCTGCATGTCTTTCGGCAAGCGCGATTGCACCTTTTCGTCTTTCAGCGGCTGATCTGTATCGCGCACCGGTGTTTGCTCTACGGCCACAAAGCTGGTGTATTTGCTGATCAATTGATGCTGCAACGCAATACGTGTGATGCGCGGCTTGATTTGTGATTCGTCAGCCCCTTGAATCAACTGATCCATCAAGTCTTTAATCCGATTACGCGCCCAGAGTCGTGCGATACCTTGGCGTTTTTTGTCCGCATCGGTGTGCAACACCCTCTTCCACGGCTCGGGATTTTTGCCGGTTAAGACCAACTGATGGGGAATATGACTCAACCGCATGGCCACAATCAGCGGCTCACCCAGATACAAGTCCGGCAGCTGCTTGGGCGTTAGAGTGGCATCAATATCAACAGGCAATTGCAACTGCAAATCCGTAATCGCCGGGTGTGCAATGCGACTGACCAACCGGCGCATTTCAGGCACCACATCCTTGGCATTACGAATGGTCACGCTGGAACCGTTACCATATTCCCCCATACGACGAATGAGGAAACTATTCACCGCACCCCCAATGCCCACGGCAAACAAACGCGCCTTGCCGATGCGTTGATGCTCCAACTGCAAAATGGCAGCGCCATTACTCACGGCGGCATCTGTCATGAAAATAATCTGCCGCAAGGTGCCTGCTTGATGGCGCTGATCAAATGCCAATTTCAACGCTGGCATCACCCGCGTACCACCGCCCGCTTGTAGATTTTTCACGAAATGTATGGCTTGCCGCAGATGGGCATCATCCGCTTTGACCGGCTGCGGAAACAAAAGCCGTTGATCATGATTAAACACGATCACATTGAAATAATCGTTGGCGGTGAGGTGTTGCAATGCGAACACCGCACCTTTGCGTGCCTGGCGCATGCGCGCCCCACTCATGGAGCCGGAATGGTCGATGACCAGCAGCTGCTCACGAGATATATCCGGATGCTGTGACGAGGGTTGTGGCGGCATCATCATGAGCAGGCCGTAATGCTGCCCGTCAATGGTTTGTGTCATGAAATTGGCGGCGACACCGGCTTGCGGCAGCAGCGTCCAGGACATGGCAAAGTTGCTATCCATGGGCACCGAGCCGCCCGCCAACGTCACCTGATACGACTTGCCATGGCGCACCACCGACAACTGATGCGTTGTGCTGGTCGGCTCGCTGGCCGCCAAACCAGGATGTAGATGAATCATAACGCTGGCACGCAATTGTTCATCGGGCATCTGCCGGGTGGCCGCCGCTGTCTGTTGAATGGATGTCGGCAGCGCGTCATGTTGATGGGCTGCAAATCGGTAGCTTTCCGGATTGTCCGGTGCATAGCGCGGGGTAATCGTCATCGGCAGTCGCAAGGTAAAGCGGCTGTTGTCGCGATCCAGCACCTGCAAATAGTGCAGTGTAATTTTAATGGTCTCACCCGGTGCGATATTGGCCACCGAGGTGGTAAAGATGTTTGGTCTTACCTGCTCGACCAATCCGGCCCGTTTGCCCGCCTGCTTGGCCTTTTGGTAAATCTTTTTGGCGACTTTCTTTTTGTGTATTTCGCCGCTGATGTGGCGTTTGCCAATTATCATCTCCATGCCATGAATGGCGGCATTTTCCGGCAGAGGGAACACATAGGTACCCGCTACAAACTGCTGCGCCTGGTTTTTGAAACGCTGGGTCACCGTTACCTCGGCAATAGGCCCGGTGACATTCACGTCAAAATGGGTGCCCAACAATATGGCCGCTTGGCGCTCGCCATTGACTTGGGTTATGAACTGCCCCGTACCGGCATCGTTAAGCCAGTCGGCTCGGCTAATCTGGCTGCCTGCCCAGGCCTGGGTGACCATAAACAGTGTGGTTAAACAGAATAATACATATCGCATGATACTGCCCTCTTCTTGGTGTATTTGAGAGCAGTGTGATACGCCTATGTGGGAGGCTTATGAGCTGTGTGTGAAGTTTATGTGGCGTTTGTGTGGCCGAAAATATTGTTATCGTCGGTGAATCGGACTCCCGCATGTTAAGCTGACGACCGAAATTCATCATCGCCAGCTCACCCTTCCAACGATCAAGGCACAACATGCTCTACTTCGCCTATGGTTCCAACATGTCCAGCGCCCGTTTACAGGCACGAGTGCCCTCCGCCAGCATGGTCGCGGTGGCGTATTTACCCAAGCACCACATGGGGTTTACAAAAACTGGGGTGGACGGTTCGGCCAAATGCGGCATTGACGAAACCGGAAATACAGCCGATAAAACCTACGGCGTGGTGTTCGAGTTTGACCCCAGTGAGCGCCATGTGCTTGACCAGTGCGAAGGGCTGGGCGTGGCCTACGAAGAACGTTATGTGACGGTATATACCGAGGCGGAGAAGGCATTAGAAGTGCTCACTTATTATCCTTTGGACAAAGTAGACGGTCTGACGCCCTGGGCTTGGTATAAAGCACACGTATTAAATGGTGCCAAGGAATTCAACTTGCCGGTGGCTGTTGTTCATTCCATTGAAGCGGTAACGGCAGCGATCGACCCTGAGCTCGAGCGCCGACAGAAAGAATTGGCCATTCATCAAGTCACCGTCAGCGAAGGCTGACAAACACGCTGGCGGCTTTCCGTTATACTCGCGGCATGACAACACCTTTACACCTTCTCCAGCATACCTTCGGCTACCATGCGTTTCGCGGCCAGCAAGCGGCCATCATCGATACACTGGTGGCCGGCCAGGATGCACTAGTATTAATGCCCACGGGCGGCGGCAAATCGCTGTGCTATCAAATTCCTGCTTTGTTGCGCCAAGGGGCTGGCGTGGTCATCAGCCCGCTGATTGCGCTGATGCAAGATCAGGTGGATGCATTGCGCGCACTGGGCATTCGCGCGGGCTTTCTCAACTCCACCCTGTCGTTTGATGAAGCCAATCATTTGGCCCACGAGTTGCGCCAGGGCGAGCTGGATTTGCTGTATGTGGCACCAGAACGCCTCACTCAGCCGCGTACTTTGGCATTGCTAAAAGAGTCCCCCATCGCCTTGTTTGCCATTGACGAAGCCCATTGTGTGGCGCAATGGGGACATGATTTCCGTAGCGATTATTTACAGCTTTCACTATTGCATGAACACTTCCCTGACGTGCCGCGCATTGCGCTGACCGCCACAGCCGACCCGCGCACACGCCGTGAAATTGCCCAGCGGCTGGGGTTGGAACAAGCGGCGCAATTTGTATCCAGCTTTGATCGCCCCAACATTCAGTATCGCATCGAGCCGAAGAAAAGTGCCCGCAAGCAACTGTTGCGCCTGCTCGAAACCGAACACTTGGGTGATGCCGGTATCGTATATTGCCTGTCCCGTAAAAAAGTCGAGCAAACGGCCGACTGGTTGAGCCAGCAAGGCATCGCGGCACTGCCCTATCACGCCGGGTTGTCGGCCAACACCCGCCAGCTTCACCAACAACGCTTTCTGCGTGAAGACGGTATTGTCATGGTGGCGACCGTCGCCTTCGGCATGGGCATCGACAAACCGGACGTGCGCTTTGTGGCGCATCTGGATATGCCGAAAAGTCTGGAAGGCTATTATCAGGAAACCGGGCGTGCCGGACGGGACGGCCAGCCTGCCACCGCCTGGATGGCCTATGGGCTGCAGGATGCCATTCGGCATAAACAAATGCTGGCGCAATCGGATGGCGATGAGCAATTCAAACGCAATCGACACCGGCAGCTGGAATCCATCCTCGCGCTTTGTGAGACCACCCATTGCCGTCGGCAAATGCTGCTGGAATATTTTGGTGAAACACTGCCCGAGCCTTGCGGTAATTGCGATACCTGCTTGCAACCGCCCGAGGTGTTTGATGCCACGGAAGCGGCGCAAAAGGCATTAAGCTGTGTCTATCGCACCGGCCAGCGTTTTGGCGTGACCCACTTGGTGGATGTGCTCACCGGCCACCTCACCGACAAGGTACAGCGCGCCGGCCACGACCGGATTTCCACCTGGGACATTGGCGGGGAATACAACGCTACCCAATGGCGCACCATCTACCGCCAGCTGATTGCCCGTGGATTGTTGCTGGTCGATGTGGACGGCTATGGCGGCCTGCGGCTGAGCGACACGTGTCGCGGTGTATTACGCGGCGAAGAAATACTGGAATTACGACGCGATACCTTGGTTAAAAAAGCCAAAGTGCCCAAGGCCAAGCGCCAACCCTTACCCATTGAAGAAGCCGACCAACCCTTGTGGGACGCCTTACGCGAATGCCGCACACGCCTAGCGAAAGAAGCGGGCGTACCGCCTTATGTGGTTTTCCACGATGCTACACTGGTAGACATGGTGCACCAACGCCCCGGCAACTTGCGTGAAATGGCCAAAATTAGTGGCGTGGGGGATAAAAAATTGGAGGCTTATGGGGAGACATTTTTGGCGCTCATCGAAGAATTTGCAGAATAGCGTGGCTAGGTGGGGTTTGATGGTTTGGCGTCGCTGACAGGGTCAGCTCCTACAGGGGGACAATTGCCTGTGTAGGAGCCGACCCTGTCGGCGACAACTAGACACCTCTAGTTAAAAATCGACACCGGCTTTAACGATGAGGTAGCGCCCCGGTAGAGGATAGGCATTAAAGTTAGTACCTGTCGGACTAGCAGCGGCGTAATCGTAAGCCCCTTCCTTGTTTTCCGCATTGTGCAAAATAGCGCTAATGTAAACGCCATTTGGCTTATTGGACTGCCAAGTTAAAGCAATGTTCATCCATCGGTAGTCAGGAATATTTTCGCCTACATGATTGTCGGCATCATTGTCGTAGTGTTTCTCACCCACGTAACGCTCTGACAATGACAAAAGCAAGCGAGAGGTAATCTGCCAATCGAACCGTGCGTAACCTGTTAGGTTAGGCACCAAGGGAACGTCATGTCCATCAAGCGGCCCCTCGGCAAAATGCGCCTCTTGGTAACTGCCCGCGATGGTGAGGTGCAGCTTCTCGGTTAACTCCCAATAGCTATTCAAGCTCACACCAGAGCGTTCGGTGTCATCTAGGTTGTAGTTGCTAAATGTCATAGCGTCGTAAGCAATTTCATTGCTGTAATCACCAGACCACGCCGTTAACGTAGAGTATTGCACACCATTGTGCCAACTTGCGCCAAGGGTGTAGACCTTACCAGTCTGAATCTGTTTGGGACCCGCCCAATAGCGCAGCTCGTCAACGCTAGCATAGCGTGCTACTTTGGCAAACAAAGACACCTTATCACTTAACGCGTGACGGATACCGGCACTCCACATACCTACTTGTGGTGATTCGTCTTTGGGAAGGTTAACCGCCGCATTGCCATCAAGTTTTAGCCATTCGTGGCGAGCGCCCAACGTCAACCAGGTATTATCCAGCAGCGCGATGCTGTTTTGACCATAAACAGCCTGCACATTACGCTCATAGCGCTCGTGGCTTGTTGCCCAAGGAGAGGTTGAATCGGCATGATAACGGGTGCGCTGATAGTCAATACCCACTGTCCAGCGGTTGGCTAAACCAAAAGCATCAAAGTGCCCGTTGAGGCGCGGGCTCACTGACAGGCTGCGCGCCGTTTTACCTCCCAATGACGTGCCATATTTATAAAAACCCGAGCTTTGCTCTCGCTTCATAAAACCCGTATCGAGATGCAGTGTAATGTTGTCTGTCAGCTGCATTCCCATGCCGGGCAAAATACGCACAGTTTTCCCTTCAGCCCAATTAAAAGGAGTGTCAGCAGCAGTATAGGTTGTCTTCAATTGGCTGTCGCTAATAGCACCTGGCAGCCCCGTATTCTGCTTGCCTGCCAAAATTGTCATGTAATAGGCGGTTTCATCGGTAGCGTAACGTAGGCTACCAAAAGCATGGCTTTGCTTGGTGGCATTGTTGTCCCGATAGCCATCGCTCAACAAGCGCGACAGGCTTAACATGCCATCCACGTTGCCGACGTTAAAACTCCCCTGCAAAGCGCCGCCCCGGGTATCGAATTCACCAACAGTCGCTTCAATGCGCCCACCATTTTCATAATGGTCACGGGTAATCACATTCACCACCCCACCGGCGGCACCGCTGCCGTATAACACGCTACCTGAGCCCGGCAACACTTCAATACGTTCGATGGCCTCCAAGGGGATGGAGCTCAGATTAACACTGGAGTTATCCACATGATTTAGGCGACGACCATTCAACAAAATCAGTGTATTGTGGCCAGCCGTTTCGCCGAAGCCGGTCATATCGACGCTACTTTTTACACCGGAAAGACCTGTTCCGTAGTAGCTGGAAATATTAATACCGCCAATACTACGTAAGGCGTCGGCCAGATTGGTAGCTGGCATGCTATCTAATTGCTGGCGATCAATAACCACCTTCCCCACAGGCAACACATCCGCGTTAGCCGCCGTGCGTGAGGCGGACACCTCAACTTCTGGCAGTTGTTTGGTGGTTTGCGCATCCTTGGCAGCGATGGCGCTGTTAGCAGCACCCATGGTGAGAATAAAAGACAAGCTGACAGCCAGTGGCCGCTTGGTAAATCGTTTCATTGGTTGCTCCTATGCACCCTCCGTACACCTGCGCGATAAAGCGATGACGCAGATCCCTACAGGGCCGGTCTCCGGGCTTGTGCCATCAAACGATGACAATTTACCGTTGCGGGGGCAGCACAGGCTTTTCACCTGTTTCCCGATTCTCGCCCATTACAATGGCTGGGCGCACCCTGTTGCGGCACACAATAAAGACTGCTTTCTTGCTGGTCAAGCAGTAGAAAGCTGCCGCCAGCAGGCTCTGTTAACCGGTGCATCGATACCCAACCGATCGGCTTGGGCGACTAGCCAGCCATTGATGAAATCAATCTCCGTGGGACGCCCCGCTTGCACATCGGCCAGCATAGAGGAAATGTTATGAGCGGTTTGTTGTGCCACTTGTTCTGCTTGACGCAAGGTATTGCCTTGCCAGTGGGCGGAGTATCCACAAAGGATGCGGTCGATTTCGTTTGCCAAAGCAACTAGCTCGGTATAGCGCGAGGGTGCTAACAGCTCACCGTTGCGGCATTGGTGTATGGCCGTTAAGGGGTTAATCACGGCGTTAATGGCCAGTTTCGCCAGTTGTCGCTGGTTAATATCCGCTGTCCAGGCCAACCCCGGCCAGCTTGTCTGCAAAGTGGCAACCCATTCGGGTGATGTTGCGGAACCATCGCCTAGCCAGGTGGCATTTTCTGCTACAACGGTGACGCTGTTTCCCTGCCGAAATGCCGCGTTGGTGGTAATGGCGGTAACTCGGTGTAAGGCATCTGGTAATGATGCCCACTGCCCCATGCCATTCTGCAAACACACGATCACGGCGTCGTGGTGCAATGAGGCTAAATGCGGCGCAATGGCGTCCGCAGTTTGAGCGGCTTTTGTCGCCACCAGCAAATGGGAGATGTGATCAGCGGACGAATACGCGGGCAAATTGAGCCGGGTTTTCTCGCCCGATGGCCAATGCAGCTCTCGCGTTAGATGAGTGGCGGATGGGTGCAGCGCGGTGACGGTTTCGCCACTTTGCTGCAAGTAGCTGGCAGCCAAGCTGCCCATGGCTCCGGCTCCTAACAGGTGCCATGTCATTCGACTTCGGCTTTACCGACCAAAGGAACGTCGACGATAGTGCCTTGCTCGCGTGATTTTTGTAGCCCGGAAAAGGTTTGTTCGAGCATGGCTTTAGCATCACAGGAGTAGCCATCGTTTTCGCTCATGGACACGCTGACTTTAAGCGTCATATACCCCGCGCCGGTACGGAATGCTTTGTTATTTAAGTGGTCATATAAGCGCTTGAAACTCCCCAGCGTCAGGCGATTGTTGGTGTCCTGGTAGGTTACCAACCCAAAGGTTTGGTTGTTGAGTCGCCCGAGGATATCCATGGGACGCACCAGACGGGTCAAGCGACGGCTAAAGGCCAGCAATAGCTGCTTTAATGTGCTGATCTTATGTTGCTGCTGTAGCTCACCAAAATTGTCGATGTGCAACAGGACGATGGCACAACGCCCACCGCGTTTTTTACTGTGCTTAATGACACCCGACAAACGCCGCATAAATTGCGCGGCTGTATCCATGCCAGTGAGCGGATCTAATGAGGTTTGTTTGCGCAGACGACCATTGGCGTCGATCAGCCGTTGGTTGTCATTGAGCAAGCGATTATGGCGCATGGCCAGACGCTCGGCGGCCATAATGCGCGGCAGCATTTCTTCGGCCATGGCGGCCTTATGAACAAAATCATCGACGCCTTCATCGAAAGCTTCTTGCAAAGCATCGGCCCCTTCTTTTGCCGTCAGCAAGATGACATAGGTGTAGCGATTTAACACTTCATCCAGTTGGCGCACATGACGCGTTAAGGTCAGGCCATCCATTTCTGGCATCAGCCAGTCGGCGACCAAAATATCGGCGGTGCGATCGTCCAATTGCTTTAGGGCTTCTTCACCAGACGGTGCGGTGCGAATGTCGGCATAACCGGCATGGGTTAACGTCCGTTGCACAACAGTGGTGGAGAAACGCGCGTCATCCACAATGAGAATGGAAAGGGGTTTCGGACGCATACGGTTTAGACTCCATGTTCTTTATTATTTATGCGGAAACTATACCGGTTTTGTGGACTTTGTCACAGTCGTGACTACGACCTTACAACAATACCGTCTAGCACGACCATATAATTGGTCAATCATCGAACAATTTGCGACGTTTTAACAACAATATCAAGATCAAAACCGGCACACCTATGAGTGCCGTGAACCAAAAGAAATGGCTATAACCAATGCTGTCTACCATGCTTCCAGAGTAGCCGCCTATCATCTTGGGAATCAACGTCATCAGCGAGCTGAAAATCGCGTATTGCATTGCGGTAAACGACACGTTGGTCAAACGCGATAAAAAGGCCACAAAGGCTGCGCTCGCCAAGCCGGCCGTTAGATTGTCTGCCGAAATAACGAGGTAGAGTAAATGGATGTTGTGTCCTTCTTGGGCGAGCCACACAAACATTAAGTTGGTGCCGGCGCTGAGCCAGGCCCCCAAATAAAGAATGCGCAACACGCCCATGCGCATGGCCAAGATACCACCGAGAAAGCCGCCGGCGATGGTCATAAACAGCCCAAAGGTTTTCACCACGGTGGCGATTTCGATTTTGGTGAATCCCATGTCTTGATAAAACACATTGGATATCACGCCCAGCACGATGTCGGAAATGCGATACAGACCGATGAAGGCCAACAATAGCCACGCCATGCTGGTGCCATAGCGCTTGAAGAAATCGCGCACTGGCTCAAGGTAACTTTCCCGCACCAACTGCGGCTCGTATAAAGGCGAAAACGACAACAGCTTGACCACTGTGCCCGCGACTAACACGGCCAACGCCAAACGCCCCATTTCGACCAGCAAACTGGCCAGCACTTCATTGTGCATCCATTGTGTTAATGCAGCAGACAACTGCACCACTGGCTCGGCAGAAAACCAATACACTCCAATAAACGCCAGCACGCTTAAGACGAACAACCCGACAAACTTGGCATACTGCCCGCTTCGATATTGATAAAGCGATGGCTGATGAATGTCCGGCTCGCGAATCACCAGCGTGGTGATGATGCCCACTAACATAGTGGCGGCCATGGCCAAATAGGTCAGATGCCAAGCGGCAAAACTGTACTGTTCAGATGACGACCCCCAAATACTGGCCAGCAACAAAGCCCCCGCCCCCGATACCACCATACCGATGCGATAACCGGCGATGTAAGTCGACGACATCATGGCCTGCAACTCGGCACCCGCAGACTCAATACGATAGGCATCAATAACGATATCTTGCGTGGCCGCCGAAAACCCCAACAACACCACTGCTAACGCCATCCATTCCAATGTATCGGGACGAGCAGGATTCACCTGGGCAATAAGGATGATTGAGGTAGCTATGGCAAGCTGCGCCACCAACAGCCAGGCACGACGACGCCCTAGCACGCGCGTCAAAACGGGCACCGGTAGCCGGTCGATCAGAGGTGCCCAGACGAATTTGAATGAATAAGCCAGGGCCGCCCAGCTAAAATACGTCACCGTGGCACGATCAATACCGGCTTCGCGCAGCCACAGCGATAAAGACGAAAAGATCAGTAATAAGGGAATCCCCGCAGAGAATCCATAGAACAGCATGGTGATGACACGTGGATGCCAAAATGCTTTAAAGGTGTCTTGCCAGCTGGTGCGCTGTTGCGGCATGTAATTGATCCGTCAAACCATCAAATAAAAGAGACGCTGCAGTGTCGCATACTCCCTATCACCCCGAAACAGGGATTATGTTTCGACAACTTTCAAAACCACTCAGGGAACCTCAGGGCTCCCAAAAAAACCGTTTGGGCACCCGATCACCCAGTATCACCACGCCTTCTTCTTGTAACCGCGTCTGCTGCAGGGCTAAACGCTGGCACGCCAGCCGGCCATCACTACGCAATACACGCCACCACGGCAGCTTGGTATCTTTAGGTAGCTGTGACATTAAACGTCCCACAAAGCGCGCATGTCGCGGGTGTTGCGCCAGACGAGCCAAGCGCCCATAACTGGTCACCCGCCCTGCCGGCACCGCGCTTAACCATTCGTACACCATGCAGGCAAACTCGCCTTCCGGCGAGGTATCAATTGCCATTATTGCCCTCCTGAAAGCGGTTATTGGTGTCATAGTATACAAATTACCCATCCCCCCTTGAAAAAGCTTTTTGCCACCCCCAATAAAGGTAGCGAGCCTCTTGACTCACTTGAGGTTGAGCCTATGATTAGCACTCTAACAAGTCGAGTGCTAATCGGCTCGAAAAAGCAACCAACCCGATTCAACGGGCATTAACACAGTACAGTTCAAACTGGAGAACAGAAACGATGAAAATTCGTCCTTTGCATGATCGCGTGGTAGTTCGCCGCGAAGATGAAGAAACCAAATCGGCAGGTGGCATTGTGCTGCCGGGTTCTGCTACCGAAAAGCCGTCCCGGGGCGAAGTGCTGGCCGTCGGCAATGGCAAAGTTAACGATAACGGCGATGTACGTCCGTTGGACGTAAAAGTTGGCGACAACGTTATCTTTGGTCAATTTGCCGGTAACACTGTGAAAGTAGACGGCGAAGAGCTGCTGGTGATGAGCGAGTCTGACATCTTAGGTGTTATTGAAAAATAACCGTCTCTTATCTGACAACGAATTTTTAAGGAATTTGAATAATGGCTAAAGAAGTTTTATTTCGTGATGATGCCCGTGCCCGCATGCAGCGTGGCGTAAACACCCTGGCCGACGCCGTTAAAGTCACCTTGGGTCCGAAAGGCCGCAATGTGGTACTGGACAAATCATTTGGCGCACCGCTGATCACTAAAGATGGCGTATCCGTTGCTAAAGATATCGAGCTGGAAGACAAGTTCGAAAACATGGGCGCGCAAATGGTGAAAGAAGTGGCGTCTAAAGCAAACGACGAAGCCGGTGACGGCACCACCACTGCGACCGTATTGGCTCAAGCCATCGTTGGCGAAGGCCTCAAAAGCGTTGCCGCTGGCATGAACCCGATGGATCTTAAGCGCGGCATCGACAAAGCCACTGAAGCCGTTGTTGCCGAGCTGAAGAAACTGTCCACGCCTTGCGACACCAATAAGAGCATCGAGCAGGTCGGCACCCTGTCTGCCAACTCGGATTCCTCTGTCGGTGAAATCATTGCCCAAGCTATGGACAAAGTCGGCAAAGAAGGCGTGATTACCGTAGAAGAAGGCCAGTCACTGCAAAACGAACTGGACGTCGTAGAAGGCATGCAGTTCGATCGTGGCTACCTGTCTCCCTACTTCATCAACAACCAGGAAAAAATGCAGGTCGAGTTGGACAGCCCCTACATTCTGTTGGTTGATAAGAAAATCTCCAACATCCGCGAACTACTGCCGGTATTGGAAGAAGTCTCCAAGGCCAGCAAGCCGTTGCTAATCATCGCTGAAGACATCGAAGGCGAAGCGCTGGCTACTCTGGTAGTCAACAACATGCGCGGCATCATCAAGTGTGCGGCCGTGAAAGCCCCTGGTTTCGGCGACCGTCGTAAAGCTATGCTGCAAGACATCGCTATTCTGACTGGCGGCACCGTGATCAGCGAAGAAGTGGGGCTGTCTTTGGACAACGCTTCTATCGAAGATTTGGGCACGGCCAAGAAAGTCAACATCGACAAGGACAGCACCACTGTGGTGGATGGCGCAGGCCAGCAAGACGACATCGACGCACGTGTCGAGCAGATTCGTCGTGAAATCGACAACTCCTCTTCCGATTACGATCGCGAGAAGCTGCAAGAGCGTGTTGCCAAGCTGTCTGGCGGTGTTGCCGTGATCAAGATTGGTGCAGCCACCGAAGTGGAAATGAAAGAGAAGAAAGCCCGTGTTGACGATGCCCTGCACGCCACTCGTGCGGCGGTAGAAGAAGGCGTGGTTGCTGGCGGCGGTGTTGCCCTGGTGCGTGCGCTGGTTAATGCCGGTGAGATCAAAGGCGACAACGAAGAGCAGCAAGCCGGTGTGGCTTTGGCACTGCGTGCCATGGAAGCGCCGCTGCGCCAAATCGTCACCAATGCCGGTGGCGAAGCCTCTGTTGTACTGCAAGCCGTTCGCAACGGTGAAGGCAACTATGGCTACAACGCTGCTAATGGCGAATACGGCGACCTGCTGGAACTGGGCATTATCGACCCGGCCAAGGTAACCCGTACTGCATTGCAGGCAGCCGCCTCTGTTGCTGGCTTGATGATTACCACCGAAGCCATGGTGGCAGACAAGCCGGAAGAAAATGCCGGTGCAGCAGCACCCGCAGCGCCTGGTATGGGCGGCATGGGTGGCATGGGCGGCATGA
>CAYVZZ010000008.1:0-504 GCA_964456185.1 uncultured Alcanivoracaceae bacterium
CTATCGGCAAAAGGCCTGCGGGTCGTTACTTTTTTGTGTTTTTACTTTCGGGTAAAATCAGGGAAAGTGTAAGTTGCGCCAAATACGCGCCCGTTATATGCATCAGAAGGAGGTTGAGCACTATGAAAACGCCCGATAAAAGAAAAACCATCCCCTCCTTACGCAGTGATGCGGAGGCTGAGCAATTTGTGGCTACTGAAGATTTGACTGACTACGATTTGTCGAACTTCAAACCGGTCAGGTTTGAATTGCAACGTAAAGAAGCTGCTCTCAATATGCGCTTACCGGCGGAACTAATGGATGCAGTTCGTGCAAAAGCGAAGGCGCTTAATATTCCTTATTCACGCTATGTCCGCATGGTGCTAGAGGAAGATTTGCAGCACTAGTTCATTCCGGTTTGATGAGCTTCTAACGCATTTCACGCGATTGCTCTCTTGCAGGCGCTTGGTGTCGCGGACAGGGTCCGTTCCTACGCAAGTGGTTGATTACACTGTAGGAGCGGAC
>CAYVZZ010000008.1:514-25320 GCA_964456185.1 uncultured Alcanivoracaceae bacterium
TCTAGCCTCTTTTTTTTTTTTTTTCCTCCGGGCCCCCCCCCCCCCCCCCCCCGACGCCAGACGTTAAATCCCTTACACGATGCCAGGTTAGCATACCCAACTGAGTGCTTTTCAATTAGGCGAGTGCGATTGTAAGTCACGAACGAACACCGTTCGGTTTTGTTGGGGGATTTTCTTCCGGGTGTTATAATGTGTGTTATAACGATAGGAGACGAGCTATGAACTACAAACTAAAACTGACGCGTATTGGTAATTCGGTGGGTGTGGTGCTGCCGCGTGAGTTGTTGGCACAGCTACGCATGGAGAAAGGTGACGAAGTGTATCTTTCCGAAACGCCCGATGGGTTCAAGATGACGGCTTATGATGCGGATTTTGCGGCGCAGATGGAGGTAGCCGAGAAGGTGATGCGCCGTCGTCGTAATTTATTGCATGCTTTGTCGGAGAATTAATCATGGATTGGATTTGGTTAACCAAGGATCTGGTATTGGCCATTCACGATTGTCAGCTGGCGGAATATGGCGGCATTGATGGCGTGCGTGATGAGAACGCACTGGAATCCGCTTTAGCTAGGCCACAACAGCTAGCGGCTTATGGCGATGTCCCTGATTTAGCCGACCTCGCTGCTTCATTGGCATTTGGGCTGGCGCGTAACCATCCGTTTTCTGATGGCAATAAACGCACAGCGGCAGTGTCTTGTGAGACGTTTATTAACTTGAATGGGCAGCAACTGTCAGCCCGCGATGAAGATTTGTTTCCGCGTTATTTGGCATTGGCTGAGGGCGAGCTTTCCAAAGAGGCATTCGCCGAATGGCTACGCGGCTATTTGCGCCCAGACCAGGTGCATGAGGAAGCGGCGGGCTATAAAGGTTAATCTGGTCAGGCCTACCTTCTCCCCAACTCGCGGTTAGATGCGCTCTAGTAGCAACTTAGCGGCTATTGTGCGTTGCCCTGCAAAATTTCTTAAGAAAATTATTGCGAATCATTCTCATTATGATTATGATTACCGGACTCAGCTTTTCGGCAGGTCCATTCCCTCACCTGCGTTACGGAAAGCTGAGTCGCTTTTAGGCGCACGTTGCCGGTTTGCGGCGGCGTGCCAATGTATCATTTTGGAGATTCTGCAATATGGCGCACGTAAAACAACGCAAGCACGCGGTAAAACGCACTAAGCTAGCGACTGGGGTTGGTGTTGGCACAGCTTTGTTGGCCGGCATGATGGCAACTACGGCCACCGCTGCTGAAGGCAATACCATTAACTTGTCGGAAGTATCGGTTAATGCCGACAAACAAGCGCCTGTTGTGGGGGATTACCATTCGAGCCACCTCGAATCCAGCCGTTTTACGCAGCCCATCGCAGACACTCCGCAAACGGTACAGGTCATTTCCAAAGATCTGATAGAAGATCAACACGCCACCACCCTAACCGAAGCATTACGCAACTCGGCTGGCGTCGGCACATTTAATCTGGGTGAGAACGGCGCAACGAATACGGGCGACACCGTTTATATGCGCGGCTTTGATGCCTCGGGTTCGATTTATGTCGACGGTGTACGCAACACCGGCTCTATTTCTCGCGACACGTTTAACACTGAACAGATCGAAGTCATTAAAGGCCCTAACGGCACCAACTATGGCCGCACGACACCTGGCG
Source organism: uncultured Alcanivoracaceae bacterium (assembly GCA_964456185.1). Taxonomy (GTDB): domain Bacteria; phylum Pseudomonadota; class Gammaproteobacteria; order Pseudomonadales; family Alcanivoracaceae; genus CAYVZZ01. The sequence goes on from CAYVZZ010000008.1 coordinate 2,166, forward strand.
GTTCAATCAACATGGTGACTAAGCGTGCCCGCAAAGGTGACTTTGGCAGCATCAATGCAAGCGTAGGCACAGACAGCCAAAAACGCACAACGTTTGACATTAACCAACAAGTTAGCGATACCACTGCCGTGCGTTTGAACGCCATGTGGCAAGACAGCGGCGTTCCCGGTCGTGATAAAGTCGAAGACAAGCGCTGGGGCATCGCACCGGCAGTTTCCTTTGGCCTAGGCACAGACACACGCTTGCATATCAATTTGCTGCATACAGAGCAAAATAATGTGCCTGATGGTGGTGTAGTGACAGTCGGATTGCCCGGCTACAGCAGCCCGGATTCATCTGCCTTTCCACAACTAGATGGTGCACCAAAGGTAGACTCGGAAAACTTCTATGGCACCAGTGACGACTATGATGATGTCACCGTCGATATGGCGACAATTATCTTTGAACAAGATATTGATGCCAACAAGACCTTCTACAACACAACACGTTGGTCACGCATTCATCAGGACTATTTGATCACTGCATTTATGGCAAGCGCAGGGCAATTAACGGGAGCGGGTCATAATGCATCAACCCCTTTAAATGCTCTTACCATGCCGCGGCTTGATAACACCAAAGACCAGACCAACAAGGTGATCAGCAACCAGTCTGGTATCGTGCAAACAATTAATGGTGAAAATGTTGACCATACCCTGTCTTATGGCATTGAGTTTTCACGAGAAAAAATCGAGCAGCGTGATACTAAAGCATTGCCTGGTCTAGCCAACGTCAATATGTACAACCCAGTTCATGAGGGCGGCTATGATGTAGTTGGCACAGGTGCCGGTGGCGAAGGTGAGTTGCGCACAGCCGCCATCTACCTCTTCGACACCATAGAGTTTGGCGAAGCCTTCCAGTTAACCGCAGGCGTTAGACTAGATCATTATAGCCTCGATTATGAGAACACAGGCGTATGTGGAGGTCGTGGGCCTGATTGCGGCAGCAACCCGAATGGCACCGTGGTTCCCGATATAAATGCTAGCGTAAGCGAAAACCTCTTCTCTTGGCAGGTAGGTGGCCTCTACCACATCACTGAAAATGGTAATGTGTACGTCGATTACGCTGTCGCGTCTCAGCCTCCTGGCGGTGCCAGCCTGGAATTCAGCAGCCGGGAAAGTTCTGCTGCCAACGCCATCTATGATCCGCAAGAGTTTGCGTCTGCAGAAGTGGGCACCAAATGGCAACTGGCAGACAATCGCTTGTTGTTGACCGCCGCCTTTTATCGCACAACGCTTACCAACCAAGTAGAGGGCAGTCGCGCAGACGGTTACGCCCAAATTGGTGAACGTCGCATCCAGGGTGTGGAATTGACCGCGACTGGTCAAATTTCTCGCAATTGGAATGTTAGCGCCGGCTTCACCACTCTGGATTCGGAAATTACCAAGGGCAACTCGGACACTAACGACAAGGATGACAAGACATTTGCCTATACACCTGACTATGCCTTCACCAGCTGGACGACCTACCGCCTGCCCTTTGGCTTAGTTATTGGTGGCGGTGCTCGCTACACCGACGGCCTAACCCGTGGAGCAGATGGCGCGGCTGGCACCCCTGAGCATACAGACGGCTACTGGGTGGTTGATGCCATGGCAAGCTACCCAGTTACCAAACAGCTCAGCGTACAGCTGAACGTTTACAACGTAACGGATGAAGAGTATGTAGCCGCCATCAACAAAAGTGGCTACCGCTATACCCCTGGCGAACCACGCTCTGCCATCTTGAGCGTCAACTACAGCTTCTAAACGTCCGCGTTTTAGCTGACCAAACAGGGCGCCGCGTGCGCCCTGTTTACTTTGTGTTAGATCAAAACCTTGTGTCCTCAATCCGGTACACTGGGCTATCGTCACCCCAAAGGAGCAGACCCCATGATGTTGCATATCCCCAATGTATTAAGCGCAGACGAAGTGGTCGATATGCGTCAGCAATTGGCAGCCAGCAGCGACTGGACGGACGGACGCGAAACGGTGGGAGCACAGGGAGCTGAGGTAAAGCGCAACCAGCAGCTGGCGAAAACCAGCGCCTTGCGACAACAGCTTGGCGATCGGGTGCTGACGGCATTGCGTCGCCAACCGCTATTTTTTGCGGCGGCCCTGCCCTTACGCATCTTGCCGCCTTTGTTCAATCGCTATGCGGGCGGCGGCACCTATGGGAATCACATTGATGGCTCGGTGATGGGCATGGACGATGGCCGTCAGATGCGCTCGGATTTGTCGTGTACGTTGTTTATTTCCGAACCGGACAGCTATGAAGGCGGCGAGCTGATTGTCAGCGATACCTACGGCGAACATGAAGTGAAGCTGCCTGCCGGTGATTTGATTTTATACCCCTCGTCTAGCCTGCACCGCGTTACACCGGTCACCGAGGGACAACGGCTGGCGTCATTTTTCTGGATTCAGAGCATGGTGCGTGACGGGGAACAGCGCCGTATGCTGCTGGAAATGGATCAGGCTATTACCCGCTTGACGGAAACGGGTGCCGATCGCGAGGCGGTGGTACAGCTCACCGGCAATTATCACAATTTGCTGCGCATGTGGGCTGAAACTTGAACGACTTCTCATACCTTTCTTGATATTGTTGATGCAACCACATGATTTACCAGAATCAATCACTGGTACACTTGGTACTTTCTGTGTAGAGTGGTGATTGGTTGCATTCGGTAGGCGCCACAAATGCAAGTGGTCAGCTACCGCCAATGCGGGGTTTATTTACCACATATAATTTCAAGAAAATGGCAGACCAACAACATTCTTCCTTATCTGGCTTGGCTCGGCGTTTGGTACAGGACGAGCTGGTTACCGCCGAGGCCATGCGCGACGCTGTTGATAGCGCCAAACGCGAACGCGTATCGCTTGTCACTTATTTGGTGGATAAAGGCGTTGCCAAGTCGCGCACCATTGCCGAGGCGGCTTCAACTGAGTTTGGTGACCCGCTGCTGGATTTATCGGCATTTATGCCCGAATCGCTTCCTAAAAATATCGTTGACACCAAGCTCATCATTAAGCATCGCGCCCTACCCGTCTATAAACGCGGCAGCCGTCTGTTTTTGGCTATGTCCGACCCCACTAATTTCTTGGGCATTGATGAAATTCGCTTTAATACGGGCGGCCTTAGTATCGAGACAGTTGTCGTTGAAGACGACAAGCTGGGGCGTTTTATTGATGCGGTGGAAAACGAGGCCGATGGCAAGGCATTTGAGGGCCTGGATGATGATCTAGGCGGGCTTGATGTAGAAGCCGCTTCAGATGACGACAAGGACGATGGCGTCAGTGGATCACCAGAAGACGATGCGCCTATTGTTAAGTTCATTAACAAGATGCTGATCGACGCCATTAAAAACGGCACGTCTGACTTGCACTTTGAACCTTATGAAAAAATGTATCGGGTGCGCTTCCGTCAAGACGGTGTGTTAAAAGAAATAACACGCCCACCGATCGGCAGCGCGGCCAAAATTGCCGCTCGTTTAAAGGTAATGTCCAAAATGGATATTTCCGAACGGCGTATTCCTCAAGATGGCCGTATCAAATTAAAGATTTCCAAAACGCGCGCGATCGACTTCCGGGTTAACACCTGCCCGACCTTGTTTGGCGAGAAGATCGTGCTGCGTATTTTGGATCCGGAAAGCGCCAAAATGGGCATTGATGCGCTGGGCTATGAGGATGCTCAAAAACAGCTTTACATGGATGCCTTGGGCAAGCCGCAAGGGCTTATCTTGGTAACCGGCCCCACCGGCTCGGGTAAAACGGTATCGCTGTACACGGGTGTGAATATTCTCAACACGCCTGAGCTAAATATTTCGACGGCGGAAGACCCGGTAGAAATCAACCTGGAAGGCATTAACCAGGTAAACGTCAACCCCAAACAGGGCATGACGTTCGCATCAGCACTACGCGCCTTTTTGCGGCAGGATCCTGATGTCATTCTGGTGGGTGAGATTCGTGACCTAGAGACCGCTAGCATTGCGGTAAAGGCCGCGCAGACTGGCCACTTGGTGTTGTCAACTCTGCACACCAATTCGGCACCGGAAACGCTGACGCGTTTACGCAACATGGGCGTGCCGTCTTTTAATATCGCCACATCGGTTGTGTTGATTATTGCCCAGCGATTGGCTCGCCGTTTATGCAGTAATTGTAAGGAACCATTAGATATTCCCCGCGATAGCCTGCTGGAAATGGGCTTCACCGAGGAAGACCTCAAAGAAGAATTTACCATCTACGGCCCCAAAGGCTGTGAGCGTTGCAATAAAGGCTATAAAGGCCGTACGGGTGTTTATGAAGTTGTTCGCATTACAGATGCCCTGCAACGTATTATCATGGAGGATGGCAACTCCATCGAGATTGCCGATCAATGCCGCGCAGAAGGCTTCAATGATCTGCATCGCTCCGGCTTGATGAAAGTTAAACAAGGCGTAACCAGCTTGGAAGAGGTTGATCGGGTCACTTCCGGCTAAACAAGACCAAACAACAGAAACAATAAAAGGTGAGTCATGGCAACATCACCAAAGGCGGCAAAAAAGGCCGTTAAGAAAACCATCTTTGTCTACGAGGGAAAAGACCGTCGTGGGACAAAAGTAAAGGGCGAAATGCCGGGTCAAAACGCAGCCTTAGTGCGCGCTGATTTACGCCGTCAAGGCATTGCTGCCACTAAGGTGCGCAAAAAACCCAAACCCTTGTTTGGCACCGGCAAGAAAAAAATCAAGCCCATTGATGTGGCGATTTTTACCCGCCAGCTCGCCACCATGACGAAAGCCGGTGTGCCACTTGTGCAGGCCTTTGGTATTGTCGCCGAAGGCTTGGATCACTCTGGCATGCAAGAGCTTGTGACAAACATCAAGCAAGACGTGGAAGCCGGTAACAGCTTTGCCAGCACTCTGCGTAAATACCCGCTGATTTTCGATGATCTCTATTGCAGCCTAATTGATTCGGGTGAGCAATCCGGTGCCTTGGAAACCATGCTAGATCGAGTGGCTACCTATAAAGAAAAGAGTGAAGCGCTTAAACAGAAGATTAAGAAGGCTTTAAAGTATCCTATGACGGTGGTCTTTGTTGCCATTATCGTCACCGTGATTTTGTTGTTGAAAGTGGTTCCGGTTTTCCAGCAGCTCTTTTCCAACTTTGGCGCAGCGCTACCCGTGCCAACACAAATTGTGGTTAATCTATCCAAGGGATTACAAGAAAACGGGTTATTCTATCTTGTGGTCATTGTCGCTTTCTTTGTCATCTTCTTTCAGGCGAAAAAGCGCAGCCGAGCCTTTTCGGATCTGCTCGACCGCATTGTGTTAAAGCTACCCATTGCCGGTGACATTGTTTTTAAATCGACCATTGCCCGTTATGCACGTACGTTGTCGACCACCTTTTCGGCGGGTGTACCACTTATTGAGGCACTGGAATCTTGCGCCGGGGCAACCGGTAACTGTGTTTACCGCGAAGCGGTGTATAAAGTGCGCGATGATGTCGCTACTGGTACCCAGCTGCAGTTTGCCATGCGCCAGACTGGTGTCTTTCCCAGTATGGCGCTACAGATGACAGCCATTGGCGAGGAATCCGGTGCGCTAGACGAAATGCTATCCAAAGTGGCTACCTATTATGAAGAAGAAGTCGACAACGCGGTTGACGGCCTAACCAGCATGATGGAGCCATTGATTATGGCCGTGTTGGGTGTCTTGGTCGGTGGCTTGATCATTGCCATGTACCTGCCAATTTTCCAACTGGGCAGCGTGGTCGGCGGGTGACTTCACAGCTTTTCTCGCTGCTGTCGCAGCCTGTCGTTTTGGTGCTTGTTTGCTTCCTGCTGGGTTTACTGGTGGGAAGCTTTCTTAATGTGGTGGTGTACCGCATTCCCATTATGTTGGAGCGACGCTGGCAGGCGGAATCGCGAATGCTGTTGGAGCTGCCAGAAAATGACCAAGACAAAACACCGTTTAATTTGGTCGTACCGCGCTCAGCCTGCCCGCATTGCCACCATTTGATTCGTTGGTATGAAAATATTCCGGTGGTTAGCTGGTTGGCCTTGCGCGGCCGTTGCAGCCAATGCAAAGAACCCATCAGCAAACGCTACCCGCTAGTCGAGCTGGCTGGTGCTGTTGTTGCCGCTGTATGTGCTTGGCAGCTGGGTGCATCCGCTTGGCTTATTGCGCTTATCATTGCTTCTTGGACACTGCTTGCGCTGGCACTGATAGACTTTGATACCACCCTACTGCCCGATTCCATCACCCTGCCCTTGCTGTGGGCGGGTTTGCTACTCGCCGCTTTTCATATTAGCCCTGTCTCGCTATTTGATGCGGTCATCGGTGCGGCTGCAGGTTATTTGGTGCTGTGGAGTGTGTATTGGCTGTTTAAGCTACTCACCGGCAAGGAAGGCATGGGCTTTGGTGATTTCAAGTTATTGGCGGCGCTAGGCGCTTGGCTGGGCTGGCAGTATCTTCCTTTGGTAATTTTATTGTCCTCACTGGTGGGGGCTATTGTCGGCGGCCTGCTAATGGCAACCGGTTTGGTCAAGCGCGATCAGGGCATTCCCTTTGGTCCTTACTTGGCCGCTGCCGGATGGATCGCACTGCTGTGGGGGCCTCAACTCATTCAGAGTTATTTGCAGATTGCCGGTATAGGCGGCCATTAAATGTTTGTCGTGGGGCTAACTGGTGGCATTGGCAGTGGCAAAACCGCCGCTAGCGATTATTTAGCCAAACAAGGCATTACCGTGGTCGATGCGGATCTTGTTGCCCGCCTGGTGGTGGAGCCAGGACAACCAGCCTTGCAAGCCATCGCCGATTATTTTGGCGAACACATACTCGATGAGCAAGGTGCGCTTGATCGACGAGCCTTGCGCCAAATTGTGTTTGCCGATGACAGCAAGCTACGCCAGCTAGAAGCAATTACCCACCCTGCCATCGAAGCCGAAATACGCCGACAATTAACGACAGCCACCTCTCCTTATGCGTTATTGGTGTCACCCTTGTTGCTGGAAACCGAGCAGCATCGGTTGGCTAACCGCATCTTACTTATTGATGCGCCGGAAAGCCTGCAACTTGAGCGAGCCAGCCAACGTGATGGCAGCAATAGCGCACAAATTCAGGCGATTATCGACAAGCAGATGGCGCGGGATATTCGCCGCCAACATGCCGATGATATTGTATTAAATGATGGGTCACTTGAGGCGCTGGAGGCGGCGCTTTATGCTTTGCACCAGAAATACCTGTCTCTCGCCCACTAGACAAGACAACCGAACGGTTTTATGACTGAAGACGCTGATATTGACGCTCGCATCCACCCTTGCCCACAATGCGGCAAACCGGCTCGCTACGACAAAAACAATGCGCACCGCCCTTTTTGCAGCAAGCGCTGTCAGCTGATTGATTTGGGACAGTGGGCCAACGAGGAATATAGCATCCCCGCCAACCCCAACCCGGAAGACTGATCGCGCTGATCAGTCGCGCAACAAAAATTCCAACAAGGCTTTTTGGGCATGCAGCCGGTTTTCGGCTTCATCCCACACCACAGCGCGCGGATCGTCCATAGCAGCCGCGCTGACTTCTTCGCCACGGTGTGCCGGCAAACAGTGCATGAACAACACGTCATCAGCGGCTTTATCCAGCAGCTCGGTGTTCACCTGATAAGGGGCAAACACCTTCTCACGTTGTTTTTGCTCTTCTTCTTGCCCCATCGATGCCCAAACGTCGGTCACGATCAGGTTGGCGTCTTCCACGGCTTTAGCCGGGTCACGCTCTAGCTTGACCCGGTCGCTATTGGCTTCGACCAGGGCGGCATCCGGGTCAAAGCCTTCGGGGCCTGTCGCCACCAGCTGAAAATCAAACTGACGCGCGGCGTTGATATAGGAATGGCACATGTTGTTGCCATCGCCGACCCACACCACCTTCTTGCCGCGAATACTGCCGCGATGCTCAACAAAAGTTTGCACATCGGCCAGCAGCTGGCAGGGGTGGTACATATCGGTTAAGGCGTTAATCACCGGCACGCGGGAATTCGCAGCAAAGGTCTCAATGAGCTGCTGGTCAAAGGTGCGAATCATCACCGCATCGACCATGCGTGACAAGACGCGCGCCGAGTCTTCCACCGGCTCGCCGCGCCCAAGCTGGGTATCACGCGGCGACAAGAAAATGCTGGCGCCGCCAAATTGCGTCATACCCACTTCAAAGGAGGTACGCGTGCGGGTGGATGATTTCTCGAAAATCATCCCCAGGGTCTTGTGCAACAGGGGTGTATGCGATTGCCCACGCTTGAGCATGGTTTTCAGCTCAATGGCGCGCTCGATCAAATAACCCAATTCTTCGGGCGCTAAATCCAATAGTGTCAGAAAATGGCGTGGTGCTTTCATGCGGCTCCTCCGCTGTTGGCAAAACGGGTAACAGCCCGCGTGAGCCGTTCACAAAGTTCATCGATTTCATCGTCGCTGATATTCAAGGGGGGCAGCAGGCGAATCACACTGCCTGCCGTCACATTAATCAGCAGGCCCTCTTCGCGTGCCAAATCCACCAGCTCTACGCAGTCGTTAGCCAACTGAATACCAATCATCAAACCCAAATAACGAGTGCCTTGGTAAAAAGAAAACGACGACAATTTCTCTGCCAATTTTGTGCAGAGTTTGTCAGCGCGTTGGTTAATGCCAGGCAAGAGTTTTTCCAACTCACCCACCACCGCTAAAGCAGCCGCCGTACACAGCGGATTGCCACCAAAGGTCGAGCCGTGATTGCCCGGCCCCATTAAGGGAGTAGCCGCTCCTGCTGTTAGTACAGCAGCAATGGGCAAGCCACCGCCCAGCCCTTTGGCGGTGGTGACCACGTCGGGCAAAATGTCTTCCTGCTGATAGGCAAAATAGGTGCCGCTTCGCGCGTTTCCGCATTGCACTTCATCCAGCATCAGCAGGGCATCTTGTTGGTCGCAAATGTTGCGCAAGGCTGCCAAATATCCCTTATCGGGCAGGTTAATACCGCCCTCACCTTGCACCGGCTCCAGCAATACCGCAACGGCGTTGGCATGATCGGCCAAGGCCTTCTCAACGGCAGCGGCGTCGTTGAATGGCACGCGAATAAAGCCGGGTACTAACGGCTCGAAACCGGCTTGTACTTTCGGGTTCGCCGTGGCACTTAGAGTGGCCAAGGTGCGGCCATGAAAAGCGCCTTCCATGACGATGACAACCGGCTCATCGATACCCTTACGGTGGCCATGCAGCCGCGCCAATTTCAATGCCGCTTCATTGGCTTCGGCACCCGAGTTGCCAAAAAAGACTTTTTCCATGCCACTCAAACGGCAAATGGCTTCCGCCAAGGCCGATTGCGAGGGAATGCCGTAATAATTGGAGACATGAAACAGCTTGGCCGATTGCTCGGCAATGGCCTTCGTCATGACCGGATGGCAGTGCCCCAGGCAGTTGACGCCAATACCTGAAAGCGCATCCAGATAGGCGTTGCCTTGGTCATCGTACAACCAAATGCCTTCGCCGCGCGCCACGTTAAAAGGTTGGCGTTTGTAGGTGGGCAACAAATATTGATCGGCCATGACGTACCTCGCTTTAACTAAGCAGATATCCTGTAACGAAAAACGGCAGCGGTTGCTGCCGAATAAGCTGCCAATCATAGCGCCCAAGCGGGCAACCCGCAAACTGCGGCCGGTATGTTTTTGACGTTGTTTGCCGTATAATACCGCCCCTCATACGCCTCGACACACAGGTTTTCTTATGGACGTTGTTGAAGTCATCAAAAGCCAATTGGCTGAAAATGCCGTACTCCTTTACATGAAAGGCACCCCCCAATTTCCGCAATGCGGTTTTTCTGCACGCGCGGTCGATATTATGACCGGCGTGGGCAAACCCTTTGCTTACGTCAATATTTTGGAAGCGCCTGAAATCCGCCAAGGCATGAAAGACTTTGCCAACTGGCCGACCTTCCCCCAGCTATGGGTGAAAGGCGAGCTAATCGGCGGCAGTGATATCCTGCAAGAAATGGCCGATTCCGGCGAGCTGGCCACACTGATAGAAGACGCAGCGGCCTAAGCACGCTTTACCGGGTGGCAAACGTCACCCGGCTTCCCTGCCTTTGAGCGATTTGGTCAATTACCCGCGTATTGCGACATTGACGACTGTCGCCATCATCGACATTCTCTAGTCTTTGCAATTTTCACCAAATTCAAGACAACGAGAGAGTCAGTATGGCCGACATTCATGTCCCCCCCGCTATTTCCCCCATGGTTCCGCGTACCCTCTTCAACGAGGATCACGAAGCATTTCGTAAAACCGTGCGCCGCTTCTTTGAAACCGAAATTGCGCCACACCGTGAAAAATGGGAAGAGCAACAGCACATCGACCGCGCGCTATGGAATAAGGCCGGCGAGCTGGGCATGCTCTGCTCGACCATGCCGGAAGAATACGGCGGCCTGGGTGTAGATCGCCTGTACAGCGTCGTGCTGATGGAAGAACAAGCCCGCGTGGGTGATTCGGCATCCGGCTTTTCGTTGCACTCTGACATCGTGGCCAACTACATCAACAACTTTGGCACCGAAGAGCAGAAAAAACACTACCTGCCGAAAATGGCCAGCGGTGAAATGGTTGCCGCCATTGCCATGACCGAGCCAGGCACCGGCTCTGACCTGCAGGGCGTGAAAACCACCGCTAAGCTGGACGGCGATCACTATGTGCTGAACGGCTCCAAAATCTTTATCACCAACGGTTACCTGGCGGATGTGGTCGTTGTTGTCGCCAAAACCGGCGACGGCGAAAAACAGTCTTCCAATGTGTCGCTATTAATTGTGGAAGCCGATTGGGAAGGCTTCAGCAAGGGCAAGCCACTTAACAAGGTTGGCATGAAAGGCCAGGACACCTGCGAGCTGTTCTTCGACAATGTAAAAGTGCCAAAAGAAAACCTGCTGGGTCAGGAAGGCATGGGCTTCATCATGCTGATGCAAGAGCTGGCCTGGGAACGCATGATGATTGCCATTATGTGTGCTGCCGGTTGTGAATTTGCCCTGGCGACGACTGCTGAATACATCAAAGAACGTAAGGCCTTTGGTCGCCCGGTGGCGAAATTCCAAAACACCCGCTTCAAGATGGCCGAAATGCGATCGGAAGCGCAAATTGCACGCGTTTATGTAGATCGCTGCTTGGAGTTGGTGCTAGAGAAGAAACTCAGCATTGAGGCAGCCTGTGCGGCCAAGTACTGGGTATCGGATCTGGTCTGCAAAATCATCGATGAGTGTGTGCAGCTACATGGCGGTTACGGCTTTATGCTGGAATACCCCATTGCGCGTGCTTACATTGATATGCGCGCCAACCGGATTTACGGCGGCACCAATGAGATTATGAAAGAGTTGATTTCACGCTCTATCTAAAACTCGGCGGTTATCACTGATGCCCCATTGTGTTGTCGCATAATGGGGCATTTTCATTCACAGAAAACGCAGTTACGGCCGTTTTCCTTGGCTTGATATAAGCATCTATCTGCCCGCTTTAACAAACCATCGACCGTTTCCCCCGGCCGGAATTGCACTAGCCCGGCAGACAAGGTGACATTCCTTGACCCCATTACGTTACTGAAGTCTTCATTAGCTAGCTGGATACGCAACCTTTCGGCTCCCATTTTTGCGCTGGCCAATTCGTCGCCCACCAAGATCAGCAGAAACTCCTCACCGCCCAAGCGGCCACAATAGTCTGCCTCTCGGCTTCCCTGTCGCAACACTTGGCTGGTTCTTTCCAGCACATAATCCCCTACGTTATGGCCGTAGGTGTCGTTGATTTGTTTGAAGTGATCCAAATCCAAATAACAAATCGAGAAAGTGTAGTTGCCCGTTTCCGCCATGGCCTTTTGCTGCTCAAGGGTGTTGAGCAGATAGCGCCGGTTAAACAACCCGGTGAGTTCATCACGAATAGCTTGCTCACGGAGTATGCGTGTGGATTTGCGTAGCTCGCGATTTACATGCGATAGGTTTTGCCGAATGCGACTCACGGTACTGCCTGATATCACAAAGCTAAACACCGTGGCGGTGAAAATAACCCACTGCAGCCCTTCTACGCTGGGGTTAAAAATCAGCGGCCGCAACCAAGCGACCAATAAAAGCACTCCCAGGTAGCCAATAGTGGTCATACAGCACACCACCACCAGCACCACTCGTGACAGGCGGAATGATGCCATGAGCAGAATGGGGAAAAAGAACATGATGGCGCTGATACGGTATTTATTGAGGAAATAAGCCGTTATCAGAAAGCAGGCTGATGCCCAAATGGTGAGTATAAGCACTTGTCGGCGACCCGACAGCCAGTTTGGCGGGTGCCTTTGTTCAACCCAAACAAACAGCAGGCTCATCACACACAAGCTGGCAATTAAAATGCCCCAAGACGTAAGCGGCATGGCCACATGCCCCGCCCAGCCATAGGCAAAGCACATTAGCATTTCGGCCAACACCACAATGAGACTCATTATGAGGTGTCGCATGTTGGTGCTACGCGACGCAAAGGCAGTGTGGGCGGCTTCGATTCGGCTGCTTTCCAAATGCATCACACCACCTCGGAAGACGGCTGGCTATCGGCCATTATCAGCCGGTTACGCCCCGACTGTTTGGCTTGGTAGAGCGCACGATCGACACGTGCGATCCATTCCACGTGGCTGTCTTGCTGATGGCAGGCACCCAACCCGGCAGACATAGTAATTTCCACGTCAGGCTGGTCGGGAAATCGGCAAGCTTGCCATTGCTTACGCAATTCATCCAAACGGGTGCGTGCTTGATCGCGGGTTTCATTAACTAGAATTAATAAAAATTCTTCGCCACCAATGCGCGCGGCGAAATCTTGGCCGGTAAAGTTGTTCTGCAATAATTCAGCAAACTGGCTAAGCACCTGATCACCAAAGGCATGGCCGTAGGTATCGTTGATTTGCTTGAAATGGTCCAAATCGAGATAGGCTAAATAAAGCGGAATATTGTTGCGTTCTGCAAGACCAAGCAGTTTGCCGATGCGTTCCATGGCATAACGCCGATTGTAAAGCCCGGTGAGTTCGTCGTGGGTTGCCATGGTGCGCACTCGCTCCATCAAGTGGGTTAGTGCGTTATTCTTGGCCACCACGGCATGGCGCAATGTGGTGATATCCACCGCCAACACCAGCGCACCGACTGTGACCAAAGTGAACGCCGCCCATTGCGACAGCTCAGCGGTGAGCTCTACCAAACTCGGATAGAGGGTATGCACCACAACAATGCTAACCAAATACCCTAGGGAGGCAATAATACCAAGCGTAATCAACATGTTGCGGCTTGCATGGAACACACCGGCCTGCACGATGGCAAAGAAAAACACCATAATGCACAGCCGAATTTGATCCACAAAGAAGGCCGACACTAAAACCACCAGCGTCGACCAGCCCAGCACCAACAAGGTGATTGTGTCCTGTTTAAATCGCCAAAGCAGGCCGGTCGCACCCGCCGCGAGGAGTAAAATATTACCGCCCCACACGACCGAAAATAGCTGGTAAAAATCCGCGTCATTGCCGCGAAAAAAATCCAGCTGCAAGGCCAGCCAGCATGCCAGGGTATGCACCAAGCCGCCCGCCAAGATGGTAAAAAACAACCACCCCATATTTGTCATGGGACGTATTGCCGACACAGCCTCTTGCCGCCGAGCCATGTTAGTAGAATGCCTCAATTGGAAGTGCCATAACCAACCTGTCCCTGTCTCGTCGTGTTAATGCGAACAAACTACTATTTAAGCAGTAAAATTTTCTTATTAAGATAACGCTATAGTACCATTAAATAGTGCGCAAGCGCCAAAACGGCATACCCCAATGTCACGCTATCGCTTCTAATTAAGAAATCATCTCGTAATCATGTGTAATCGCGACGCCACCTTTTACGAGCATCGTAGCGGCTGAACAATATTTATCCACCGACAAGGCGATCGCCTTTTTCACCAAGGGTTCTTTAAGCGCCTTTCCGGTTACCACAAAGTGCAAATGGATTGCCGTAAATACGGCCGGCACCTCATCTTCGGCGCGCTCGGCGGTTAGCTCACAGCGGCAATCGGTGACGTCTTGACGGGACTTCTTCAGAATATGAATCACATCGAATGATGAGCAACCGCCAACGCCCATTAACATCATTTCCATTGGCCGTGGTCCGCGATTTTCACCACCATGATCAGGCGATCCGTCCACTAGCAATTTATGCCCAGAGCCAGACTCAATTTCAAAACACACTTTTTCCTGCCAGCGCACCGTTGCTTTCATTTATGGTTCCTCAGGTAGATAATTGCAGGCAGATTAGCACACTGCCGCCTTAGCAGGGAACCAGATCACACGGATGAACTTTGTGACTTGGCAAGACTCGGATAAACAGGCAAGATTCACATTCAACCTAAAGCAGCTAGAGATCACATGCCCGCCAACGTTAATAAAATTATCACCAATTTGGACAACTTCCTTAGCCACTGTCACCGACGCAAGTACCCGCCCAAGAGCACCATCATCTACGCGGGTGACGAGTCGGATGCGCTTTACTATGTGTTGCGCGGCTCAGTGACTGTGGTCATCGAAGATGATGACGGACGCGAGCTCATTGTGGCCTATCTCAATGAAGGCGATTTCTTTGGCGAGATGGGATTATTCGAAAACGTGCCCAATCGCTCAGCTTGGGTTAAAGCCAAAACGGAATGCGAAGTAGCAGAGATCAGCTACGCCAAATTCCGCCAGCTAGCGAAAGAAGACGCCGACATCATGTTTACCGTATCGGCTCAAATCGCCGGCCGTTTGCGTGCCACCACGCGCAAAGTGGGCGACCTGGCTTTCTTGGATGTCACCGGTCGTGTGGCACGCACCCTGCTGGATCTGTGTAAGCAGCCCGATGCCCTAACCCACCCCAACGGCATGCAAATCAAAATTACCCGCCAAGAGATCGGCCGCATTGTGGGCTGCTCGCGCGAAATGGTGGGTCGTGTGCTGAAAAACCTCGACGAACAGGGCTTGGTTTCTGTTAAAGGCAAGACCATGGTGGTCTTTGGTGCCTCTCCCGCCGAACATAATTAACGGTTCATCGCCAACCGTGTCATGTCAATATAAGTGCGGCAGGCACAGTTACCTTTACGTAAACGTAAAGGTTGCTATACTGCCTGCATGACAACTTTTACTGACACCACCTACACCATCGGCGAGCTGGCACGCGAATTTGGCATTACCAACCGCAGCATTCGCCATTACGAAGACAAAGGCTTGCTGCATCCGGCACGCCGCGGGCAACAACGCATCTATTCGCCAGCCGATCGCGTGGCACTGAAACTGGTGCTGCGCGGTAAGCGGCTGGGTTTTTCTTTGGATGAATCGGCGCAACTGATTCAACTCTACCAACCGGAAAACAACCGCGGGCAGCTGGAAGCCCTGTTGCAGAAAATTGCCCAGCGTCGGCAAATGCTGCAACAACAACTCGACGACATTCATCAAATACAACAAGAGCTCGACAAGGCCGAAGCCAATTGTTTAGCCGCACTGGAGAAAAAAGACTAATGCCAACCAGCAGCGATATGTTACTCGACGACACCCTTTTAGCCCTGCGCGACTCGGTACGCCAATTTGTCGCCAAGGAAATCACCCCGATTGCCGACGAAGTCGATAAGAGCAACGAATTCCCCCTGCCCTTATGGAAGAAAATGGGCGATATGGGGCTGCTTGGCATGACCGTGCCGGAACAATACGGCGGTGTGGATTTGGGGTATCTGGCGCACACCATCGTGATGGAAGAGATTTCCCGTGGCTCGGCCTCTATCGGCCTGTCTTACGGCGCGCATTCCAACCTTTGCGTCAACCAGATTCGTCTTAACGGCACCGATGAGCAAAAGCAAAAATACCTGCCCAAGCTGGTGTCGGGCGAGCACATTGGTTCGCTGGCCATGAGTGAGCCAGGTGCCGGTTCCGATGTGGTCAGCATGAAACTGCGTGCCGAGAAACAAGGCGGTGACTATGTGCTTAACGGCAACAAAATGTGGATTACCAACGGGCCGGATGCCAACACCTATGTGATTTACGCCAAGACCGACCCGGCAGCCGGCTCTCGCGGCATTACCGCCTTTATTGTCGAGCGTGATTTCCCCGGTTTTAGCCGTGCCCAAAAGCTCGATAAATTGGGTATGCGTGGCTCCAACACCTGCGAGCTGGTATTTGACAACTGCCATGTGCCAGCAGAAAACGTGCTGGGCGAAGTCGGTGGTGGCGTGGCCGTGCTGATGAGCGGGCTGGATTACGAGCGCACCATTTTGTCTGCCGGCCCCGTTGGCCTGATGCAGGCCTGTCTGGATGTAGTTATGCCCTATGTCCACGAGCGCGAACAATTTGGTCGCCCCATCGGGAAATTCGAGCTGGTGCAAGGCAAGGTTGCCGACATGTATGTGCGCCTGAATTCCTCGCGCAACTGGCTCTACAACCTAGCCGCCGCTTGCGACAAAGGACGCATTACGCGCACCGATTCCGCCGCGATTATTCTCTATGCCGCCGAGGCCGCCACCCAAAGTGCGTTGGATGCCATTCAGCTCTTGGGCGGCAATGGTTACATCAACGATTTCCCCACCGGTCGTTTCCTGCGTGATGCCAAGCTCTATGAAATCGGTGCCGGCACCTCGGAAATTCGCCGCATGCTGATTGGTCGCGAATTGTTTGCCGAAACGGCTTAACCGCCAAAAAATCAAACGAGTCTGACCCCATTGAAAAAGGGAAGGAGTGGTGATGCCACGCATTGATTGTCACCTAAATACCAACGACCCGGCTTTTCAGGCGCGGCGCGAACATAATTTGGCGCTGCGCGACGAGCTGGCCGATAAGCTGAAGGCCGCGGCCACGTTGACCAAGACACAACAGGAGAAGTTGGCCAAGCGCAACAAATTGCCGGTGCGCGAGCGTATCAATCGCCTGCTCGACCCCGGCTCGCCGTTTCTCGAGCTGGCTCCCTTGGCAGCCGATGGCGTCTATCCGGAAGTGGTGCCCGGTGCCGGTTGCGTGGGCGGCATTGGCCGGGTCAGTGGCGTGGAATGTGTGATTGTCGCCAATAATCCCAGCGTCAAAGGCGGCAGCTATTACCCGCTCACGGTGAAAAAACACCTGCGCTGTCAGGAAGTGGCCGCCGAGAACAATCTGCCCTGCATTTACCTGGTGGATTCCGGCGGCGCCAACCTGCCACGCCAAAGCGAGGTGTTCCCCGACAAGGAACACTTCGGCCGTATTTTCTACAACATGGCACGCATGTCGGCCAACAACATTCCGCAAATCAGCGTGGTGTTGGGCTCCTGTACCGCAGGCGGTGCCTATGTGCCGGCCATGGCCGATGAAGTGGTAATGGTGAAAGACCAGTCCACCGTTTATCTGGCCGGCCCACCCTTGGTGAAAGCTGCCACCGGCGAGGAAGTCACCGCAGAAGAACTGGGCGGTGCCCGCATGCACGCCGAAGTTTCCGGCCTGGCCGACCATTTGGCCGAGGACGAAGCCGATGCACTGGAGAAAACCCGCTGCATTGTGGCCAATCTCAACCGCCCCAACCACAAGCCGGAGGCCGCAGCGCCTCTGCCGCCGCGTTATCCGGCCAGCAATCTCTATGGGTTGATTCCCGAAAGCCTACGCCAGCCCATGCCTGTGCACGACATCATTGCGTATCTGGTGGACAACTCCGAATTCGACGAATTCAAGGCCAATTACGGCACTACCCTGGTGTGTGGCTTTGCCAAACTCTATGGCCAGCCGGTGGGTATTCTCGCCAATCAGGGCGTGCTGTTTTCCGAATCATCGGTCAAAGGCGCACACTTCATCGAGCTTTGCTGCCAGCGCAAGATTCCATTGCTTTTCTTGCAAAACATCACCGGCTTCATGGTGGGCAAACAATACGAGCGCGAAGGCATTGCCAAGCATGGCGCCAAATTGGTGAATGCCGTATCCACCGCCAATGTGCCGAAAATTACCCTGGTTATCGGCGGCAGCTATGGAGCCGGCAACTACGGCATGTGCGGCCGTGCCTATGGCCCGCGTTTTCTGTTTATGTGGCCCAACGCGCGCATTGCCGTGATGGGCGGCGACCAGGCCGCCAGCGTGCTGGTGCAAATCAAAAGCGCCTCGAAGAAAAAGCGTGGTGAAGACTGGCCGGACGACGAACGCGAGCAATTCCGTCAGCAAATGGCCGACCGCTACAACGCCGAAGCCGACCCTTATTTTGCCACCGCCCGCCTCTGGGATGACGGCATCATCGACCCGGCCGACAGCCGCGAAGTCCTGGGGCTGGCCTTGTCTGCCTGCCTGAATCAACCCATCGAAGACACCCGTTTCGGTGTCTTCCGCATGTGAGGGCTGTTATGTCGTCTTTGTTACAAGAAACCGTCAACCCGGCGCAGGTGCGCTTGACACTTAACCGCCCGGAAAAACGCAACGCCTTTGATGCCGCCCTGATTGATGAGCTGCTACAAGCGTTTCAGGCGCTTGCCGACCAGCCGCAAGTGCGTGTTATCGAGTTGGCCGCCAAGGGAAAACATTTCTCCGCCGGTGCCGACCTCAACTGGATGCGCGCCCAGGGTCAACAAAGCGAAGCCGAAAACTACGCCGGCGCACAACAACTGGCGCGCCTGCTGCAGCAAATCGACCGGCAACCGCAAGTGGTCATCGCCCGCGTGCAAGGGGCCGCTTTCGGTGGCGCTTTGGGTTTGATTGCCGCCTCGCACATTGCCGTGGCCGCCGAGGACGCCCGCTTTTGCTTGTCCGAAGTGCGCTTGGGGCTGTTGCCTGCCGTAATTGGCCCCTATGTGGTGCGTGCCTTGGGTGCGCGCCAAGCGCGCCGCTACATGAGCACCGCCGAACTCATTGATGCGCCCACCGCACTACGGCTGAACCTGGTGCACGAAGTGGTGGCTGGCGACCAGCTAGACAGCGTTTGCGCTACTATCGCCGACAAGCTACTGCAAGGCGCACCCAGCGCCCAGCAACAAGTGCCGGCACTGATTGCCACCTGCAACCAGCCGGTTATTGATGAACCCATGATTGATTCCACCTGCCAACTCATTGCCCGTTTGCGCACGGCAGATGAAGGTCAGGAAGGCATGGGCGCTTTCCTGGAAAAACGCCCCGCCCACTGGAGGAAACCCCATGACCATTAAACGCCTCCTGATTGCCAACCGTGGCGAAATTGCCCGTCGCATCCAGCGCAGCGCACGCCAGCTTGGCATCCACACCATTGCCGTCTACAGCGCGGCCGACCACGACATGCCCAATGTGCGCGAGGCCGACACGGCCATTTTTCTGGGCGATGGCACCGCAGCCGATACCTATTTGGACATCGACAAAATTATTGCTGCCGCCAAGGAAGCCCAAGCCGATGCCATTCATCCCGGCTACGGTTTTCTGTCAGAAAACACCCAATTCGCCGCCGCCTGCGAAAAAGCCAACATTATTTTCGTGGGTCCGCCCGCCAACGCCATCAAACTGATGGGCGACAAAGCCGCCGCCCGCTTGCACATGCAGCAAAGTGGCGTGCCCGTGCTGCCCGGTTTTGACGACAAGGTCGATGCCGCCCGCTTGCAGCAGGAAGCCGACAAAATGGGCTATCCGGTGCTCATCAAGCCGGTCGCCGGTGGCGGTGGCAAGGGCATGCATGCAGTAGAAAGCAGTGCCGATTTCGCCGCGATTTTGGAGCGCGCCCAACGCGAAGCCCGCAACGCCTTTGGTGACGACCAGGTGCTCCTGGAACGCTACCTACCGCGTGCGCGTCACGTGGAAGTGCAGGTATTTGCCGACACCCAGGGCCACTGTGTGTATCTGTTTGAACGCGACTGTTCCATCCAGCGCCGCCACCAGAAAATCATCGAAGAAGCCCCCGCACCCGACATCAGCGCCGAGTTGCGTCAACGCATGGGTGAAGCCGCTTGTGCAGCCGCCCTGTCGGTTAATTATGTTGGCGCAGGCACCGTGGAGTTCCTGCTGGCACCTGACGGTCAGTTTTACTTCATGGAAATGAACACCCGGTTACAGGTAGAGCACCCGGTTACCGAGATGGTCACCGGCGAAGACTTGGTGGCCTGGCAACTGGCCGTGGCCGCCGGTCAACCACTTCCCAAACAGCAGGATGAGCTGAGCATTCAAGGGCACGCCATGGAGGTGCGCCTCTATGCCGAGGACCCTTGGCAAAACTTCCTGCCCTCATCGGGTCAAATCCGTCATCTGCAATGGCCAGAAGGCATTCGTATTGATGCAGGCGTGGAAGCCGGTAACACCATCACCAGCCTCTACGACCCCATGATTGCCAAGCTCATCAGCTATGGCGACAACCGCGAGGACGCCCGCCAACAGCTGGCAACTGCTCTGGAAATGCTGCAACTCACCGGTCTCAAGCACAACACCGGCTTCTTGCATCGCCTATTGAACTACCCCGAGTTTGTGCAAGCGCAGCAATACACTCGCTTGATTGATGACCATCCCGAGATACTGGAAGCCCATTTTCCAGCCGCCGGGTTGCGCGCGCTGGCCGGTTTGCTGGCCTATCGTGCTGGCACATCATCCGCTCCCCATCGCGACCCTTGGCAGAGTTTGAGCAGTTGGCGTCCGCTGGGCGAACAGCATTACCAGAAAACCCTTACGCTGGATGGCGTGGCGTTTGTGGTCATCGTCGGTAACGATCAAGCCAGCGTGAATGACGACACGCGACCGCTGCGCATACAGTCGCTAGATAACCGACGCCTGCGAATCACCTGGGGCGACGAAGCACTGACCTTCGGCTTCCATCTGGACACCGCCAGTGACGAAGTGACGCTCTTTGTTGATGGCCAAGACCATGCCGTTAGTCTGCTGCCGCCCAGCCAAGATGCTGCGGCACAAAACCAAGGCTTCAACGCCCCCATGAGTGGCACCCTGCTATTGCACCATGTAAAAGCCGGTGCCAAGGTGGCCGAAGGCGATGCCGTGGTGACACTGGAAGCCATGAAAATGGAGCATACCCTGCACGCCAGCCAAGCCGGCACCGTGACGGCATTGTTGGCCAACCTCGGCGACCATGTGGAAGCCGGCATGCAGTTGGTCGAATTTGAAGCGGATGACGAGTAACACACAACGAGGCAAAGCATGACCAAGCAAACCCAAGGCGACCGCACCAGACTCTGGGCACCCAGCGATAGCGCACGCCGCCAAACGCAGCTCAACGCCTTTTGGTACAAGGCCAAAGCAGGCACCGAGTTGCCCTTGGCAGATTATCATGCACTGCACGCTTGGTCGGTGGAAGACAAAGCCGGGTTCTGGGAGTTGGTATGGGATTTTTGCCGTATTCACGGCCAGCCGGGCGAGGTGGTCTACCAACCGGCCGAACGTTTCGAAGACTGCCGATTCTTCCCCGACGCACGCCTCAACTTTGCTAAAAATCTGCTCTGGCGACGCGATGAACACACCGCCTTGGTCGCCATCGACGAAGACGGCCACACCCAACGCCTCAGCTACCGGTCCTTGTACCAACAAGCCGGTCAAGTCGCTGCCGGCCTCACCGCTCTTGGCATTAAGCCCGGCGATCGCGTAGCCGCTTATCTGCCCAATGGCCGTGAAGCCATTGTCGCCGCCCTAGGTTGTGCCTGGGTGGGTGCCATCTGGTCCTCCTGCTCGCCAGATTTCGGAGTCAGCGGCGCTTTGGACCGCTTCGGTCAAATCGAACCACGGGTGTTGATTGCTGCCACGCAAGGGCAATACAACGGCAAAAAACTGGCTCTGGCCGAGCGCGTCACGCAACTCCAAGACAAACTTCAACCGGAATTGACACTAACGGTAGGTGGCGAGCCAGTCGCCAACAGCGAAGCATTTGACCTTTGGTGTGAGGCACAAGGCAAAGCGCCTGATTTTGCCCAATTACCCTTCGACCACCCGCTGTATATTTTGTACTCCTCCGGCACCACCGGCCTGCCGAAATGCATTGTGCACGGCGCGGGTGGCACCTTGCTGCAACACGCCAAAGAACACCGTCTGCACGGCGATTTGCGCGCCGAGGATGTGCTGTTCTATTACACCACCTGTGGCTGGATGATGTGGAACTGGCTAGTCTCCGGCCTGCAAACCGGCGCCACGCTGGTGTTGTATGACGGCAACCCGGCTTACCCCGATATGAACCGCCTACTCGACCTGATTGACGCCGAAGGCATCACCCATTTCGGCACCAGCGCCAAATTCATTCAAGCCATCGAGAAAGCCGGCCTCAAAACAGCCGACACCCATCAGCTAAACAACCTGCGTGCCATTTATTCCACCGGCTCGCCTCTGCTGCACGAAAGCTTCGACTTTGTGTATCAACACATTAAAGCCGATGTGCAGCTCAGCTCCATTTCCGGCGGCACCGATATCATCTCTTGTTTCGCCTTGGGTAACCCGCTGTTGCCCGTGTATCGCGGTGAATTGCAATGCGCTGGGCTGGGCATGGACGTGGCCGTGCTGGATGACAACGGCCAACCACTCACACAAGGCAAAGGCGAGCTGGTGTGTCAATCGCCCTTCCCGTCAAAGCCCATCCACTTCTGGAACGACCCGCAAGGCGAGCGCTATCACAACGCCTACTTCGCCCGTTTCGACAACCGCTGGGCGCATGGCGACTATGCCGAACTCTGCCCCCACGAGCACTTTAACGGCCTCATCATCCACGGCCGCAGTGATGCCACCTTAAACCCCGGCGGCGTACGCATCGGCACCGCCGAAATCTACCGCCAAGTGGAAACGTTAGACGCCATCAAAGAAGCCCTGGTAGTGAGCCAGAAATGGCAGGATGACGTGCGCTTGGTGCTGTTTGTGGTACTACAACCCGGCGTGACGCTGGATGACGACCTGAAACACATCATCCGCACCACCATCCGCCAGGGAGCCACCCCGCGGCATGTGCCAAAAGTGATTTTGGAAGTACCTGAATTGCCGCACACCTTAAGCGGCAAGGTGGTGGAAATCGCCGTACGCAAGATAATTCATGGCGAGGAAGTAAAGAACAAACATGCACTAGCCAATCCGGACGCGTTGAAGGCCTTCGCGAATCGGCCGGAATTACAGGAATAATTCATGTCGCGGACAGGGTCCGCTCCTACAGCATAATCGGGGCCAAAACACCCGCAACCCCCCACCCCAAAAACAACCCCAGTAGGAGCGGGCCCACTCCGCGCC
>CAYVZZ010000008.1:25330-40073 GCA_964456185.1 uncultured Alcanivoracaceae bacterium
CCCCCCACCCACCCCCACCCCCCCCTCGCGCCCCGCCCCCCCCCCCCCCGACACACCGGCGTCTTTATCACTGCACCCCAAATCCCAGGGTGCCGTAATACACGGCGAAGAAATGACAGGTACTGCCGCCCAACACAAACAAATGCCAGATGGCATGATTGAAGGGAATTTTCTTCACCAGGTAAAAGACCACCCCGGCGGTATACACAATGCCCCCTGCCACCAGCAAGCTAATGGCCAAGTCACTCACATGGCTACCCAGTGATGAAGAAGCAAACACAATTAACCACCCCATCAGCAAGTAAATGCTCACTTGCAAGGCTTTGAAACGGTGCCCAAACACCAGTTGCATGGTGATACCGGCGGCCGCCAACCCCCAGATGATGCCAAACAGCAACCAACCCGCATCGGCGCGCAAATTGACCAATAAAAATGGCGTATAGGTGCCTGCAATCAATAAGAAAATGGCGCAATGATCGAGGGTTTTCAGGCGCAGCTTCCATTCCGGATGACGCACCGCATGGTAAATGGTGCTGGCCGAGTAAAGCAGCAACAAGCTAGCACCATAAATGCTCACGCTGACAATTTTCCACGGATTGCCCAGCAGGCTGGCTTCCACAATCAACACCACCATGCCCACTACACTCAGCAACGCAGCAATGCCGTGGCTTAGGCTGTTCATCCACTCTTCTAATGGCGTATAAGGGGCAGCAGCAACTTGGGTTGTCATGAAAAAATCTCGCTATGAATTAATTGCTAAAAAGGTGATTACACCACAGCCTATTATGCATTATGGTATGACTGGGCGTGACAACATCCGCCCTTAGAATACGTCCTTTTGCGGCCATTACAAAAATTTTGCCGAGAATGTCCTGTCATGAAGCCCGTTTGTCATTTTATGCTGTTAGCTACCCTGCTGTTGGGGGCTTGCCAAAGTCGTCACCCCAGCCAACCAGTGGAGACCGTGGCACCAACGTCATCCATAAAGCCACCGGCCTCGCTGGGCCATTGGACATTGCAAGGCAATATCAGCCGTGGCGACGAGTTGGCTGTATACCGTTACACCAACCCGGCCGATAATCACGATGTGATTAATGTAAGCGTGTATCCACTGCCGTCTGGCTGGCAGCGTTTTGGCAAGGAACAAGCATTGCTGCGCCATTTCGGCACCATGGTGCAGGAATTCGCCTCAAATGCACAAGAGAATTACCAAGCCAGTCGCGTGGACATGACCCACCAGCCGTTGTATGTCGACCAATCCGGCACGCCGGTTATTGATAGTCGTTTTGTGTCCACCTTCCCAGACGACAGCCAACGGGTGACTTTGATCTCGCTCACCTTACTGCGCCAACATTTCGTACGCTTGTCGGTCACCACCACACCGGATAAGGCCAATGACTTGGCAGCCAACCTGCCCCGTTTGCATCGAGCCTTGGCTCAGGCGATGCGATAACGCATCAAGTCAGAAAGTGCCAAACGGCAGTTGACGCATTGTTGCCCGTTAACTGGCTGACTACACTGCAATCCCCTGTTTTGGAGATTGCTATGGTCAGCTTGTCAGCTTTTTTACTGAAACAATTTGCCCGTCGTACCATCAAACGTGATGGGCTGAGCGGTGAAGCCTTAGTAAAACACATGCGCCGTAGCATGAATGCCGCCCAGCCGCAGCTGGTTCCCCGTGGTGTTCAAGTCAACCGTTTTCATCATGGCGCGCTTAACGGCTCTTATATCAGCACCACCAAGCCCAGCCTGACAATTCTTTATTTGCATGGCGGCGGCTTTATTGCGGGACGGCCACAAACCTATCACAACTTGGCGGGTCGCCTTGCCAAGGCGTTGAATGCGGAAGTGTATATTCCCGATTATCCGCTAGCTCCCGAGCACCCTTTTCCGGCTGGCGTTGAAGCCTGCTTTTCGCTGTACCGTCATTTACTGGAAGATTTGAACGTTGATCCCGAGAATTTTGTTGTAATGGGCGATTCGGCCGGTGGCGGGCTGACATTTGCCACCTTGCTCAATGCCAAGCAGCACCAGTTGCCTTGGCCACGTTGTAGCGTGACCTTGTCACCGGCGGTGAATATTCGTAGCGAAGACAGTAGCGTTGACGACAATAACGCCACTGACGTTATGTTGAGCGCCGACATGATTCACAATATTCCCCCTATTTATGCCGACAAAAGTCACTGGGATAATCCGTTAGTCTCGCCCATTTTGGGCGACTACACGGGCTGCACACCGGTGTTTATTAGTAGCTGCAGCGATGAATGCCTATATGGCAGTGATAAGAAAATGGCACACCGTCTACGCCAACAGAAGGTGAAAGTGCGTTGGGTGGAAAGAGCAGGTCTGTTTCATGTGTGGCCGATCTTCCTGCCTTGGCTAAAAGAGGCACGCGAAGATTTCCACAAAATAGTCGATTTTATTCGTCACCCTAATAAGCTGTAACCGCGCCACACGGCTACAGCAACAAGCGACGGATATCATTCAACTGTTCATGCAAGTAAACCACAAAGCGTGCCGCATCGGCACCGTCGATTACCCGATGGTCATAGGATAATGACAAGGGCAACATCAGTCGTGGCTGGAACGCATCATCTTGCCACACGGGGCGGATTTGCGCTCGGCTGATGCCCAAAATCGCGACTTGTGGCCAGTTGACCAAGGGCGTAAAGGCGGTGCCACCGATACCGCCCAACGACGACAAGGTAAAGCTGGCACCTTCCATGTCGCTTGGGTAAAGCGCTTTATTGCGTGCCTTCTCGGCCAAATCGGCCACACCGCCAGCCAGTTGGCGCACGCCGAGTTTGTCGGCGTCTTTTAACACCGGCACCAGTAAGCCGCGTTCCGTATCGACGGCAAAACCAAGGTGCGTGTAGTGCTTCATGATCAGCTGTTGTCCATCGGGACTAAGCGAGGCATTGAAGCGCGGAAACTCGATTAGTGCAGCCACCACCGCTTTTGCCACAAAGGCCAACAACGTCAGCTTGGTATCGGGGCGGCGCTGGTTTTCTGCCTTACGGAATGCCTCTAATTCGGTGATATCCACTTCTTCATGCTGGGTGACTTGCGGGATGGTTTGCCAGCCCTGCTGCAAGTGCTGAGCGGCGGTGCGTTGTAGCCGACTGGTGGGCACGGCTTCTACTTCACCATAGCGACTAAAGTCGATCACCGGCAAGCGGCCATTGCCGCTGCTGCCCGCTTGGTTTGCCACATGGGCGTATACATCTTCTTTGGTGATGCGCCCATTATTCCCGGATGTGTGAGTGATTGCCGCTAGGTCGATTTGCATCTGGCGGGCGAGTTTGCGAACCGCGGGACCGGCATGAACGGCCGATGTCGTTGCCGAGGCGGTTTCCGGTGTGGTTGTCGGCGCAGGTTGCGCCGAGATGGCTGGCGTTGTTTTCTCTGGCTGTGGGGTCACTGGTTTTGGTGCAGGCTCAGATTCGCTATCGTCTATCGGATTGAACTCTGACTCTTCAACCGTTTCCGTTTCATCATTTTCGGCTTCGGTCGACTCTGCCGTGTTTGACTCTGCTGTGTCCAACTCCAGCAGCGCATCGCCCATGTGGACTTGATCACCCACTTTGACACTCAGCGACAAGACTTTGCCCGCCAACGGCGATGGCACCTCGACACTGGCCTTGGCCGATTCCAGGGTCACCAAGCTGTCTTCCTCAGCTAGGGTATCGCCCACGGCCACCAGTATTTCAATGACATCCACCGCATCTTCCGTGCCAATGTCGGGCACCTTGACGGTTTCTTTAGCCATGGCGCACTCCTTACTCTTCTGGTGGATAGCCTTTGTCGGGATCGATTTGGTAGCGTTTTATGGCATCTTTCACGGTTTTGATCGGCAGGTCGCCCTGCTTCACCAGCTGATGAATGGCGGCCAAGGCTACGAAGTAACGGTCTACCTCAAAGAAATGCCGCAATGCTTCGCGGGTATCACTGCGACCAAAGCCATCAGTGCCCAAGCTATAAAAAGGCGCTTTCAACCAAGGGGTTATCTGGTTGGGCAGGGTTTTCACATAATCACTGGCCGCGATGATCGGCCCCGGTTGGTTATCGAGACATTGAGACAGCCAACTTTGTGGTGCCTTACGGCCAGGGTGCAATAAGGCTTCATGGTCGCAACGCTGGGCATCACGCTGCAGCTCGGTGTAGCTGGTGACACTCCAGACATCGGCTTTGATGTCGTAATCCGTTTCCAGCAGCTCGGCGGCGGCCTCGACTTCCCGTAAAATGGTGCCGCTACCCAAGAGCTGAACGCGTCGCGTTTTGCGCCGCCCACTGGCTTTTCGTAAGCGGTACATGCCCTTAATAATGCCCTTCTCTGCGCCTTTGGGCAGCGGCGCGTGCACGTAATTTTCATTCATGATGGTGAGGTAATAGAACACGTCTTGTTGCTGTTCAAGCATGCGTTTTAAGCCATCTTGCACGATAACCGCCAGCTCATAGGCGTAGGCCGGATCATAGCTCATGCAATTAGGGATGGCAGAAAACATCAAGAGGTTATGGCCGTCTTGGTGCTGCAGCCCCTCACCGTTCAAGGTGGTGCGCCCGGAGGTGCCCCCCAACAGAAAACCGCGCGCTTTAATGTCACCGGAGGCCCAGCAAAAATCTCCTACCCGCTGGTAACCGAACATGGAGTAATAAAGATAAAACGGCACCATTTCCAAGTCGTTATTGCTGTAACTGGTAGCGCAGGCCATCCAGGCAGCAATGGAGCCAGCCTCGGTGATGCCCTGCTCCAAGATACGGCCTTTTTTGTCTTCGCGGTAATACATCATCTGACCGGCATCTTCCGGCTCATATTTCTGGCCTACCGACGAATAAATGGCCAGCTGGCGAAATAGCCCTTCCATACCGAAAGTTCGTGCTTCATCCGGCACAATGGGGACAATTCGTGGGCCAATTGCTTCATCTTTCAACAGACCACCCAGCATGCGAACAAACGCCATGGTGGTGGAAATAGGCCGATCATTGCTGCCCTCAGATATAAACGGCTCAAAGGTCGACAAGGGCGGCGCTTTTAACGGATGGCTGGCCTTTTGTCGGCGTTGTGGAAGATAACCGCCCAGCTGTCGTCGACGCTCCTGCAAATAGCGAATTTCCGGGCTGTTGTCTGCGGGCCGATAAAATGGCACATCATCCAGCTCGCTGTCTTTGATGGGGATGTCAAAGCGGTCACGGAAGGCTTTGAGGCTCTCGAAATCGAGCTTTTTCAACTGATGCGTCTTGTTAGTGGCCTCGCCAATACCCGTGCCATAGCCTTTTACGGTTTTCGCCAGAATCACCGTGGGACGCCCCTTGTGATTTACGGCGGCGTGATAGGCGGCGTAGACTTTAAACGGATCATGGCCTCCGCGATTGAGGTGATAGATTTCCTCATCACTCATGTCCGCGACCATGGCAGCGAGCTCGGGGTATTTTCCAAAGAAATGCTCGCGTGTGTAAGCGCCGCCTTTTTTCTTGCAGGCTTGATACTCGCCATCGACGACTTCTTCCATGCGCCCGCGCAGCATGCCTTGCTCGTCTTTGGCCAACAACGGATCCCAGCGCCGCCCCCAAATGACTTTAATGACATTCCAGCCAGCCCCCCGAAAAATGCCTTCCAGTTCCTGAATCACCTTGCCGTTGCCACGCACCGGACCATCTAGCCGCTGCAGGTTGCAATTGACCACGAAGGTGAGATTATCTAATCCTTCACGACCGGCCAGATCCAGCGCGCCGATGGATTCTGGCTCGTCCATCTCGCCATCACCCAAAAACGCCCAGACACGGCGCTGCTGATTGGGCAGCAACTCCTGATTTTCCAAATAGCGCATGATGTGCGCTTGATAGATGGCCTGCATGGGGCCCAGCCCAACGGACACGGTGGGAAATTGCCAGAAATCGGGCATCAAATGGGGATGCGGATAGGATGACAAGCCAATTCCTGCACCAGCAGATTCGCGACGAAAGTGTTCCAGTTGCGACTCGCTTAGCCGCCCTTCCAAAAAGGCGCGGGCGTAAACGCCGGGAGAAGAATGCCCCTGAAAGTAAACCAAGTCACCGAGAAAATCTTCGGTGGCACCGCGGAAAAAATAGTTAAAGCCGATTTCATAGAGGGTGGCGCAAGAGGCAAAGGTGGCAATGTGTCCGCCGATGCCATGAAAACTTTCGTTGGCACGCATCACCATGGCGAGTGCATTCCATCGCACTAGCGAGCGGATGCGGCGCTCCATGAACATGTCGCCGGGCAGCGGGGCTTCTTTGTCGGGCGGAATGGTATTGACGTAAGGCGTGTGCAGATGTGGGTAGGAGTATCCACCCACTTGCGCTTGCTCGGTGAGGCGTTTCAGCAACCAGGCGGCGCGTTCGTGACCGGCTTCGCGTACCACCGAGTTTAGCGCCTCGCGCCATTCGTGTGTCTCTTGCGGATCTGTATCGTCAAAAAATTCTTTGATGGCCATGGTCAGCGTCCTTTATCGCATCCCGGATAGCCGCCGGATAAGGCTTGCCATCCTTCTTAAGCCAAGTGCCGGATTGCGGGTTGGGCAATCAACGACCCCAGCTCAAGTATGCCACCAAACGTGACTGGTCAGTCAAGTGTTTAGATCAGATTATTTCCGTAGATGTTTGCGTAAGCGCTTGCGCTTTTTCTTTTGGCGCTCGGTGAGCGGGTTTTTGCGGTCCGCGTAAGGATTGTCGCTCTGCTTGAATTCGAACTGCACAGGTGTGCCTTCCAGTCGCAGGGCATCACGATAGCGATTTTCCAGATAACGCACATAGCTGCCCGGCAACTTGGTGAGGCGCTTGCCATGCACCACAATTAACGGTGGATTACTGCCGCCTTGGTGCGCATAACGCAGCTTGGCACGGAAACGACCGGATTGCGGCGGCTGGTGCTCGAAGGTGAAGCGCTCTAGCAGCTTGGTCAGTTTGTTACTACCAAGATCAATAAAGGCGGATTCATGGGCTTTTTCGATGAAATCGAATAGCGCGCCGACGCCGGTGCCATGTAATGCAGAGATAGTGTGTACTCGCGCCCAGGGAATAAAGTCGAGACGGCGATCTAACTCACGTTTCACCGCGTTTTTATGGTCGGCTTCCAGCCCGTCCCATTTGTTTACGGCAATCACCAGCGAACGCCCTGCCCGCAATGCATAGCCCAGCAGGTGCATGTCTTGCTCGGTGATACCTTCGGTGCCATCAATCACCAACAAAACGATTTGTGTTTTATCGATGGCTTGCAGTGCTTTAATGGCAGAAAACTTTTCTACTGCTTCGAACACCTTGCCTCGGCGCCTTAAGCCTGCGGTATCGATTAGCGTGTAAGGCACGCCAAAGCGTTCAAAAGGCACACGCACCACATCGCGGGTAGTACCGGCCATGTCATAAACAACAACACGCTCTTCGCCAAGCATGCGATTCAATAGAGTCGATTTACCGACATTGGGGCGGCCAATAATGGCTACTTTTATGCTGTCGTCGTCCTCTTCTTCGACGTCCTCGCCATCGGCTTCCATCGGTGGCAAAATCTTGTCGAGTAATTGGCGAATGCCGCGTTTGTGAGCGGCCGCGATGGCATGCAAGCGCTCAAAGCCCAGCTGATAAAAGTCGGCCAGCGCCACATTTTCATCCAGCCCATCAGTTTTATTAACGACCAGCTCAACCGGCTTTTGCAAGGTACGCAATTGGCGGGCAATGGATTCATCGGCAGACGTCAGGCCGGCTTTTCCGTCGACCATAAACAGCAGGATATCGGCTTCTTCCATGGCCTGTTTGGCCTGGGTTGTCATTGGCTGGTCGATGCCATCCAAGTTTTCCCCAATACCGCCGGTATCAATGACGATAAACTGACGGTCATCGAATTGCCCCTGACCGTATTGACGGTCGCGAGTCAGCCCGGCGACATCAGCGACAATGGCGTCACGCGTGCGGGTAAATTGGTTGAATAGGGTTGATTTGCCCACGTTGGGGCGACCCACTAGGGCGATAACCGGTTTCATGGAAAGAGCCTGTATTAAGTGGCTGTTCAGAGGTTCCTTGACCACTGCCGCTGAGCACGGCAATGGTCTATATGATGTCAAAAGAACCAGAAGCCGTCATCTGTTTTCGGCTTAATCTGCCAAGCCGACAGTTCGCCATCGGCGGATAGCACATACAGTGTGTCATCATACACCACCGGCGCGCCCGCGAAGGCATCGGCGGCATGGGCTTTGGCTAATAGCTTGCCATCGGTGGTGTCCAGCCAGTATAACCAGCCTTCGTAATCACCAGTAACCACCTTGCCATTTTGAATCAACGCGGCCGTTAAATGACGTCCATGAAGGGCGTTTTGAGTCCACACTGGAGCGCCATTTCGCTGATTGATCGCGCGAATATCGCCTTCATCGGTGGCGATATACAACAGCCCCATATCGCTGCTCATTGGTGTATAGGTCGACACATCTGTTTTCCAGAAGACATTGCCGCTTTTAGCACCCATCACAACTACCGCGCCCTGATAGGACGAGGCAAACAGGCCGCCTTGATTGAAAATCAAATTGTTATCCACATCGACTAATCGATCGAGCTGGGAGCGACCGCTGGGACGGGCAATGCGGGTATCCCACACGGCGGTGCCGTCCGCGATATTAAGTGCGATTACTTTTCCGCTGGCTAATCCAACGTATACGATACCTTGATGAATCAATGGCGTTGAGGCACCACGCAAAATTAAACTGGGCACGGTAACGGTGTAGTTCCACTCTTCGTCGCCGGTAGCTAAGTTGAGCGCGGTGATATTGCCGTCTTGTGTGTAATACACCGCAAGCACACCATTACTGACGGGTTGCGCCAATATTTCACTGGACAATTGATGTGTCCATAATACGCTACCATCACTGGCCGAAAGCGCTACCGCCAGGCCATTGTGGGTGCCAAATAATACCTTGTCATAGCCCGCATAAAGACTACTGGAGATAGGATAATCGGTGTCGACTTCCCATTGTTCATCGCCGTCTTTGCGAGCGAACGAGGCGACATAGCCTGTCACATCTGCGGCGATAACCTGCTTAGAGGTGACCGCTGGCCGTAACCGATAACCGACCTTGTCATCTAGCCCGTCGCCCACGCCTTGATCCCAGAGACTTTCTACCTGATAGGTGGAAGAGGCGATCTCCGGCACGGGGTTGGGTTTAATGGCATAGGGGTTACTGCTACAGGCTGCAAGCAGCAATACTGCTGCCAATAAGCCCAGTTGTTTTACATAGGGGGTGGATGTCACGAAGCAGCCTTCAAACGGTTTATTTTCATGTCCAGTCGATTACTGGTATTGGCACTGCCTTGATAAGCGCTTTTGGCCGATTCATAAGCTTGGCGCGCCTCATCAGGCTTCTTCTGTTGGAACAGAATGTCGCCTTTTAGTTCCAGCGCTTGACCTTGCCAAGCTTCCGGGTAGCTGCCTGTCACAAGATCCAACGCTTTATCCAGCTCCCCCGTTTCAATGTAAAGCCGCGCCAAGCGCAGGCTGGCGACATGTTTAAGCGCATCATTGGCCGGTTTCGCGGTGGTTTGTTGCAGCTGGTCGATGGCTTGTTTGTAATCGGCGCGCATAACGGCTTGCTTCGCCAACGCCAAGTGGGCGTAGTCGGCATAGGCGCTGTCTGGCCAATTTTTTATCAGCTTGTCCGATGCCGTTTGCACCACCTTCATGGCCTCGACATCTTTGGCATTAACTGCAGACTGCTGCAGACCAGCCATCATGCGCTGGTATACAACAGAGGCTTGGGCGCTTTGCTCAAACTGGTGCGATTGCCATGCTCGCCAGCCAAAAGTAGCAGCCACGACAACCACAATGCCCAGCACAACTGGCAGCCCGTTTTTTTGCAGCCATCGCTTGATCGCTTCTAGCTGTTCTTCTTCGCTTTCAAATGCCACCTGTCACTCCTTCGGCTTGTCTTTTTATGAAATCAGGCCGCTTATCATACCGGCCAATTCTGTCATTGCCACTGTTTGCTGCTTTTGACGGTCACGTAGCGGCTTAACGGTTGCCTGCTGATTGGCTAGCTCGTCTTCCCCCACAATCACGGCTACTGCCGCACCGCTTTTATCGGCCTTTTTCATTTGGCTCTTGAAGCTGCCACCACCACTATGGAAGGCGACGGCCAAACCAGGCAATTCATCGCGTAGCTGCTCGGCCAATTGCAGACCAGCGCTGGTGCTGGCGGGAGCCATGACATACACGTCAACTGCTGATGGTAAGTCGGGCAAATCTTGCTGCAGCAGCAAAATCAAGCGCTCAACCCCCATGGCGAAACCAATCGCCGGCGTTTGTCGGCCGCCCAATTGTTTTACCAAACCGTCATAACGGCCACCGGCACAGACGGTACCCTGGGCACCCAAGGCATCGGTAACCCACTCGAACACGGTTTTGCCGTAATAATCGAGGCCGCGCACCAAATAGGGATTGACCACATATTGAATGCCGACATCATCAAGCAATTGGCAAAGTTGCTGGAAATGTTCGGCCGCATCATCGCCCAAAAAATCGGCCAGCTGTGGTGCCTTTTCCAACACCTTGCGGGTACCGGCATCTTTGCTGTCGAGCACGCGCAGCGGGTTGCGCTCTAAACGTCGCTTACTGTCATCATCCAAGGCGTCTTCATGCTGACGTAAATAATCGACCAAGGCCGCACGATAGGCTTTACGGTCGTCGCTGCTGCCTAGGCTATTGATTTCCAAACGCACCTTGTCGGCCAGCCCAAGCTGCTTCCACAGCCGTGCCGTCATCAGGATGACATCGGCGTCAATATCGGGGCCGGCGAGGCCAAAAATTTCCGCACCGATTTGGTGAAACTGACGATAACGACCGGCTTGCGGTCGCTCATGACGGAACATGGGGCCGGTGTACCACAACTTACGCACCTGATTGAATAGCAGCCCGGCTTGCTCGGCTGCCCGCACGCAACTTGCCGTGCCTTCGGGTCGCAGCGTAAGCGAGCTGCCGTTACGGTCGTCGAAGGTATACATTTCTTTTTCGACAATATCCGTGACTTCACCGATGGAGCGTTTAAACAGCTCGGTGACTTCGACAATGGGAGTGCGAATTTGCTGAAATCCGTATTGGTGCAATACATCGGCTACGCGGGTTTCGAGCCAACGCCAGAGCGGCGTTTGCTCGGGAAGAATATCGTTCATCCCGCGTATCGATTTAATTTTCTGACTCAAACAACTTTCCTCGTTACCACAGGGGCTGCCCCTGCTTCTATAACAGATTGATGCAACAGGTTGTTGCCTTAAAAAATTAAGGCACCTGAATAGTTTCTACCTGACCGGCCTGATAATCGGCCAAATCAACCGGCTGATCATTAACGCTAATCGATGCCACGCCGCCGGCATTACCAAACATCACCTGAAAGGGGGCTTTACCGGTTAGCTCGATAATTTCGCCAGCTTGTTTTGTACCCTGAAACAATGACTCGCCATCGGCGGATGTTACTTCTGTCCAGCAACTGGCAGAAAAGGCAATGTGCAGCGTGGCGACACCGGTTGCCGCCTTATCTTCAATGGTGGTCACTGACTGAGTTGTGACGTTGCCTTCATCAGCGGCAGCTGACTCCGCCGTCTGCGATGACTTTTTTGGTAGATTGACGCTAACTGCACTATCGTCGACGGTGGTCTTTACGTCGGTTAGGCTATTTTCTACCGGCGTTTCAACTGATGTTACTGTGTCCGATTGCGCAGGCGAGTAACCAAAACCTGGGCCGACCCACTGCCAAAGTGCCGCTAGCACGACCAACACAGTGACCATAATAATCGCGATTAGGCGATGCCTTTTATGGCTATCCTCATCGTCAGGCAGTGACGTAACAGATTGTTTCTCGTCTTCCAGCGGACGATTAATCCGGTCGAAAGTGGCCGCCAGCTCTTCTCCCGCTAGCCCAAGTAGGCGCGCGTAATTGCGGATATAACCTTTAATAAAGGTGCGTTCTGGCAGGTGATCATAATCATCAGCTTCAATCGCTTGCAGATAACTGAGAGACAGGTGCAATTTATCGGCTACCTCACGCTCTGTGAGATCTTGACGCATGCGCTCCTGCTTAAGCACATCCCCTGGAAACTGCATAGATTCGCTCATTGGTGCCCCTTGCCCTTGTTATTCTTCCATTCCTTCCAGGCCTTATATTGTTTGGAAGATGGATAGAGATTTTCTAGCGCCAACTCATAGCTGGCGCGGGCGTCCATGTCGTGGGTATGCGTGGCTAATTGAATGCCTAGCCACAGTCCCTCTGGTCGTTGCGGATTTTGCCGCTTTTTATATTGATGATAGTAAAGCTGTGCCTTGCCGTAATCACCGCGCTCCATAAAAGCATCCACCAGTTTCAAATACACACTGGGGCGGGCGCTGTTCAGTCGCACAGCTTTACTGAATGCATTAATTTCTTTGTCTTCCAGTCCCATTTTCTCGTAGCAACGCCCCAGGTTGGCCCATGCCAAGCCCGAGCTAGGATTATTCAAATCGCTAGCAGCTTTACGAAATTGTACGACGGCTTCGTCATAACGCTGTTGTGAATACAACAAAAGACCATAGTTGTTGCGCGCGGGAGAAAAATCAGGGTTGTATTCAAGTGCCTTCTTGAGATGCTTTTCTTCTTTTACCGGCTCGCGCAAATAACGATAGAGCAAGGCCAAACCATGCTGCACCTGGGCGTTGTGCGGGCGCAACTTCAAGGCATCGGACAGATGCCGTTTGGCGTTGTTTGGGTCATCCTGCTGCAAATACACAATGGCCGCATGCACGTGCGCACTAACGGCATCATCAACTTTCGCTTGGCGTTGCGCCTCTTTTACGCTGGTACACGCAGACATCAATAATGTCAGCGCGATCAGGCTTGTCAGCAAGGCTCGTTTCATAGTGCTCTCTTGTTGTTAATCGGCGGCGTCCGATGTTTGCGCCTGCTGCACGACATTTTTCTGCCAGCGCTCGCTGCGTCGAGTACGATCTTTCACCTGTCCAACCAGCTGCCCGCAGGCGGCATCAATATCATCACCACGAGGTGTTCGTATAGTGGCTAAAAGTCCGTGGTCATTCAAGTATTTATGGAACGCAAGCATATCCTTTTTGGGTGGGCGTTCGTATCCCGAATGCGGAAACGGATTAAACGGAATCAAATTAATCTTCACTGGAAGCTTGCCTTTGAGCAATTTCACCAGCTGGCGTGCATGCTCTGGCTGATCGTTTACGCCTTTCAGCAACACAT
This sequence comes from uncultured Alcanivoracaceae bacterium, assembly GCA_964456185.1. GTDB lineage: Bacteria > Pseudomonadota > Gammaproteobacteria > Pseudomonadales > Alcanivoracaceae > CAYVZZ01. The sequence continues at coordinate 38,560 of CAYVZZ010000008.1, forward strand.
ATTCCATGGTGATGCTGTTGTGTCGGTTGGTGAACGCCTCACTATATCGCTTACAAGCTGCCATCAATTCTTTTAGCGGGTACTTGCGGTTAAGCGGTACCAATTCGTTACGCAGCTCGTCGTTAGGCGCATGCAACGACACGGCCAACGACACTTGCAGGTCTTCACGCAGCTTGTCGATCTTGGGCACCACACCCGAGGTGCTCAAGGTAATGCGGCGACGTGAAATGCCGTAACCCAAATCATGCTTCATCAAACTCATGGCGCGCACGACGTTGTCGTAATTCATCAACGGCTCGCCCATACCCATCATGACAATATTTGTGATGGGATGTTCCCCAAGATTTTCTCTGGGACCGAAGGATTTCTCGGCCAGCCATACCTGACCAATAATTTCTGCAGTGCTCAAATCACGTTGAAAGCCCTGTTTGCCGGTGGAACAGAAGCTACAGTCCAAGGCACAGCCCACTTGCGAAGACACACACAAGGTGCCGCGACGCCCATCGGGAATCAGCACCATTTCAATAGCGCCCTGCCCGGCCTGCACCACCCACTTACGCGTACCGTCGCGCGAGATGCCTTCGTGAATCAGCTTGGGGGCTTCAATAACGGCCACGTCGGCCAGCTTTTGACGCAGCTTTTTGCCCAAGTCGGTCATCTGCTCGAAGTCATCCACCTGGCGGTGGTAAATCCACTTCATTACCTGCTCGGCACGGAAACGCTTTTCGCCCATCTCAAGGAAAAAGGCCACCAGCTCGTCGTAAGACATGCCGAGTAAATTGGCTTTCAAGGTTTGTGGTTCAGTCATGGTCAACCCCGCAGGTCGGGATAAAGGGAATGGGCGTTATGAATAACGCATGCCGTAGCGCTTATTATGGCACGGCGGAGAGACAAACGGGCGAGACTGGCTCGCCCGTGTCGCACAGTGATTAACGCAGACGTTCGCAGACGTCAGTCTCACTGAAGAAGTAGCTGATTTCACGTGCGGCAGATTCCGGAGAATCAGAGCCGTGAACGGCATTTTCGTCAATGGTTTTGGCGAAATCGGCACGAATAGTACCGGCAGCCGCTTCTTCCGGGTTGGTTGCGCCCATCAACTCACGGTTTTTGGCAATCGCGCCTTCACCTTCGAGCACTTGCACAACAACCGGGCCACTGATCATGAAGCCAACCAGGTCACCAAAGAAAGGACGCTCTTTATGTTCAGCGTAGAAACCGCCAGCAGTGGCTTCGGTTAGCTGAATCATTTTTGCGGCCACAATTTTCAGGCCAGCATCTTCAAAACGGCTGTTAATTTTGCCGATGACATTCTTACCAACTGCATCAGGCTTGATAATAGAAAGGGTGCGTTCTACCGCCATGGGAGACCTCATATACATTAAATTGTCAGACATCACCCGCGGAACGGGCATGAAGGGCGCAGATTATACGGGTTTTGCAGAAAAAACTCATCCTGCATAACGCCATTTATGTGATATTTTACCTCTCCCCCTTGGCGGCCAACCTCGCTTCTC
>CAYVZZ010000009.1:0-1293 GCA_964456185.1 uncultured Alcanivoracaceae bacterium
AATGCCCATGATAGGCGCCAGCTCCATGGAACCATACAGCTTGATGATATCCACTTGGCGACCCTGCGAGGCAAAGTAGCGCTTGGCGATGTTGACGAATTTGGTGGCGACGCGCAGTCGACGATCGGTCGGCATAATGGCGTCTTTTTTAGCAGCCACCATGAGCTTACAACGCGCAATGTGTAAATCTACCGGCTCATAGAGGCCGTCACCGCCGTGTTCCATCAACACATCTTTACCGGCCACGCCCAAATCGGCCGCGCCATGTTGTACATAAGTGGGGACATCGGTGGCGCGCAGGATAATGATTTTGACATCCTCGCAAGTGGTCGGAAATATCAGCTTGCGCGATGCGTCCGGGTCCTCGGTCAGCTCAATGCCGGCCGTTTTGAGTAGCGGCAGTGTGTCTTTGAGGATGCGCCCCTTGGAGAGCGCCAATATCAGCGGTTTATTACTCATGAAATCTATCCGTTAACCGGGTATGCGGCGAATTTTGGCACCCAGCAGTTGTAGCTTCTCTTCGATACATTCGTAGCCACGGTCGATGTGGTAGATGCGATCGACCAGGGTTTCTCCTTCGGCAATGAGACCGGCAATCACCAGCGAGGCCGAGGCGCGTAAATCGGTGGCCATGACCGGCGCGCCAGTGAGTTTTTCCACGCCGTGGCAGATGGCAGTGTTGCCTTCCACCACGATGTTGGCGCCCATGCGGTTCATTTCCTGCACATGCATGAAGCGGTTTTCAAACACCGTTTCCGTGATGGTGCCAACGCCTTCGGCGATGGTGTTCATGGCAGTAAATTGTGCCTGCATGTCGGTGGGCATGGCCGGATAAGGCGCGGTGCGCAGGGTGACGGCTTTCGGGCGCTTGCCTTTCATGTCCAGCGTAATGCTGGTGGCATCGGTGGTGATGTCGGCACCGGCTTCTTCCAGCTTGCGCAATACCGCGTCCAACAGCGTGGGATCGGTATCTTTGACTTTGATACGCCCGCAAGTGGCTGCCGCCGCAATCAGATAGGTGCCGGTTTCGATGCGGTCGGCAATGACATTGTGGTGAATGCCTTTAAGGCTAGGCACGCCTTCAATGGTGAGCGTATCGGTGCCGACGCCGGTGATCTTGGCGCCCATTTTGTTCAGGCAGTTGGCCAAGTCGACCACTTCCGGCTCGCGCGCGGCATTCTCGATAATTGTCGTGCCATCGGCCAGGGTGGCGGCCATCAGCAGATTTTCGGTGCCGGTCACGGTGACCGTGTCGAGCACCAGATGCGCGCCTTTCAAACGCCCGTTGCTTTT
>CAYVZZ010000009.1:1303-9805 GCA_964456185.1 uncultured Alcanivoracaceae bacterium
TTAGCATAAATGTAGCCGTTATTGACGTCGATATCGGCGCCCATGGCTTCCAGCCCGCGTAGGTGTAAATCAACCGGGCGGCTGCCAATGGCGCAACCGCCGGGCAGTGACACCGTGGCTTCGCCAAAATGGGCGAGCAATGGCCCCAGCACCAAAATCGAGGCGCGCATGGTTTTCACCAGTTCATAAGGCGCATGCAGGCTCTTGATGGTGGGCGGATTGACCTCGATTTCCATCTGGTCGTTGATGACCAGGTCAACGCCCATGCGGCCGAGCAGGCTGATCAGCGTGGTGACATCTTGCAGGTGCGGCAAGTTGCCCACGGTAATGGGGGAGTCAGCCAGCAGAGTGGCCGCCAAAATAGGCAGGGACGAATTTTTCGAGCCGGAAATGCGAATCTCGCCTTCCAGTCGGCGTCCGCCATTGATAATAAGTTTGTCCATGGGACTGTCCGGTTATGGGGCTTAGCCCTGTTGCGTCTGTTCCTGCCATTGTGCAGGGGTGAGCGTCTGCATCTTAACGGCATGGATTTGGCCGCTTTCAATCAGATGGTTGATGCAGCTATATACGGCTTGCTGGCGCTTTACCCGATTAAGGTCGGCAAAGCTGTCGGCAATGACAGTCAGTTCAATGTGGTCACCGGCACCACTGACCAAGGCTTCGGCACCGTCGATGCCTGCTTCTACCAGTTGTTTGATTTCGGAGGCTTCCATAAGGCGTTCTCGTGCAATGTTGAATTGCTGCCCATGATACGGATTTTGCCGCCAAAAAGCAGTAGGCGGCAGTGAATCCGGTGAGGCTTACGAGGAGGTTTTATCGTTGGATGATGCCGCTTGGTGCTCTTTGAGGATAGAGTTGTCGCCAATCTGTTTGGCCCAATGGTCGATCACCTTGTCGATGTCACCATTAAAATTTTGCGCCGATTGGGCAAATTGTTGCTTGAAGGTCTTACCCAAGTTAAGGCCGCTGACGATAACATTGCCGACCATCCATTTACCGTCGTCTTTCACCATGGTGTAGGACACGGGAATGACGGTGCCTGAGTCGGTGGTCATTTTCATGCGCACAAAGGCGCGATTGCCTCGGATGTCATCTTTTTCCATTGGCAGTACTTCAATCTTCTGCCCCTGATACAGGGTGACGCCGGCGGCATAGGTGTCGATCAGGCTTTGTTTGAAGACATCCAGAAAACGGTATTTTTGTTCGCGGCTCGCCGAACTAAACCAAGACCCCATGACCAGTCGAGTGATGCGTTTGAAATCAACCAGGCCGGCGAGCTCTTCGGACACAAGCTGTTTGGCGTAATTCGGGTCACTTTGCAGCTTTTTACGTTCGTTCTTGATGCGTGCGGTGATTTGGTCAATCGCCTTGACGATGACATCACGCGGCGCGCTAGTGGTTGTGTTGGCGGCTGCTTGATTGGTCTGTGCCTGAGAAGGCGCAGCTGGCGCGTCGGCAGCCATGGCAGGCAGGGACACTAACGAAAAGCTGGCAAGGAGCAAAACCGATAAACAACGCTTCATGACACACCTATTGATAATGGACTTCTTAAGAGGGTTGTTGGTTTTCGTTACGATTTCAAGCCTTTCACAACCCGAGTTACATAAAATCCTATGTATAATACCCTTCCAGTCTAGCAGAGTGGCGAAATCAATGAGTGACGGCTTTCAGAAAACCGCAAAGCGGGCGCTGACGATGGAAGCGGCGGCCATTACCGATTTGGTCGCGACAATTGATGCCAATTTTGATCGGGCTTGCCAGCTTATTATGGGCGCATCGGGGCGTGTTGTGGTTACAGGCATGGGTAAGTCGGGGCATATCGCACGCAAAATAGCGGCCACCTTGGCAAGCACCGGCACGCCTGCCTTCTTCGTGCATCCGGGGGAAGCCTCCCACGGCGATCTGGGCATGATTACGCCTGATGATGTGGTGTTGGCGCTTTCCAATTCGGGGGAAACCGCCGAAGTCTTGGCGATTTTGCCGGTCATTAAACGTCGTGGCATTCATTTGGTATCGATGACGGGGAATGCCCAGTCGAGCCTGGCTCGCCAAGCTGCCGTTCACCTTTATGCAGGAGCCGAGCAGGAAGCCTGCCCATTGAATTTGGCGCCCACCTCCAGCACCACCTGTGCCTTGGCGCTGGGTGATGCCTTGGCGATCGCGCTGTTGGAAGCCAAAGGTTTTACCCGTGAAGATTTCGCGCTATCGCATCCGGGCGGCAGTCTGGGTAAGCGCCTACTATTGCGCGTGGATGATCTCATGCACACCGGCGATGACCTGCCGCAAGTATCCAGCGAGGCGCTGTTTACCGAAACCCTGCTGGAAATGACCTCCAAAGGTCTGGGTATGACCGCCATTCTCGATGACGATGGCAGTTTGGCTGGCGTCTTCACCGATGGCGATTTGCGTCGCCTGTTAATGCAAGAAGGCGACGTGCGTACACGACCGGCCACCGAGGTGATGACGAAAAATCCCGTTACCATTGCCAGCGGTCAATTGGCGGCTGCTGCTTTACAGTTAATGGACAGCCGTAAAATTAATGGATTGTTCGTGGTGGATGACGATAACCGCCCCCTAGGGGCGATTAATATGCACGACTTATTGCAAGCCGGGGTGATGTAATGTCGCAATCGATGGACAGCAACCGGCTGCGCCACCTGGCGCGTCAATTGCGCCTGATGGCATTCGATGTCGATGGGGTAATGACAGACGGCAGTCTGTATTACGGTGCCGATGGCGAGGCATTTAAAGTCTTTAATAGCAAAGATGGTCATGGCTTAAAGCGCTTGGCCGCTAGCGGCGTTACGCTGGCTATCATCACCGGGCGCAACTCGCCGATGGTGGCAAAACGCGCTGCCGATTTAGGCATTCAGCATGTTATTCAAGGGCGCGAAGACAAGGGCGATGCGCTGGCGGCCTTGGCCGCGGAGTTGGACATCGCGCAAGCGCAATGTGGCTATATGGGGGACGATGAACCCGATGTGTCCGCATTGGAATGGGCAGCACTGGGCTTTTCTGTGGCCGATGGCCATATCAGTGCCCGCGAAGCGGCTTGCCGTGTCACCCAGCTAGGTGGCGGCAAGGGGGCGGTGCGCGAAGTGTGCGATCTGTTGCTGGTGGCGCGGGGCGCATAAATGAAGACGCAGGTAATCCTGAGTGTTGTTGTCGGCTTGCTGCTGTTGCTGATTGTGTTTGCCAATTTGCATGATTGGACACAGGACAGCCAAATCGATGAGAGCGTGCTGAACAAAGCGCCTTTGATTATTAGTCATGGGGTGAAGGGCCGTGTTTATGCGAAAGACGGCCAGCTGAAATACACGTTGCAAGCGGTGCAAGCCGAAGATTTTGATACCAGCAGCCGAGTGCATCTGGTGCAGCCTCATATCGTCATTCATAACGATGAAAGCCATTGGGATATTCACGCCAAACAGGGCAAGGTGCAGCTGGGCGGCGGTGAAACCGAGGCGCAGATCATTTTGCTGGGACAGGTGAAAGCGAACTTGTCGGGCGAACCGGGCGCCAAGGTGACGTCGGACGAGCTGCATTATTTTCCTGATCGCAAAGTGATTGTTAGTCCGGGGCAGGTTTTCATTCGCCGTTTACAAAACACCCTGCAAGCAGGTGAAATGCATGCCGATTTAATCACCGGCAGATTGCAACTCAGTCAAGGAGTAGAAAGTCATTATGCCGTACCGGCTTCCTAAAATGCGTCGTTTTCGTTTGCCGCGGCTGCTGATCTTGCTCGGCGGTCTGTTGTTGCCGTTAGCGGCAGCGGCCATAACGCAGGCCGAAATCCAGCAGTTGCCCTATGAGGTAAAAGCCGATAGTGCGACTTTTGAACAGACCTCTGGCAAGGGCATATATCGCGGAGACGTGACCTTGAGTCGTGGGCCTCAAGAGCTGAACGCCGACAAGATGACCTTGATTCTGGATGAGCAGCGACAGCTACAACATGTCGAAGCCGTTGGCCAACCGGTGACATTCACTAACGGCATGGGCGTGAAAGGCAAGGCCGACCGCATGATTTACGATGTGGCTCACCAGACCATGCAGTTGATTGGTGATGCGCATTTGGTGCAACAAGGGCGGCGTTTTTCTGGCGCGCGCCTGACCTATGACTTGGCGGATAAAACCATCAAAGCAAAAGGTGGTGAGAGTGGCCAGGTGCATCTGGTATTGCCACCGGAGGATACCAAGAATGCAGCTCCGGAGGGCGGCAAATGAGTAAGCTGATCGCCGCCAACCTGGCGAAAAGTTATAAAAAGCGCAAGGTCATTGCCGATGTCTCGCTGCGCGTCGAGTCCGGCTCGGTCGTGGGGCTGTTGGGACCAAATGGTGCTGGTAAAACCACCTGCTTTTATATGATCGTAGGCATGATTGCGCCAGATCGGGGGCGCGTGCTGCTGGACGAGGAAGATATTACCGCTTTGCCCATGCACGGGCGGGCGCAGCGTGGCATTGGCTATTTGCCACAAGAAGCCAGTATTTTTCGACGGCTAACCGTCGAAGACAATGTCATGGCAATTTTGGAAACGCGTCGCGATCTCAGCAAAAAACAGCGCAAGCAGATGTGCGATTCTTTGCTGGAAGAGTTTCACATCACCCACATTCGCAAAAGCTATGGCATGAGCCTGTCTGGCGGCGAGCGCCGTCGTGCGGAAATCGCCCGGGGGCTGGCGACGGACCCCGCTTTCATTTTGCTGGATGAACCTTTTGCCGGCGTCGACCCGATTTCCGTCAATGACATTAAAGACATCGTGCGTCATCTTAAAGACCGCGGCATTGGCGTATTGATTACCGACCACAATGTGCGTGAAACGCTGGATATCTGTGATAACGCCTATATCGTCAGCGAGGGGCATATTTTGGCGGAAGGCAACGCCGATAGTATTCTCGCTAACGAACAGGTGCGTGACGTTTACCTGGGGAAAGACTTCCGTCTTTAAGTTGGGTTGGTCGAGCTACTGAATCGGTTGATCGAACAGCGCATCAAAGACTTTGAGCTGCTCTAATAATTCCTGCCGCTCCGGCTGGTTTTTCCAGGTCTCCTCGGCCAGTGGTGCAATGGAGCAGCTGGCGGGCAAGGCCGCATCGGCGTCGAGCAGGGCACGAAAACGCGCTACAAATACCCATTGCAACCATTCCTCTAGCGACATGGTGTCGGCAAAGAAAGGTGTTGTGCTTTCAAAAGCCGAGACCTCGGGTGGTGTGGTGCTCCAGATCGACAAACGGCGCATTTCGGCTTCGATCTGATCAAGTTGCTGTTTGACGTGGCTCATTGGCGTTCTCTATTTGCTTAATCGTGGTGGGGATGTCCGCCAAGTGTGACACCTGATGTTGTGGGGCGGGCAGGTCGTCCGGCCAGGGTTGTTGCACAATGTTCGCCCAAATGGCACCCAGTCCTGAACGGCGCGCGCCCTCAACATCTTCCAGTGGGTGGTCGCCTATGTGCAGGGCGTCTGCTGCATTAACCCCGGCTTCCGTAAGCGCTGCATCGAAGAAACCGGCATCGGGTTTTGCCGCGCCAATGCCTTCGGCATTCAAGTGAAAATCGAACAGTCCGCGAATGCCGATACGGTCAAGATTGGCATTGCCATTGCTCATGGCGCCTAGCGTGTGGTGTTCGCCCAGCTGGCTGAGCACATCCAATGCCTGCTCAAAGAAATTAACGCGATTCCGCTCGACGTAAAAGGCCTCGAAGCCATCGGCGGCTGCTTGAGCGGCGGTGGCTTTATCAATGCCCGCCTCGGTCAGTGCCAAGGTCAGTAGATCGGTGCGCAGCTTGGTGAGGTTGGTCCAGTAATCGCTTTGTGCTTTGATCATGCGGTCGCGCAGTTGGTGTAATGCTGGCACGGATAATTGTTCGGCAATCTCGGGGAAACGCTGCTGCAGGTAATCGCTGGAGGCTTGTTCCGCACGCGGAATCACCTCGGCGGTGGCCCAAAGGGTGTTGTCTAAATCAAACGTAATCAGTTGCAATGTCGGCATAGCGGCAGTGTATCAGGATTGCGAAGAAGTTTTGTGGGCACGTGGATGGGCGTCGTCGTAGACCTGCGCCAAATGTTGGAAGTCCAGATGGGTATAGACCTGGGTGGTGGACAAGTTGGCGTGCCCCAACAGCTCTTGTACGGCACGCAAGTCGCGACTGGATTCCAGCAAATGTGTGGCAAAAGAGTGGCGTAACAGGTGGGGGTGAATGTTTCCGTCTAGGCCTTTTTGACGCGCTATGGCTTTAAGTCGCAGCTGCACGCTGCGTGCTGAAATGCGGCGTTTGCGCTGGCTGATGAACAAAGCCTGGTTTTCGGTTGTGCCTAGCCATTGGCGACGAACGGGAAGCCAGGCGCGAATGGCGGTAACTGCCTTGCCGGTGACCGGCAGTTGGCGTTGTTTGTTGCCTTTACCGGTAACGCGCAGTTGTTTGGCCGCGAGATCCAGATCGGTCAAGTCCAGCCCGACCAGTTCGGCCAAACGCAGCCCGGACGAATAAAAGAGTTCCATCATGGCATGGTCGCGGCGGCTGATATCACTGTCGTCGTCGCCATCAAGCAGTTGGTTGAGTTGATCCACGTCCAGATTGTCAGGCAGGCGTTTTTTCTTGCGCGGTGCGCTAATGCTTTCAATGGGGTTGGCGCTGATTTGCTTTTCGCGCATTAGCCAGCGATAAAAAGTGCGCAGCGATGACAGCCGTTGCTGCATGCTACGGCTGGATAAGCCGTTTTTGTGCCAATGCTGTAGCAGCTGGCGCACCGCCTTGGCATCGACGTCCTGCCAGTCGAATGACTGGGTGGCTAACCAGTCGGCGGTTGCCTTGAGGTTACGGCGATAGCTTTGTTGGGTGTGTGGCGACAATTGCCGTTCATGCGCAAGATGGCCGACGAAGTCGGCTATTTTGGTGCGGGACGGCGTCTGGCTCATGCGCGTTTCACCTGATTGGATCGGTCGCTTGGTTGAAAACGAATCAGGCTGCGCGACAGCACCTCACCCAGGTGGGAGATAAATAGCGTGCCTAATGAGCTTTTGAAATGGTTGGCATCGAAACTGCCGATCGCCAGCAGGCCAAGGGACTGCTGGTGATAAAGCGGTACCATGGCGGCCGATTGCACCTGCTTGTGGTGCCTGCTGAAAAGGGCTTCCAGCTCACTGTCGCGTAATGTGCCACAAACCGCGCGGTGACGCTGTAGCATCACTTGCAGTGCATCGGGTAGATCGGCCGGGCGCACGCAGCGCACTTGGTCGCCGCGTGGCATGATGTTGGCGTCGTCCTGATACAGCAGCAGGCTAATGGTGTCGGTATTAAATTGCTGTTGTAAGCCAGTGAAAAGTGCGCCGATGAGGCCATCGAGGTGTTGGGCTTCTAACAGCTGCAGTACCAGCTTGCGCGTTTTTTCAAACAAGCGATCATTTTCGCGGGCAATATCGACCAGTCGCTCCAGGCGTTTGTGTAGCTCGGCATTGCGGTCGCGTAGCACTTGCGCTTGGCGCTCGAGTAGTGAGACGGCGCTGCCACGCGGATCGGGCAGGCGCAGCGATTCCAGCAGGTCGGTGTGCTGTTGAAAGAAGTCGGGGTGGTCGCGCAAAAAGGCGGCCACATCATTGTTGTTAGTCGTTGTTGTCATCTTGGTTTTTTCGCGGTGACGTGGTTCACGCCCCTATCATAGACGCTTGCAGGGTTTGCTGTCGATGTTATGGCATTTTTGTTGGCTGGCAAGTCGCTTGTGAAATTGCTGGCGCTTGGTAGGCTGTAAGCAATTGGCGTGAGGAAACACCATGACCATCTTGCATCAACCGCGCACTAGTCCGCGGGTTATATTGTTTGACTGGCATGCCACCCTTGTGGATACCCATGATGCCATGTACCACGCGGTGGGCGATGTGTTGCCACGGCTGCATGAATTGGGTTTGTTTGATCGCCTTTTGCCAGCCGGTGAAAGTAAAACACTGGAAGACGCCAAGTTGCTGAAATATGTGCGCGAGCATGGTGCCTTGCACCCTAAGATCGTTGCCGAACGACGTATTTCACGCACCGATATTTTTGAATTGCTGTTTGGTCAAGATGGGGAGGCGAAACAAATCGCTCACGCCGCTTTTGATCAGCGTTACAAGAATTACGTCGATGAGGTGTCGCCACTGGAATCGAAGGCATTCGAGCAGTTGGCGGCGCTGCATGAGTTGGGCATTGTGCTGGGTGTGTTGTCTAATCGTCGGCTGGATTATCTGCAGCATGAGCTACAACTGGTGGACGGTGGACGCTGGTCGTCACTGTTTTCGCTGGTGGTGAGCGGTAGTCAGGTGACGCACCGCAAACCGGCACCCGATGTGGTGTGGTTTGCGTTGGAGCAATTAAATGTGCCGCCAGATAAGAGTTGCTGGTATGTGGGTGACAGCACCACCGATGTTATTGCTGCGAATGAGGCCGGGGTGACGGCCATTTTCTACAATGGTGTCGGTTGGGATGATGCCTGGATCGACAAGATTTTTCCGAATACACCAAGGCATCCGCAT
>CAYVZZ010000009.1:9815-27160 GCA_964456185.1 uncultured Alcanivoracaceae bacterium
CACTGGCTTAACGATTTAGCCAGCTTGCAGGCGTTGGTGCGGCTTTCCAAGGCGCAGCAGTTGCGTGTGGAACGCGCGCAGTTGGAAGAGGAAAATTAGCAACAGCTGCACTCGAGATGGAAGCGCGTCATGTCGTCCAAGCGTAAGGCGGTGAGCTGATTACCCCAGACGCAGCCGGTGTCCAGTGCCTGGAAACGCGGGTCGCCTGTTTCGCCTCCTAGGGCCGCCCAGTGACCAAACAGCAAGGTTTGCTCGGTAATGACGGGCTGGGGGTGGCGGAACCATGGCATAAAACCCGCTGGTGCGGTACCGATGGTGCCTTTGCTGTCCAGTTCCAAACGACCGTCTTCATCCACGAAACGCATGCGGGTGAAGTAGTTGGTGATGAGGCGAAGGCGCTCTTTGCCTTCCAAGTCATCATCCCAGTAGTCCGGCTGGTTGCCGTACATATTGGAAAATAGCTTTTTCGGCTTATCGCCGTGCAATACCCCTTCCACTTCGGCAGCGAGTTGGCGTGCCTTGTCCAGTGACCATTGTGGCGGGATGCCCGCATGGGTCATGACGACATTAAAATCGGGTTCTTCATGTAAGAGTTTTTGCTGTTGCAGCCAGTCGAGCAGCTGGTCGCCATCGTCGGCATCTAGCAGGGGCAAGAGGTCGGCTTCACGGGGTTTGAGTTTGGCGCTACCCGCGCGTACGGCAAGGATGTGCAGATCATGATTGCCGAGCACGATGCTCACGCGGTCGCGTAGCGAATACAGAAAACGTAGGGTGCCGAGCGAGTCGGGGCCGCGAGCGACCAGGTCGCCAGCAATGAGCAGCCGATCTTGTTGGCGGTCAAATTCAACTTGTTGCAGGAGTTGCTGTAACGAGGTTAAACAGCCCTGAATATCGCCAATTGCATAGGTGCTCATAAGGATGCCCTTTGAGGATTAGTGCAGAAAGTGGGGATCGGCCAAGGTGAAGGCGGGGATATCGGCATCAAAGCAGGTGCCGTCATCGGCGACCATCTGGTAGCTGCCATACATGCAACCAACGGCGGTTTCTAGCACGGCGCCACTGGAATATTGAAAGCTTTGACCCGGCGCAATGCTGGGCTGATGACCAACTACGCCTTCGCCATGGACTTCTTGAACACGCTCTTCGCCATCGGTAATGATCCAGTGGCGGGTTAATAGGCGGGCGCTTTGCTGGCCATGGTTGGCAATGGTGATGTGATAAGCGAAAGCCCAACGGCCGGCATCGACATCGCTTTGTTCGGGCAGGAACCGGCTGCTCACGGAGACATCGACCTGATAATCTGCAGTGCTCATGCTTTTTCCTCATTAGCCAGCGTGCTGGCGGCATTGGCCAGAGAGACAAAATCGGCCACCGACAAACGATCGGGGCGACTGGCCGGGTTAATGTCACAGGCGCTAATTTGTTCCTCGGTTAACCAGCATTTTATGCTATTTCGAATGGTTTTTCGCCGTTGCGAGAAAGCTTGCCGTACAAGTTGTTGAAAAAGCGCCATGTCGTCGGCTGGGTGCGGTGGCTTGGCGTAGGGTAAAAGCCGCACGATAGCCGAGTTGACCTTGGGTGGCGGGCTAAAGGCACCGGGCGGTACATCAAACAAACTGTCGGCCTGACACGCATATTGCACCATTACCGACAATCGTCCCCAATGCTTGCCACCGGGCGCGGCGGTCAGGCGCTGCACCACTTCTATCTGCAACATGAAATGCATGTCGCGGATGCTATTTTGTTGATCAAGCAGATGGAAAATGAGTGGTGTCGAGATGTTGTAGGGCAGGTTGCCGACGACCCGCAGGCTGCGCGGAGAGTTGGCCAGGGTCGAGAAATCAAAGCGCAGGGCATCGGCTTGATGCAGTTCAAAACGCTGGCTAATGAAATCGCTGTTGAGCCAGGCGGCCAAGTCGCGATCCAGCTCGACCACATGCAGATGATTAAGGCGCTCGTAAAGGGGGCGCGTCAGGGCGCCGCGTCCTGGCCCGATTTCCACCATATTATCGTCGCTGGCGGGCGCAATGCAGGCCACCAGTCGGTCGATCACTCGCGTATCGGTGAGAAAATGTTGGCCAAAACGTTTACGTGCTTTCATGGTCGCCATCTTGCCCGCGGCGCAGGCCAAGAGCAAGTGCTTCTTCCACGGCGGCAAACAGGCTGCCGCTCTTGGCTTGGCCGCTGCCCGCCAGCGGGAAGGCCGTGCCGTGATCAACCGAGGTGCGAATAAATGGCAGACCCAGTGTGATGTTAATGGAGCGACCGAAGCCGGCATATTTCAGCACCGGTAGCCCCTGGTCGTGGTACATGGCAAATACCGCATCGTGCTGTTCCAGATAAGCCGGTTGGAAAGCGGTATCGGCGGGCACTGGACCGGTGAGTTGCAGGCCTTCCTGGCGTAGTTTATCCAGTAAAGGCGAGATAATTTGATCCTCTTCATGGCCCAGCAAGCCTGCTTCACCCGCATGCGGGTTAAGCCCCAGCACTAAAATGCGTGGCTGGCGAATGGCGTACTTCTGCTGCAAGTCGGCAATCAGGATACGCAGCGTTTGTTCGAGGCTATCCGTTTGTATCTGGTCGGCGACATCACGCAGGGGGAGGTGTGTGGTAGCCAGGGCGACGCGCAGACCGGGGCAGGCCAGCATCATGACGACCTTGTCGACCCCCGCGCGGGCGGCCAAATATTCCGTATGGCCGGTAAAGCCGGGACAGGCTTGGTCGGCAATGACATGTTTGGCTAAGGGCGCGGTGACCATGGCGGAAAATTGTTGCGCCATGCAGCCGTCGGTGGCCAGGTTAAGCCACTGCAGAATGGTGCCGCCATTACGCGCATCCGGCTGACCGGCGATAGCGGGAACGACTAAAGGCTGGTGCCAAACGACCGGTTGGGTTGGTGTGCCGTCTTCTGGTTGCCACAGCGGTAGTGTGGGCGATATATCGAGCTGCTTGGCGCGTGTCATCAATTGCTGATGGTCGGCCAATAGCACTAAGGGCGCTTGGGGAAATTGCTCAGGTAGTGTCAGCAGGAGATCCGGTCCGATGCCTGCCGGATCACCGCAAGTAACCGCAATGGGGCGCAAGGCGCTCATTGCCGGATATCAACATAGGCTTCGGAACGAATCTTACCCAGCCATAATTGCAGTTGTTCTTCGAAGTGGCGCTTGTGTAGGGCATTGGCCGCTTGCATGCGTCGATATTGCTTGCTGACGTCTTTTTTGCGAGTGGCTTCCACCTGTAAAAAGTGCCAGCCGTAATGGGTGTGGAATACCGGTGACAACTGGCCGACCGGGGTGGTTGTTACCATTTTGGCAAACACAGGCACCATGCTTTGAGGCAAAATCCAGCCCAGCTCGCCACCTTTGGAGCCGCTGCCCGGGTCATCGGAATGTTGCTTGGCTAACTTGGCAAAGGATTTTCCATTGAGAATTGCTTGGCGCAGTTGTTCCGCCTCGGCTTTGGCCTGCTCGCTAGTATGGAGCGTGTCAGATTGAATCAGAATGTGGCGCACCTTGTATTGGGTGACGACTTGAATACCGCTGTTGCCACGACGATCAACGAGTTTAATCAGGTGATAGCCGTTACCCGATTTTAGTGGCTTGCTGACTTCGCCGGGGGAGAGATGGGTCGCAGCTTGTACGAATAAAGTGGGTAACTCGCTGGCAGGTTTCCAACCCCAGTCCCCCCCTTTTAGTGCGTCACGAGCATCGGAGTAGCTGGCTGCCAATTGTGAAAAGGGAATGCCTTGTTCAAGTTTCTGTTCAATCAGTGCAACGGTCGCTTTGGCAGCTTGTTGTTGTTTGTCGGAGGCGCCGGGGGGGAGGCGCACTAAGAGATGGCGCAAATGCAGGTCGTAGGAAAAAAGTTTTTTCCCTTGTGCCGAGGCGAGAAACTGGGTGATTTCGCGTTTGCTGACATGCACACGCCGCCCCACCTGGCTATGGCGCAGCTTGCCAATGGCTAGTTGGTCGCGAATGCGCTCGCGAAAAGCCGACCAGCTTTTGCCTTCTTGGCGGATGTTGTCGGCAAATTGCGCCAGTGTCATGTGGTTGCCTTGAGCGATGTCGACCAGCGCATCATTTAGGCTGTTGTCATCAATTTTGATGCCGGCGCGTTTTGCCAAGCCCAGTTGAATCTGGTTCATGATCATGTGGTCGAGCACCTGCTCGCGCAGAATATCTTGCGGCGGTTTGGGTTGACCGGATTGCGCTAGACGCTGCTTGATTTCAGCCATGCGGCTGGTCAGCTGATGTTCGGTGATGACACTGCTGTTAACGACCGCAGCGATGCGATCGAGCAGCTGAGGCTTGGCCGTGGCAGTTAGTGGCACGAGCAGCACCAAGCAAAGTAGCAAATAACGCAGTTTCATTGATCAATTCTCCTATAGCCGGGGATGGTATCCTCCAGCAGACTTTCGGCCTTGTCACCAATGCCGCCCAAGCCAATAAGTTGGATCTGGAACACAATAGAGGTGCGTGGCTCGATTTCGCCACCACCATTATAGTCGGCCAGTAGTCGGCGGTTAATCAGGCGCAACTTCCAGCAGCAGTCACGGTATTCGATTCCGCTGACGGTTTCTATCGAACGATGGTTGTCCAAGTCGTAGAGCTCGCTAAATAACAGGCTCCAATTGTCAGTGACCGGCCACATGCCGGCAAGTTCCCCTTGTTGTACCACGGTGGTGCCCAGACCGGTATCCAGGCGACGGTAACCGATGTAGCCATAGCGACGTGCCGGATCGCGATAACTCAGGCGGAAGATGTCCTCTTTGTTTTGCGAGTCGCTGTGGCTCCATTGTTTTTGGGCAAATAGGCTCCAGTGACCATTCAAGCGGAAGGTGGCGTCGGCCACTAAGGGGGTAGAGCGATCAGTGCTTGGCGCGCGGGGCGTTAGGTGAACATAGCGATCTTCAAAAAAGATGCCCTGACCAACACGAAAACGCCATAACTGTTGGCCGGTCTTGTCGTCGATAATGCGCGAGGTCACACCCAGTGCCAGTTTGTTGGCATCGCCCACCTTGTCGTAACCCAGAAAACGGTTTTCGCGGAACAAACTGCTATAAGAAAACGCCGGTTTACTGGCATCAAAATTGGGCGTGTCCTGTTGTTCGCGGTAGGGGATGTAGTTGTAGAACAGACGCGGTTCTAGCGTTTGCAGGTAATCTTTGCCCATTAAGTCGAATTGGCGTTCAAAGAAAAGCCCGGTGTCGAGATTAAACCCGGCCAGCGTGTGTGTCGGGCGTTCATCGGGCAGGCCGGTCATGCCGTGAAGGTTGTAATAGCTGCTGTAGAGCCGAATACGCGGAGTGAAGTAACCGTAGCTGGCCACCAGCGGTAAGCTTAAGGCGGGTTCAATGTGCCAGCGGCCACCGCCTTGAGAATCCCCTAGTGCGCCTAGGCTTCGGTCGAAATAGGTGTAACTTGACCACCAGTCAACCTGAATTGGGCCGTATTGCCGAGGGTGGGCAATAAAGCGCACTTCCGGCACACGACGGAAAGGGTAGTTATAGCGGGACAGGGTCGGGTCGATAACCTGCCAGCTCTGAATACGGGTGATGAGTTGCCAGCTTCGGCGGCTGTAGCTGATGCTGCCGGTTCGCGGGAGGTAGGTGCGTGACACCATGTCTAGCGTGTTGGTGCCCAGGTCTTTGAAGTAAAAGGGGTCGGACACATAGTTGACGTTGGCATTGTAATTCCAGTGCCCGTAATGGCCATTGTGCGTCCATTGGAACACACTACGAGTTTGGTCGTGAAACTGGCGATCATGTTGAATAAACGCATAATCGATTTGGCCTTCACCCAATTGGGTGAGGTAACGCGCCTGACTTTCCATGCCCACGCCACGCTTGGTGATAATGCGTGGTGCCAACGTCATATCAAATTGCGGGTGAATGTTGAGATAAATTGGTTGGGTGTAATCAAAGCCATCTTCATCACTGAGGCTGAAGCTGGGGAACAACAGGCCTGTCTTGCGGTCATCATTGATAGGAAAAGTGATCCAGGGCAAGTACAGCACGGGGATATCCTTGATCTCCAAGGTCATGTCCTTGGCCGTACCCCAGCCTTCTTCGTGATCCAGACGAATGCGCCGCGCATTGATCATCCAGCCATTTTGTCCCGGTTCACAGGTGGTGTAACTGCCGCGATAAATATAGGTGACATTGTTTTCGCGACTGATGCCGTTGGCGCTGCCACGCGCATGCTGGTCAAAAATGGCAAACTGGGCATCGTCCAATTGCAGTGATTTTTGCTGGCTGTTGCCGCTAATGTGCTTAGCCTGAAAACTGCGATAGGGTGTTTGCACCAGGCTGTTGCCCTTGAGCGAGAAGTCACCATTTTTCTGGTGATAGCTGGCTGAATCGGCCGATAAATAACGCAGTGGTTGGCGGATGGTGACATCCCCGGTTAACGAGATATCGCCATTGCTCGAATAGGTGGCGCGGTTGGCGTTAATGAGGGTGTTTTCTTGAGTGCGCGCGGCGGAGAAGCGCGGTGCATAATAAATGCCACTGCACCACTCGGGAATCGGCCTCTGTTGTGCCTCGGGTAGCTGCGCCATTTCTTCGCTGGTCATCCAGCCAAGGTTGGCGGGTTCGGCCGCATAGGCCACCGTCAGGCCAGCAAACCCGCAAAGGGTTGCCAGTAGGC
Source organism: uncultured Alcanivoracaceae bacterium (assembly GCA_964456185.1). GTDB lineage: Bacteria > Pseudomonadota > Gammaproteobacteria > Pseudomonadales > Alcanivoracaceae > CAYVZZ01. The sequence continues at coordinate 16,463 of CAYVZZ010000009.1, forward strand.
CGAGTGTTACAAATCGAAGTGGGCTGGGAAAATTGGCTGACAAAATCCGCTCTCTTTGCCTATCATGCGCATTCAAGGCACGAATTCTAAGGGAATCAACGGAGTATTGCAGTGGGTCAATTGCAAGAAGATGTGTTAGATGAACGCAAACAGCAGTTGGATGCCTGGGTCAGCCAGCAGCTTGGTGGCTCCCTTTGCGGTGTGTCGGCCTCTAGCGATGCCAGTTTTCGGCGCTATTTTCGTTACCGGCCAGCGGGGCAAGATAGCCTGGTCGCTATGGATGCACCGCCCCCCCAGGAAGATTGCCGACCTTTTGTGTCCATTGCCGAACAGCTCCATGAAGCAGGCATTCATGTGCCGCGTATTATCGCCAGCGATTTGCAGCGGGGTTTTTTATTGTTGAGCGATATGGGCACACAAACCTGGTTACCGGAAATCAATACCGACAATGCCGATGAGTGGTTTGCCCAAGCCATTGATGTGCTGGTGCGCATGCAGCAAACACCGCCAGACCGGCTGCCACGTTATGACCGTGCTTTAATTGAACGTGAACTGGCGCTATTTCCCGACTGGTATCTGGCGCGCGAATGCCAGCAGTCATTCACCGCAGCACAACAGGCCGATTGGCAAGCGCTTTGCGAGTTGCTGGTTGGTAATATGTTGCAACAGCCCTTGGTGTTTGTGCATCGTGATTTCATGCCGCGCAATTTAATGGTCAGTGACCCCAATCCCGCGGTTATCGATTTTCAGGATGCCGTCGCCGGGCCCATCGCCTACGACCCTGTCTGCCTGTTTCGCGATGCCTTTTTAAGTTGGCCGGTCGACAAGGTCAGCGAGTGGCTTACCCAATATTGGCGCAAGGGGCGTCAAGCCGGGTTGCCGTTGCCTGACAATGTTAGCGATTTCAAACGCTGGGCTGACTGGACCGGTGTGCAGCGTCATCTAAAAGTCATCGGCATTTTTGCGCGTATTTGTCATCGCGATGGCAAACCACACTATTTGCAAGACGTGCCGCGCTTTTTTGCTTATTTGCAGCGGCAGGCCGCGGCCTATACGGAATTGGCTCCCTTGCAACGTTTGCTGGATGATTTGGCGCCATGAAAGCATTTATTTTTGCCGCCGGGCTGGGCACGCGCATGCGCCCGCTGACGAATACTTGCCCCAAGCCATTGCTGCCTGCTGGCGGCAAGCCATTAATTGAATACCATTTGGAAAAGTTGGCGGCCGCCGGTTTTCGTGAGGTGGTGATTAACACCTCCTGGCTAGCCGACAAGCTGGAAACCGCCCTGGGCGATGGTTCTCGTTGGCAGCTACGCATCCACTATTCACGCGAAGCACAGCCGCTGGAAACCGCTGGCGGCTTGCGTCATGCAGCTCAATGGCTGGGCGAAGAGCCTTTCGTGGCCATTAATGGCGATGTTTGGTGTGAGTTGGATTTTAACCGGCTAACCGTCCCCACTGGATTGGCACATCTGGTGCTGGTGGATAACCCTCCGCATCACCCCGAAGGTGACTTTGTCTTGTTAGCTGATGGAGCCGTCAGCGCCCAGCCGATAAATAGCAGTCCGACTCTGACATTTGCGGGCATTGGGGTCTATCGGCCACAATTATTACAGCTGGCACCGCAGGAAGTTCGCCTGGGTGCCTTGTTGCGTCACGCTATGCGGCAAGGCCAAGTCACTGGTGAACATTTTACGGGTGACTGGCGCGACATTGGCACGCCCCAGCGTTTGGCGGCATTGGATGCCGACCTGAACGCCCGACAAACCACAGCATGAGGAACCTCTGGTGAGCAAACAAACAACCTGGATTGCCCCTTCCATTTTGGCAGCCGATTTCGCCCGACTGGGCGAAGAATGCGAAGCCGTCATTAATGCCGGTGCCGACCTCATTCACTTCGATGTCATGGACAACCATTACGTTCCCAATCTCACCATGGGGCCGATGGTCTGCCAAGCGTTGCGCAAACATCTGGATCAACGCGGGCTGGATACGCCTATCGATGTGCATTTGATGGTGTCGCCGGTTGACGGCCTGATTCGTTCTTTTGCCGCCGCCGGTGCCGGTTTGATTACCTTTCACCCGGAAGCCACACAGCACGTCGACCGCTCATTGCAACTCATTAAAAGCCTCGACTGTAAAGCCGGTCTAGTGCTCAACCCGGCCACCTCGCCCGCTTGCCTGGAATTCGTCATGGACAAGCTCGACATGGTGCTGCTGATGAGCGTCAACCCCGGCTTTGGTGGGCAATCCTTCATTCCCACCACGCTGGATAAAATCAAGCAGGTGCGCCAGCTTATCGACCAGCAAGACCACTCCATTCGCCTCGAAGTCGATGGGGGCGTTAAACCGGATAATATTGCTGCCATCGCCGAGGCGGGGGCGGATACTTACGTTGCCGGTTCGGCGGTATTCAAGCAGCCCGATTACGCACAGGTCATTCAGGAGATGAAACGCTTGGCAGGCTAACGGCTGTCGTCCTCGAGTGATTCATATATAATATATCCATCTTTTGTATGGAGTCTCTGCTGTTTTGCCACTGCAAAAAACGCGCACCACATCCCTAAAGCGCCGCAAGGTGCCCTTTGCCAACGCCTATTGGTTTCCGCTGGCGGCTTTTTATGCCGCCTTGGCGTTGCCTTGGTCGGTGGCAGGGCAATTTGGCTGGCTGCCGGCACCACCGGGTTTGCAGCACGCCTGGGGGCATGGCCATGAAATGCTGTTTGGCTTTGCCTTGGCGGTGGTCGCCGGTTATGTGCTGGGGCCGCAGCCGCCACGAAAAACAGCCATTCTGGTCGCGATTTGGTTGGCGGCGCGCCTCACCTTTTTACTCTGGCCGGCCAGTTGGGTGAGTGGTCTTTTTAATGTGTTGTTTATCGGCTTTATCGCTCGCCATGTGGTGCCCATTTACCTGCGCACCGCGAAAAAATGGCGCAACAAAGCGGTCGCGTTTATCGCCATAGGCTTGACGGCCACGGTGGGTGGCTTTCATCTGGTGTTGGCGATTGATGACGCCCAGTTGATGGCGCAGCAGTTGTTGCTGGAAGGCATTCTGTTGTTGAGTGCACTGATGTTTTTTATGGGCGGGCGCATGTTGTCACCTGCCATTGCCGGTTGTTTGAAACAGCAGGGAATGCGTCTCGAACATCGCGTGCAGCCACGCATTGAGGGCGCTGTATTGATTCTATTGGCTGTCGTCATGCTGGCTAATCTTTGGCCGGTCGTTTGGCTACATTGGTTAACCGCCTTGCTGTTGCTGGGCTGCGCGGGTTTAACCATGATGCGCTTGTGGCGTTGGCAAATCATACGCTGTCGCCGGCGAGCGGATATCGTCGCGTTGCTGGCAGGTTATAGCTGGCTGGTGGTGGGCTGGCTGATGGTGGCGTTGAGTATGCTGCTGCCGGATTTGCGACTGACCCTGGCATTGCATGCCATTACCATCGGTGCCTTGGGCACCTTAACCCTGTCGGTTATGGCGCGTACGCGCATGCACCGTTGTTTGAAAGCCCCCAACGCCTTGCCGGCGTTTTATGGGCTGGTCGGCGTCATGGCCGTTATCGCCTTGTTGCGCATGGCAGTGGGCTGGCTGCCTTTCAAAGCCAGCCTGCTTTGGGCGGCTGGCTTGTGGAGCGGCTGCTATTTGGCGCTGTTGGTGTTGCTGATTTATCTGGCGTTCGTGGAAAAAGCGCGCACTAAAGCGGCTTAGTGGTCTAGTGCGATAGGGCGTTCGCCAATAGTGATATTCAGGTCGAGCAATTGACCGAGCCGCATGACTTCCACCTCGACTTTTGTGCTCGGTCGCATGCCAGCTACCCGGTTCATGGCGTCATAGCCGCTCTGAAAAGGTTCGCCGTTCATGCCAATTAAAATATCGCCGGGCCGAATGCCGCCTTGGGCAGCTGGGCTGCCACGCATGACGCCGGTGACCAAGGCACCTTTGGCAACTTTTTTACCAAAACGCGCCACCAATTCCGCACCGGTATTACGCACGGACACGCCCAGGTAGCCACGAATCACATGCCCATAGGCGATTAAATCTTGCATGACTTCGCGTGCCATGCTGGCCGGTGTGGCAAACCCAATGCCCTGCCAGCGGCCATCATTGGATAAAATAGCGGTATTAATGCCAACCAAATCGCCTTCGGTATCGACCAAAGCACCGCCACTGTTGCCGGGGGTGATGACGGCATCGGTTTGAATGAAGTTTTCAAAGGTGGCGATACCCAAATGGCTGCGTCCCGTCGCGCCGACAATCCCCATGGAGACGGATTGGCCGATGCCTAGGGGGTTGCCAATGGCCAACACCACATCACCGACCTGTACGGGGTCGTCCAGGCTAAATTGCATCGCCGGTAGGTTGTCGATATCGATATGCAAAAGTGCCAAATCCGTGGCCGGATCGGTACCGACGATGTCGGCCTTGGCTTCGCGGCCGTCCATGAGTGCCACCAAAATGGCGTCGGCCTGTTTGATGACGTGGTAACTGGTAAGGATGTAACCGTCGCTGGAGACAATCACGCCCGAGCCCAGGCTAGCCAGTAACCGCTGGCGGTTGGGGCCATGAAAGAAGGGGGCTAAGCGGCTGTTGGGTTGGCGGCGAGCCACTGTGCGTGTGGTATAAATATTGACCACGGAAGGCGCGGCGCGGTTGACGGCGGTGGCATAGGAATCACGTGCGCCATTGCCGGAATGGCTTTGCCAAACAATTAAAAGCAGGCCTACCACCAAGCCAACGGCAATGGCTTCGAGGAAAAAGCGTGCCGATTTGCTGAAGCGATATGACATGGGGGTGTGTCCTGTTATGATTTTGCGCAGAAGTGTAACACAGGCAAGAGGAAGGGCAGGATGAAGCGACAAGCATTGCTGACTGAGCTGGATCAATTGCTGCGCCCGCAGCGTTTTAAAGACTATTGCCCAAATGGCCTGCAGGTGGAGGGGCGTAGCAATATTCGGCGCTTGATAACTGGCGTAACGGCATGTCAGGCGTTGCTGGACGCCGCCATAGAGCAGCAGGCCGACGCGGTGCTGGTGCATCATGGTTATTTTTGGAAGGGCGAAGATGCCCGTGTCACGGGAATAAAAAAGCAGCGGCTACAAACCCTGTTACAGGCCGACCTTAATCTGTTCGCCTATCACCTACCGCTAGATGCGCACCCGCAGCTGGGTAACAACGCGCAGCTGGCAGAGCAATTGGGCTGGCAAATCAGCGGGGCGCTGATGCCGGAGAAGGGCGATGAAACCATTGGTCTAACCGGGCAACTGCCAGCGGCGATCAAAGCAGGCGAGTACGCACGTCAGCTAGAGCAACAGTTGGGACGGCCGATTATCCACGTCGGTGACGCTGAAGACGAGATTCAAACGCTGGGCTGGTGTACCGGTGCGGCTCAGGGCTTTATTGATCGCGCTCATGAACAAGATTTAGATGCTTACATTAGTGGCGAAATCTCCGAGCCTACCGCCCATTTTGCCCGCGAAACCGGCATGCATTATTTTGCCTGTGGCCATCACGCCACCGAGCGTTACGGCGTGCAAGCCGTCGGCGAATGGCTGGCAGAGAATTTTGGCCTTGAACATCAGTACATAGACATCGACAATCCCGCCTGACCTAGGGAACCTCTGAACAAGCCCTCGCTGCGAACAGCTAGGACTTGTTCAGAGGTTCTCTAGCCCAGTTGATAACAGGATACACATGAAGATTTTAGTTATTTACAACCCCGTGGCCGGTGGTGGCCGGGAAAAATCGCTGCAAAAGTTTGTGGCGGCGTTGGTAAAGCGCGGTGCCGATGTGGAGTTGTATCGCACCCGCTTTGCAGGTGATGCCACCGAACACTTGCGCACACGAGACGATCAGGGGGATTGTGTCGTGGCAGTTGGCGGCGACGGCACCACCAATGAGGTCATCAACGGTATTAAGCCAGGTGTGCCTCTGGGGTTGTTTGCGACCGGCACAGCGAATGTGTTGGTGAAAGAGCTGGGGTTGCCCGCTAATGCTGAACTGGCCGCCGAGGTCATCGTTAATGGTCAAACGCGCGAAATTTGGCCGGCCAAATTGGGTGAGCGCCGTTTTTGTATGTGGGTTGGCTTAGGGTTTGATGCCAAGGTGGTGCATGGTGCCGATATGGCACTGAAAGAGAAAATCGGCAAGGCCGCTTATATGGTTTCCATGTGCCGAGAGTTGCTGCATTTTGGTAAAGAGCGCTATCGATTAGAGCTGGACGGTCGTCCCTACGATTGTTTTTCGGCTATTTTGGCTAATGGCCAGCATTATGGCGGCAGCTTTACATTAAGTCGCTTGGCAGATATCGGTCGGCAATCCATTCAGGTGTTGATGTTCCAGCACAATAGCCGTTGGTCACTGTTTAAATTTGTGGTGGCGTTGGTATTGGGGCGTGCCGAATCCGTCAACGGAGTGATGAGTGTGGCGGCAAAAGAAGTCAAACTGATCGATCCGGCAGGCGCCGAACTGCAGATGGACGGTGACCCTGCCGCCCCCTTACCGGCCACTGTCAGCATTGATAAAACGCCGTTGCCGGTTAGGGTGGGGCCTAAGGCTATTTTGTAGTCGGGTGAGTGTCTGTTGGTGAGCAGCCCTGATCGGAACAGCCTTCTGCGTAGTCTCTGGGGGCACCGACAGGCGCTGTGTCTTGAGTTGGAGTGTCGTCGTCTGTCTCTGGTGTTAAGCCAAAATCTTCAGACAGCGTGCCCTGACTGCTGGGCGCATAATCCAACGGACGGCTAGGGGCGTGATCTGCCTCTGATTCATTGCCGTTATGTAGCAGGGTGTTTTGCTCGGCTACTAGCTGGCGACTCTCTTCTGAACACAAGGCATCGGCACCGGTTGCCAACTGCTCATGCACACGGCGATAGGCCTGGGTCATGTCGTCGACCAGGCGCGCAGTGGTCACAAAATGACGATCCACTTCATTTTGATAGGACGCTAAGGCCTGTTTGGCTTCGGCGGTTTCATGCTCTAGTCGCTGGCGGTTACGCCGTGCCGGCATTAGCAACCACACCAATAAACCACCAATCAACAGGCCGGCAATAAAGGGAATGAGTGCCGCAATCAATGTGTTCATCACAATCTCCGTTACTGTGCACTATGGTAGAGTGGCGGCGACTGTTTTACCACGGTAACGTACGATGGAAAAGCCTAAACAGACAGAACAACTGCAGCTCAATGGAGCAGCGGGTAAATTGGAAGCAGCGTTGCGCCTGCCTGCCGGAGACCCTCAATTTTGCGGCCTGGTTTGCCACCCTCATCCGCTATATGGCGGGAGCTTTAACAACAAGGTGGTGACCACACTGGAGCGAACGGCAGTGCGGGCGGGCGGTGTCGTATTGCGCTTCAATTTTCGTGGGGTGGGGCAAAGCGAAGGCCTGCATGATGGTGGTTTAGGCGAAACCGTCGACACGGTACAGCTGGCTAGCTGGCTGCGCGATCAATATCCTGATTTGCCGTTTTGGGTGGCGGGGTTTTCGTTTGGCTCGATGGTAGCCAGCCGTGCCGCTGCGGCCTTGGCCGAACAAGGCCACGCCGTCAGTCGATTGCTGCTGGTTGCGCCGCCGGTGGCGCGTTATCAATGGCCGACCGTGGCAGAATGCCAAGCACCGACTTGGGTAATTCAAGGCGAAGCCGATGAGGTGGTCGAGCCGGAAGAGGTGTATGCCTGGGTCGAGAAGCAAACGCCAAAACCCGCTATAATGCGCCTCCCCGCTGCGGGTCATTTTTTTCATGGACAGCTAAATGCGTTGATGAAAGCCGCACACAAATCATTACCCTGAGAGTTGTATGACACCATTGGAACGCTATCAGCAGGACTGTCAGAGTCCTGCTTTTGTTGTTGACGACGCACAGAAACAAGCCGTTGAAGAACTGAACGATGTTTATCAGCGTCTTTTGCAGCCGCCAAAGAAGAAGGGCGGCTGGTTTTCGCGTAACAAGGTGCAAACCGTCATCGGTTTGTACATGTGGGGTGGTGTCGGGCGCGGCAAAACCTACCTGATGGATACTTTCTTTGAGGCGCTGCCCTTCAAAGAAAAGAAACGCATGCACTTTCATCACTTTATGCGCATGGTGCACCACAAGCTGCAGCAGCGGCAGGGCGAGAAAAACCCGCTGGATGCCATTGCCAGCGAATTTGCCAGCCAAGCACGCGTTTTGTGCCTGGACGAATTCTTTGTCACCGATATCACCGATGCCATGCTGCTGGGCGGCTTGCTGGGCGAGTTGTTCCGTTTGGGTGTGACGCTAGTGACGACCTCCAACATTGTGCCCGACAAGTTGTATGAAAATGGCTTACAGCGTGACCGTTTCTTGCCTGCCATTGACCAGCTAAAACAATTTACCAAAGTCCTTAATGTGGATGGTGGCGAAGACTTTCGCTTGCGTCACAACAACCTCACCGACCGCTATCTTTGCCCGTTGGGGGACGACACCGAAGAACTGATGGAGCAATGGCTGCAGCAATTGACCCGCGATGAAGGCATCTTGCAGCGTGATGTCGAGCTTCCCGTTGAAGGACGCGTCTTGCAGGCCAAGGCGGTGGGTAATCGCCTTGCTTGGTTTGATTTTCGCACCCTGTGTGAAGGGCCGCGCAGCCAAAACGATTACATCGCCTTGGCGAAACGGTTCGACACGGTGCTGCTGTCGCACGTTGAGCGTATGGGCGCGGATGACGACAGCGAAGCGCGTCGCTTTATTAATTTGATTGACGAGTTTTACGACCGTGGCGTAAAGATGATTATCAGCAGTGAAGCGCCGATTTTGGAAATCTACCGTGATGGTCGCTTGGAATTCGAATTTGAGCGTACCGCCAGTCGGCTGCAAGAAATGCAGACCGAAGAGTACCTGGAGCGTGAGCGCCGCGTCGGTGACTGACCGCGACGCTATACCATTAATCCAACAAGGCCTGGTGTTGCTCCGTGCTTAACCGCGGACCAAACTGCGTGACCACTTTAGCGGCTGATTTGGCGGCCAAGCCAGCTGCTTCCACCGGCGTCTTGCCATGCGTAACGCCAAATAAGTAAGCGCCTGCAAACATGTCTCCCGCGCCGTTACTGTCTACGGCTTTAATGCTCGGGGTGTCGATATGGTGGGCTTGCTTGCCATCCCACACCAACGCGCCTTTGCTGCCCAGCGTAATGATGATAGTGCCCGCCAAGGGCTTGAGCGCTTCTAGCGCATCTTCCACCTTGTCGGTATCGGTGTAGGAAGTGGCTTCGCCTTCGTTGCAGAACAGCACATCCACTCCGTCGCCCAGCATTTCGTTTAACCCGTCACGGCAAAATTGCACCATAGCGGCATCCGAAAAGGTCAACGCGGTTTTTACACCGAGCTTTTTGGCCTGTTCATGCAGGTGGCGGGCGGCGGCACGCCCCGAATCCGAGCTGGCCAGAAAGCCTTCCAGATACAGGTAACGGCTTTGCGCCAAGGCCGCATCATCGGTTTCATCGATGGAAATGTCGGCAGAAATGGCCAAGTTGGTATTCATGCTGCGTTCGGCATCGGGCGTGACTAGTACCAAACATTTGCCGGTCGTGCCCGCCGGAAAAGGCGCTTGCATGTTGGTTTCGGCACCGCATTCGTGCAAGTCCGCCACATAGAAAGCCCCGTCCTCGTCATCGGCTACCTTACAGGAGTAAAACGCTGTGCCACCAAAACGACATACTCCGACAATGGTGTTACAGGCCGAACCGCCCGCAGCGCGTTTCACCGGTGTTTGCGATAAGGTATCGAGCAATTCCTGCTGACGCTCGATCTCGACTAGGGTCATCAGGCCTTTTTCGACGCCCATTTTTTCCAAAAAGGCATCGGAGACTTCGGCTTCGGTATCCACTAGCGCATTGCCGATAGCGTAAACGTCGTACTTTTTTTCCATAAGTGACTAAACCATTGATTGAATTTGGCGTCTATTATGGCAACACTTAATGCTTTTACCAATGTGGTGCCATGACCGAACGCAAATCCAAACGCAAAACCAAGTCGAAATCGCCCGTCCGTAAGCCACGCTCAAGCGCCAAGCGGAAATCGACGCGTCGTACCAAGCGCCGTCACCCCCTATGGCGGTTTTTTTTGTGGCTGTGCGTAATTGGCTTTTTGCTGGTGGCGGCGGGCTTGGCTTGGCTCAACTATGACGTGCAACAGCGCTTTCAGAGCCATGAGTGGGTGCTGCCAGCACGTATCTATGCCAGTGCCGAATCGCTTTACAAAGGCCGTCAGCTGGAAGCGGACAAGCTGCTCGAACTATTACAGTTGATGCGCTATCGCGTGGACCGTCACCTCACCAGCCCTGGCAGTTATTACCACGACGGCAATCATTTCGCGATTTACACCCGTGGCTTTGAAGGCACCGATGGCGGTGAGCGGCCACGGCGATTATTGCTGACGATCAGTCACGGCAAAATTGCCCGCCTTACCGACCCGCAAGGCCAGGTGGTGCCGCTGGCGCGACTAGAACCCTTGATGATCGGCAGTATTCACCCAGGCTTCTACTCGGATCGCGTGTATGTGTCGTTGGATGATGTGCCACCAACGATGGTTAAGCTGCTGATTGATACCGAGGATCGACATTTTTATGAGCATATCGGTATTTCCTTCCGAGGTATCGCACGGGCGTTGTACGTTGATATCTCCACTGGCAGCTTTGCCCAAGGCGGCTCGACCTTAACCCAGCAGCTAGTCAAAAACCTCTGGCTGAC
>CAYVZZ010000009.1:27170-35354 GCA_964456185.1 uncultured Alcanivoracaceae bacterium
GCACCTTGATACGTAAGCTCATCGAGATTCCCATGGCAGTGTTGCTGGAGCTGCATTACAGCAAAAAGCAGATACTCGAAGCCTATCTGAACGAAGCCTATTTGGGGCAGGATGGTGGCCGCGCCATTCATGGCATGGGGCTGGGGGCGCGCTTTTATTTCGGGCGACCGCTGAATGAATTGACCGTACCGCAACAAGCTATGCTTGTCGGTTTGCTGCGTGGCCCCAGTTGGTATGACCCCCGCGAGCACCCCGAACGAGCCAAGGAAAGGCGCAATTCGGTGCTGCATAATGCGGTTGAAGCTGGTGATTTAAGCCAAAGTGAATATGAGGCTTTAAGTCAGAAGCCTCTGGCGGTGGTGCCCAAGGGAACCTCAGCGTTGTATGCCTTCCCGGCATTTATTGACTTGGTGCGCCGTCAGCTCGAGCGCGATTACTCGGCTGAAGACCTGTCGCGCGATGGCTTGCGCATTCACTCGACGCTGGACGTGTTAACGCAGCTGCAGGCCGAGCAAGCCTTGCACGATTTCCTCGAACGCCATGACCCCAATGGCAAGCGTGACTTTAACGGGGCGGTAGTTGTGGTGTCGCCCAACCAGGGCAATGTGCTGGCGCTGGTGGGCGACCGCCAACCCAGACGCGCCGGCTTTAACCGCGCACTGGATGCCAACCGTTCGATTGGTTCTCTGGTAAAACCTTTTGTGGTGCTGACTGCATTGGCCGAACCGCGCTATACGTTGGCAACGCTCGTGCCTGATGAACCCTTGTCGGTGGAAATGGGCAACGGCCGCGTCTGGTCGCCTGACAATTATGACCATCAATCCTTGGGGCCGATTCCCGTGTTACAGGCCTTGGTCGAGTCGCGTAATCAGGCAATTGCCCATTTGGGCATGTCCATTGGCCCCAAAAAGGTAGTGGAGACCTTGCATCGACTTGGCTTGAAAAAAGACATTCCGCCTTATCCCAGTTTGTTGTTGGGTGGCTTTGATTTAACGCCTTTGCAGGTGGCTATGCTGTATCAGCCCATTGCCAATGGGGGGTTCCAAACGCCCTTGCGCTCAATTACCGATGTGCTGGATAAACACGGTAAGCCTTTGGCGCGCTATCCGGCAGCATCCAACCAGGTGATTCCGCCCGGTCTGGCCTATCTCACCCAGTGGGCTATGCAGAAAGTGGTCAGTGACGGCACGGGGCGTTATGCCAACAGTCGCCTGCCACAGCTGCATTTGGCTGGCAAAACCGGCACCAGTGACAATTGGCGAGACTCCTGGTTTGCCGGTTTTTCTGGCTCCAAGCTGGCAGTGGTGTGGATTGGTCGTGACAATAATAAGTCCACCGGCATGACCGGCAACACGGGGGCGTTGCGTGTCTGGACGGAGGTGATGGCGGGTATACCGCAGCGGCCATTAAATTTGGTCGCACCGGATAATGTCGATAAAGTCTGGATGAACGCCGACGGCGTTCGTGCCAGTAGCGAATATTGCAATGGCAGCAAACGGTACCCCATGCTGAAAAGTGCGCGGCCGAAGCAGGCGGATGGCTGTGGCAAAATTGAGGCCGTAAAACACGGAGTGATTCAATGGTTCAAAGACTTGTTCGGCAATTAGGGTGGTCTGTTCTATTGGCGACGCTGCTGCTGTCAGGCTGTAGTAGCCTTCAGCAGCCGACGCCTACTACTTTTCACGGCGCCCCCCAGGTGCCCGCCAATGACAGTTTGATTGGCACCCCGGCAGAAGTGCTGTTGGCCAGTGCCGACAAAGCCATGGCCAACGGCAATACTCAGGCTGCCGGACGTTATTTGGAGCGCGCTATTGCCTTGGCACCCGGCTCATCATGGCTTTATCGGCAAATGTCCAAGGTGCGTTTGCAAGAAGGCAATGCGCGGGTGGCAGAAGGCTTTGTGCGCCACGCCTTGCGTAACGCACCGAGTGATGCGGGGTATCGTGCGGGGCTATATCGCTTGTTGGCCACCTGTTTGGTGCAGCAAGGTGAGGCGGCCAAGGCGGATGCAGCTCTGGTAAAAGCGCGAGAATTGGGGCAATAAGCCTGCTGGGGTGTGCCCCCAACAGGCTTGTCGGTTACTTCACCGTATACAACTGACCGGCCAAATGCGGCTTGATGCCGTCTTTGGCGTAAAGGCCGAAATCCAGCCCTTGTTCGGTTTTTTCGGTGGCAAACTTCACCTTGGCCGGTGTGAACATGGGCAATTTGAATTGCACATCGGCTCTTACCGGCGCTTCCGGGTATTGGTTTTCCAACGCCGCCAGGCAACGCGCTTTTGACCACATGCCGTGGGCTATTTGGCGCTTAAAGCCAAATAGCTTGGCGCTCAAGGCGTAGAGGTGAATAGGGTTGCGGTCGCCGGAGACTTTGGCATAACGGCGGCCAATGTTGCCTGGCACCTTCCATTCCTCGGCATTGGTGACCGGTTCCGGCTCATCACGCTTGGTCTTTTTCTTGTCGCTCTTGCCCCAGCGCATGAAATACACCGATTCACTTTCCCAAACCGGCTCGCCGGCGGTGCTCACGCGGGTAATGTGGGCAAATTCATAGCCCTTGTCGACCTTTTCCAAGTTGGCCAGATGCACTTCGACATCCAGCTGTTCCTTCACACCAATCGGGCGATATTGTGTGATGTTGTTGCGCACATGCACCAGCCCCATGACCGGGAAGGGGAAGTCTTTGTCCAGCATTAAGGCCATTTGCAGTGGAAAAGCATGCATGTGCGGGTAGGTGATAGGCAGATAATCGCTGTCACTAAAACCGCATACCTTACGATAGGCCTTAACGTGCTTGCCGCTGGCGAGAACATCTTTTAAACGCAGGCCAATGGCTGGCAGCTGAGGGTTTTTCCCCGGCTTGACGCCCGCACGGGCGACCGCTTTAGCCAGATTAAGCAGCATAGGCGAATTGTTGCGCAGTTCGCGATAGGTGATATCAGTCATGACCGTTCCTTTGATTCTTGTTGCCGTCATGGTAGCGGGCGCAAACGGTTAGGCAATTGGCCGTAATGACTGTGCTGACGGTTTGCCGGTCAGCTTTTCCAAGGGAACCTCTGAACAAGTCGTAGCGGCCGCAGGCTTTCATAAAATTCATCTGGCAAGGCGCGCGAACGCAGCAGGCTCATTGCCTGTCAGTGAGTGCAACGCAGACCAGATGGATTTTATGAAAGCCCCGTAGGGCGAGGCATAAAGCAGGCACTCCCTGCGTTGCATCACTTGAAAAGGGAATAACCCTTCTCTGCGTAATGCGCCTTGTGATTACCTGCTTTATGCCTCGCTGCGAACAGCTAGGACTTGTTCAGAGGTTCCCAAGCAGCAATGCCGAGGAGAATGATGCGCAGCTGTTTGTCTGTGGCTTCTATTAGTTCTTGTTGATCGCGCTTGGTATGAGGCTGCTCGGCCAATTCGATGAGAAGCTGGGTGGCGCTCACCAAGGTGTTAACGATTAGCGACGCCATGATCTGCAGATCGTCGGCGTTGATTTTCTCGGTGGGTAGCAGGCGCGACAGATCGGTGGCCAACTCGCTGGTGAACAAGCGTATTTCTTGACGAATGGCGTTGCGGATAATGGGGTTGCCTGTGAAGCGTTCTTTTACCATGAACAGGAAGTGCAAATGATGCTTTTGCACATAACCAAAATAATTTTTGATTGAAGTGCGCACGATTTGTTGCGTGGGCACTTCCTGTTGGCGCACTTCGCGCATCATCTGCCGCAGTGTGCGGAAAGATTCATCGACCAGCACCAAGCCCATTGTGTCCATGTCTTTGAAGTGACGATAAAAAGCGGTGGGTACGACACCTGCGTGTCGAGTCACCTGGCGCAATGAGGTGGCGCTGAAGCTGCCAGTTTTTTCCACCATGGACAAGGCAGCATCCAGTAATGCTTGCCGAGTATCGCCGCGGCGTTTACGCGGCTTCTTGCGGCGTGTCTTCTTGTCCGTACTGCTCGCCATGGGTCTTCTCTCAACTTAGGTGTACACCTGCTCATTTTTGCCTAGTTGGCTTGGAAATTCCAGTTGACTTGCGAATGAGCGCGCCGGACGCCATTTAGCGGGTTTCTGTCCGTAGTATGAATGTTGGTAGGGTATGCCTATAAAATAATTGTGTACATGTGTTGACATAAATAAATTGATTAAATTATAGTTAACACACGTTCACAAATAAGACGACATCGAGATGCAATCTTCAATGTACCAATTGTTGGATAACCCGTTGGTTCGCGCGCTGACTTGGCCGCGCCAACCGGATGAGTTTCGTGAAATCTTACAGCCACAGTGGCGGCGCGGGTTGACGACGGCAACAGTGGTGTCGGTTGAGCGCCATAATGATGATGTGGTGAGCCTGCAGCTGGCAGCCGAAAGCGCCTGCCCGCTACATAAGGCGGGGCAGCATGTAGCGGTTCACCTGGTGATCAAAGGCGTACGGCACCAGCGTACCTTTTCCCTGTCATCGGCAAGCGGGCAACTGGAAATCACCGTAAAGCGTAACGGTGACGGCTTGGTGAGTAATTACATTGTCGACCAAATGCGAGCAGGCGATACCCTTTGGTTGGGGCAGCCGCAAGGCGATTTTGTGTTGCCGGATACACTGCCCGATAGGTTGCTTTTTGTGGCTGGCGGCTCTGGTATTACACCGTTAATGGCGATGTTGCGGGCGCTCCATCAACGACAGTACACAGGTGAATTGTTGTTCCTTAATTTTACGCAAAGTGAACAATCGTTAATTTTTCCTGTAGAGCTGGGTATGTTGATTGAGGGCCTGCCTAACGCGCGATTGGTACAGCATTTCACCCGCCGTGGCGATGAGCGTTGTGATGCCGAATTGTTGCAATCGTATCTGCAAGATAGCGAGGTTAGCGCCTTTGTGTGCGGGCCGTCAGGCATGATGCAAGTCGCAACCGACGCCTTGGCGCAATTGGGCGTTGAGCGTATCCATCAGGAGCATTTTGCATTGGCCGCCTCTTCCGATGTGGGTGACGGGTTGGTGCATTTTTATCAGACCGATACCACCGCCGCCGGTGATGCGGCCGGTAATTTGTTGGAATTGGCGGAAAAGTCGGGTTTGCAGCCTGCCTATGGCTGTCGCATGGGTATCTGTCATGCCTGCACTTGCAAAGTGTCCGGTCGCATTCGTGATGTGCGCAACGGTGAGTTGAAAGACGTTGATAACGATGATGTGCAAATTTGTGTCCATGCTGCCGCTGGCGGTGTGAAAGTAGACTTATAAGGAGACCAACAATGGCTAAACGATTTGGATTGACGAATGCACAGATTGACGCGTTTGGTGAAGAGATAGATGCCATTCGCGAATCGGTGATAAATGATTTGGGCGAACAGGATGAGCGCTATATACGTCGCTTATTGAAAGCACACCGCTGGCTGGAAATTGGTGGGCGCGGTCTGTTGTTTTTGGGCATCTTCCCCCCAGCTTGGGTGTTGGGCACCTTTTTGTTGGGTACGGCGAAAATTCTGGAAAATATGGAAATTGGCCACAACGCCATGCATGGCCAGTGGGACTGGCTAAAAGACCCGCACCTAAAGGGGGAAAGCTACGAGTGGGATACCGTATGTCCGGCTGATCAGTGGCGGCATTCGCATAACTACATGCACCACACTTATACCAATATTGTCGGTAAAGACCGTGATGTGGGCTATGGCATATTGCGTATGAGCGAAGATCAAAAATGGAACCCCTATTATCTGTTTCAGCCAGTGTCCAATCTGTTGTTGGCGCTGTTTTTCGAGTGGGGTGTGGCCTTGCACGATTTGGAGGTGGAGAAACTCATACAGGGTGAAAAATCCTGGAAGGTGGCTTGGCAGCAGCTGAAAGCCATTGGTCGTAAGTCGGGACGCCAGGTGCTGAAAGATTATGTGCTGTTTCCGCTATTGGCCGGTCCTTTCTTTTTGCCGGTGCTGACAGGCAATTTTGTCGCTAACTTGATGCGTAATCTGTGGTCTTATTTGATTATCTTCTGCGGGCATTTCACCGAAGGGGTGCACATGTTCAGCGAGGAAGAGTGCGCAAACGAGACCAAAGGTCAGTGGTATCTGCGTCAGTTGTTAGGGTCGGGCAATATCGAAGGCGGGCGTCTGTTTCATATTATGAGCGGTAACCTGAGCTTCCAGATTGAGCATCATTTATTCCCCGACATGCCAGCCTACCGCTATGCCGAGGTGGCGCCCAAAGTGCAGGCAATTTGTGCACGTTATGGCCTGCCTTACAACACCGGTCGCTTGAGCCGCCAGTTTGGTACAGTAATGAAGCGTGTGCTGCGCTTGTCATTACCCGGTGGGCACTTTAATCCGTCTGACGATGCCCTTTCTGCGGAAGCGCGCAGTGCAGCATGATAAATGTGAACAGGTGTCGTCAAACTGTGGGTGAATAGCCTTGCCTGTGGTATTCTTGTAAGCCAAATATGTTCGACAAGATGCAGGCATGGCTGAATTGATGGATTCCGGTGTGATGCTGCGCATGGCTTACCAAGCGATGCGCGCCGCCGACATAGATGCAGATGCAGTGCTGGCCAAGGTGGGGATGCAAGCAGAGCAGCTCAACCAGCCTGGGCTGCGTACGCCACATGATGCGCAAGAGTGGTTTTGGAATGCGCTGGTAGAAGTGAGTGGCGATGAACATGTGGGCTTGCATCTGGGCAAGCATCTACCCATTTTTAAAGGCCAGGTGCTGGAATACCTGTTTCTGAGCAGCCCGACGTTTGGTGACGGGCTAAGACGCGCACTCAATTACCAACGCTTGTTATCTGATGCGATGCACGGTGAGCTGCTGGATGAAGGCGGCGACACGGTGATGTTGCGTCAGCTGTTTTGGAATAAGCGCCTGCCGCATCTGAATGAATGCTTCGTGACGGGCCTGTTGAAGTTTTTCCGGTTTGTCACCGACGATGAATTTGCCCCCCTGGAAATTCGTTTCGGGCATAACGGTCACGCCGAACCGGCTGAGTATCACCGAGTGTTTAATTGCCCGGTGCTGTTTGATCAGGCCGATATGGGGCTGGTGTTTGAGCGTCGCTTGCTGGATCTGCCGTCGCCTCATCATGAGCCGGAGTTACTGCATTTGCATGAGCAGCTGGCCGACGAAAAGCTGGCGCGTTTGGAAAAACAGGATCTGGTCGGTCAGGTTACTCGTTTGATTGGCGAGTTGTTGGAGTCTGGCGAGGCAAATCTTGAAGAGGTGGCGGGGCGTTTGGGTATCAAGCCGCGCCAGTTGCGCACCCGTTTGGCCGAGGCCGGTACCAACTTTAATCAGCTGGTGGCCAATTATCGTTGTCGTCTCGCCAAGCGCCTACTGGCCGGCACCGAAGAGTCAATTGATGAAATTGTATATCTCACCGGGTTTAGTGAGCCGAGCACCTTTTATCGTGCTTTTAAACGTTGGGTGAACATGACGCCAATCGAGTATCGCAAGCTCAGGTCTGATGAATAATCGGCTTCTTTAGCTACAAAAAACGCCATCTCTGTCGGGTGGCGTTTTGTATTCGGTAATGCAGTAGAACGTTTAACCGGAGGTTCCTTAAAGATTCTCTTGCGCCCAGTTAACGGCTTGTAGGCGGTTAGACGCATTAATCTTTTTGAAGATGTTATAAATGTGCGTTTTCACCGTATGCGGGCTGAGGCTCAAGGTGGCGGCAATTTCGGCGTTTTTAGCGCCAGTGGCCATTACTTTTAACACTTCCATTTCACGGTCGGTCAGATTGACTTCGCTGCGCGAGAAAGTCTTGTTAAAGGCGCGGCTTTTAATGAGGTACTGTTGCAGTACTTTGCGTGGGAACCACAGCTCCCCGTCAAAAATGGAGTGAACGCCTTTGCGCAGCTGTGCTTGAGGGCAATCGAGCAAGAAGCCGCCGTTAATCATGGGTAAGCCGGCGAGGCGACCCAAGGAAGTTTCACTGTCAACGTTGAAAATGGCCATCATGATGTCGGACGAGATTTGTTTGTCCTGTTCCATCAAATAGCTGATGAGATCATTTAGCTTGTCGTAGCTGAAGTCGACAAGAAAAAGGTTTTGTTCGGTCGTGATAAGCGATTCGGTGTCTACATCAACGCCTGCGTTTATGACGTCGGCGGGCATCTCTTGGGAGGCAATGAACTCGCTGAGTAATGAGTTCTGCAGGGATTGTCCACCCAATATGTATACGTGCTGTGCTACTTTCCCCATTGAAAACCCC
>CAYVZZ010000010.1:0-32917 GCA_964456185.1 uncultured Alcanivoracaceae bacterium
CTGGCCGCTAATCAAACAGTCGTCGCCATCCCGCACGGCGCGGGTTTTCATGCTTTGCAGGTCGGAGCCGGCACCCGGCTCGGTCATGACGATGCTGCCCACGGCTTCACCGGTGACCATTTTAGGCAGCCATTGTTGCTTTTGTGCTTCCGTACCCAAATGCAGGATGTAGGGGGCAACGATGTCGGAATGCACCGACACATTAGAGGCCAGCGCACCAAAACCGGCACGGCCGATTTCGTCGATAATCACGGTAGAAAGGCGGAAAGGCGCCTCAAAACCACCATAGGCCTCCGGCGTGTCAACGCACAAAAAGCCGTTTTCACCCAACTTATGCCACAACTCGCGCGGGAAGATTTCGTCTTTTTCCCACTGGTCGTAATGGGGGGCGACTTCGTTATCGAGAAATTTTTTAACGTTGTCGCGAAACAGGTCGATGTCGGCTTGGTCGAGTTGGGTCATGAAGGGCTCTTAATCTTCGTTGAGGAAATGGACGACCTGGGTCGCCACGGAAGCGCTGTACAATAGCGAACAATGGCCGAGGTAATCCACCGTAAAATGGGTCATTCCATCCACCACCGCGGAATTGACCGGTAATACCAGGTCGTCCATTTGTGAGTGGATGCTGTAGTAGCGTGCCTTGCCGGGAGTGGGCGGCAGGCTGCGAATATAGTCACTTTGATACTGCATTTGGCGCACCGCACCGGGCGTAAACGGGGCGATGATGTCAGCGGCGCGTGAGCCGTGATGGGGGGAACCCAAGCACACTACCTTGTCTATGGCTCCGCTAAGCTCGGCGTCTTGCAGCGCATCGCGAATCAACAGCCCACCCATGGAATGCGCCACATAATGTATCTTGTCGGCGCCTGTGTCATCCAATAAATCTTGGATATGTTGTTTCACTTGCGGTACCAACTTATGCACATTACCGGTGGGTGGCGTGTAGCTCACGGCTCGAACACGGGTGAAGCCGGCTTGCTCCAAACGGCGTTTCAACAACAGCATGCAGGACGAGTTGCAAGCATAACCATGCACCAGCAATACCGGTGTGGTGTTGTCATCTGGCAGTTCAGGTTGATGCTTGTCGCGCCATAACGACCAGGGGTAACAAAGTTGCATTGCCATGAAGGCAAGAGTCTCTGTGATGATGACCTTTAAGCAAGTGGGGGCGTGAAGCCTATCGGTGCCATTTTCTAGCTGGCAATTGTCACGCAAGGCGTGGCGTTCGTAGTACCAGCTTTGATAAAGAAACAGCGTTAGAGCCAAGTTGATTAGAAACCAAACAAGAATGAGGCCAAACAGGCATTCCATAATGTTTCCCCAGATGAACAGTGTGACAATCTAACCCTACCTTAACGTAAACGTAAACCTTGTGTTAAGCTGGTACCCCTGTACTACTCATTATGCGGAATACCATGTCGGACGCCATTATCATCAACGAAGTCGGTCTGCGTGACGGCTTGCAAAATCACCCCCGTCTGGTCGCAACCGACGATAAAGAGCGCCTGCTCAATGCCTTGCTGAAAGCGGGTTTGCGGCAGTTGGAGCCGGTTAGTTTTGTGCACCCGAAAATCGTCCCTGCGATGGCTGATGCGGTGGAGCTAAGCCAACGCTTACCCGCGCTAAGTGGTGTCGAATATACGGCGCTGGTGCCCAACATGACTGGCTACAAATTGGCGCGAAAAGCCGGGTATAAACGGGTGGCATTGGTGTTGGCCGTTACGGATACGTTTAATCAGCGCAATATCAACCGCTCATTGGAGGTCGCCAAAGCAGAGTTTAAGCAGGTGCTGCAACAGGCCGCTAGTGATGGCATTACCACATTAACTTACTTGTCGTGCGCCATGATGTGCCCTTATGAGGGAGAAGTTGACCCCAAGCTACCGCTGAAGTTGGCAGAGGAAATGCTGGCGGCGGGTAGTGACGAGATTGCTCTGGCCGATACTATTGGCGGCGGCACCGTGCGCCAAATGCAGCAGTTGGCCGATGAAGCTCTGGCGTTGCTACCGGCTAGTCGGTTGGTGGTGCATCTGCACGACACGCGCGGCACGGCACAAACACTAGCCTGGGTAGCCTGTGAGCGTGGTGTGAGGCGGTTTGATGCGTCCATTGGCGGGCTGGGTGGCTGCCCCTTTGCGCCTGGCGCAACAGGTAATGTGGCCACGGAAGATCTGGTGTATCTGTTTGAATCAGCAGGAATGGATACACAGATCGATATGGCGCAATTGCGCGAAGCCTTGGCTATCGCACGCGATGTCACTCATGATGCTGCACTGGGCGGGCGAATCGTGAGTTACCTGGAAAGTCAGGAAGCGGCAGGAAGACCCTGCAGCCTTTACTGAGGCTGCAGGGCAGGCGTTATTTGCCCGAGAAGAATTGGGTGACGAGCTTGCTGCCGGCTTGTATGGGGTTTTTGCGAATAGCAACTTCTTCTTGTGCCATCTTGTTGTAAATGCCATCTAGTGTGTAATCGACGACATACGATTTGATGTCCAGATTGGGCTTATCAGTCAGTGGCAGTGTGTTGTATACGTTGAGGAAGGTTTGATACTCATCATTGAAGCCGGTGGCATTTAACTTGTTTTCAACGATGGGGTTCATCTTGGCTGCCAGCTTGCTTTCGGTGTGCTGACGGAAATATTGGGTAACCGACGTTTGACCGCCCGTCACTAAGCCGATGGCATCTGGAATGGTGATGTCGCGAATGGCATCTTTAAATACTGGCGCTGCTTCAGCGGCAGCGGCAGAAGCGGCATTGTTCATGCGCTGCTTCAGGTTGCCCAGTAAGTCACCGTAACCAAAGGCTGACAAGGTGCCGCTTAAGGTTTGCAGTTGGTCGGGCAGTGGAATGTTGTAGCTGCCATTTTGTCCCATGACATTGGTGGCAACCTTGGTGCTAGAGGTGAGCACGTCTTTCACTGCACCGATTTGCTGTGCTTGAGGGCCATAACCGGCAGCAGTTGCGGCAGCTTGGCCAACTTGCGCCCATTGGGACAGGCCGCCACTATTTTTGCAGCCGGCCAAAAGAAAAAAGGCAACGATGAGAGTTACTAGACGCATGGGGGAGGTCTCCTTGTCGGATTTATCTGTCAATTGTCGCGTGGGCTCTTTATGAATGATTTCACGACGCAACTCAAGTGCTGATGACATATATGGAAATTAGGTCATGTTATTCTAGTGGTCGGTGCCACTACAATAAACCGGTAAAGTAAGCCCATAAAATCAATAACAATAGCATAGCGATTTTTCATTCATGAATACCTCTCTTGGGCAACTTCTGTCCAGCCGGCGCTTTTTGCCATTTATTATGACGCAATTTTTTAGTGCGTTTAATGACAATGTGCTACGCCAAGCCCTCATCGTTTTGATCGCCGTATCGGTTGTGGGCAGCCAAATCAACGTGCTCAACAATTTGTCATTGGCCTTGTACATTGCGCCCTTTTTTCTGTTTTCTGCACTAGCGGGTCAAGTGGCTGATAAATACGATAAGGCCTTTCTGATTCGCGTGATCAAAATGCTAGAAGTATTGATCATGATGCTGGCGGCCACCGGCTTTGTGTTTAATCAACTGGGCATCTTGCTGCTGGCGTTGTTTTTAATGGGGGCGCATTCCACATTTTTCGGGCCATTGAAGTATTCCATTATCCCACAGCACCTGGCCGATAATGAGCTGGTGGCGGGTAATGCCCTGGTCGAATTGGGTACCTTCCTGGCAATTTTACTCGGTTCGGTTGCCGGCGTGGTGATGAAAATGGGTGACCAAAGTCCGGTGGTCATTAACGTCGGCTTGCTAATGGTGGCAATATTGGGCTTGCTGAGTGCGTGGTTCATTCCCCGTGCCAAGGCGTCTACACCGGAATTGCGAATCGACTGGAATTTGGCGCTAGAGACGTGGCGCATTTTGGGTTTTGCCAAGCGTGTCAGTTCGGTTTGGTGGTGCGTGCTGGGCATTTCCTGGTTTTGGTTTTTGGGGGCGTCTTATATCACCCAGTTAAAACGCTTCGTTGATACGGTTTTACATGGCACTGACGGGCTGTACGCGGTGCTGTTGGCTGTCTTTTCGGTGGGTATTGGTGTTGGTTCTATCCTGTGCGAGCGGTTGTCAAAGCACCGGGTAATGCTGTGGTTTGCCCCGCCCGCTTCCATGGCGTTGAGCTTGGCCGGTGTCGATCTGTTTTTCTCTCCAAATAGTCTTCAAGGGCAAGCGATGACTATTGGCGGGCTCTTTGGTCAGCTGGCCGGTTGGCGTTTGCTTGCCGACCTTTTGTGTATCGGCATATTTAGTGGCCTTTATATTGTGCCCCTGTTTGCTTATATTTAGAAACGTAGCGATCCGCATTACCTGTCGCGTATCATTGCCGCCAATAATATTTTGAATTCACTGTTCATGGTGTTATCTGCTGCGGTGGCGGTGATGTTGCTTAATTGGCTGGGACAAGCGGTGTCGCAATATTTCCTCACCCTGGCCTTGGTGAACATGGTGGTTGCCTGTCTTTATTGGTGTAACCCGGTTTTTCGACGCCGTACAGTGACATCATGAAAGTCGATATAAGTCGAAATAATAAAATATAGGAGATAGTGTTTCGTGACCCTACACGAAGTTTGGCTGGACGTAACAGAAAACTGGATGCTCTACGCATCCATGCCCATCGTGGCTGCCTTCATTGGCTATGTCACCAAGCTGGTGGCCATTCGTATGATGTTCGAGCCACTCGAATTTAAAGGCATCAAACCCTGGTTAGGCTGGCAAGGCATCGTGCCGCGTAAGGCCGAGAAAATGGCTACTATCGCCACCGAGTTGATGCTGGAAAAGCTGATTACACCACAAGAAGTGTTCGACCGTCTGGATCCTCGCCGCATTGCCGAAGAAGTGCGCCAGCCCATGCTGGCTATGAGCGAAGATATTACCCGCGAAGTGGCTGCCCAGTATCAGCCGGGGCTTTGGGAGTCGATTCCCGAGGCCTTGCGGCGACGCGTTATTGCCAAGGTGCAAAAAGATTCGCCGGAAATGATCGAACAGATCATGAATGAGATTAAGGACAATCTTGACCAGGTGTTCGATCTTAAAGCCATGATCTTGAACAACTTGCAGCGTGATAAAGCTTTGCTTAACCGCATTTTTCGCGAGGCCGGCGAAAAAGAATTCAAATTTATTGTGCGTTGCGGCATTTATTTTGGCTTTGGTATTGGCCTCTTGCAGGTCACCGCTTGGGCGTTAACGCACAATATCTGGGTGATGCCGCTGTTTGGTTTGTTTGTTGGCTGGTTTTCCGACTGGATGGCGCTGAAGATGATTTTTAACCCCAAACACCCAACCAAATATTTGGGGTTGTTTGAATGGCAGGGGCTGTTCCTGAAAAACCGCAAAGAAGTGTCCGCCAAATATGGCCGTTTGGTGGCTAAAGAAATCGTCACGCCGCATAATATCGTTCACTCCATTCTCAATGGCCCCCTGTCTGATCGTCTTTATCAGATGGTGCAACGCCATGTGCAACTGATGGTGGATAAGCAAGCCGGTATTGCCAAGCCGATGGTGGTGTTCTCCGTGGGCAGTCGTCGTTACCAGAAGATGAAAAAAGACGTTTCGGTTCGTTTGATGGATTCGTTGCCGGAAACACAGTATTACATGGAAGGCTATGCCGAAGAAGCCATGGATTTGCAAAACCTCATGGCCACCAAATTGCAGCAGCTGAATGAAGAAGAGTATGAAAGCCTGCTGCGTCCGGCCTTTAAAGAGGACGAGTGGATTCTTATCGCGGTGGGTGCCGCGTTAGGTTTCCTGGTTGGTGAAATGCAGGTGTTGGTAATGGAACATTTGGCGCAGCCTGTTGAAGTGGCCAGCCACTTTGTCCACGCCGCCCAAACACTAATCGGCTAATTACGGTTCCTTAACTTAGCTCGGCGTGCCGGAAGCAGCCTACCACATGGTCGTTGACCATGCCGGTGGCTTGCATGTGGCTGTATACCACGGTTGGTCCGACAAATTTGAAGCCGCGTTTTTTCAAGTCCTTGCTAAAGGCTTCGGCAATCGGTGTATGCACCGGAATATCGGCATGGGTTTTCCAGTGATTAACAATGGGCTGGTGGTCGACAAACGACCAGTTATAGGCATCGAAACTGCCAAATTCTTTTTGAATGGCAATAAACGCCTGAGCATTACTGACGGCACATTCGATTTTGCGGCGATTGCGAATAATGGCCTTGTTTTGCATTAGCCGCTCAACATCATCTGCCGTAAAACGCGCGACTTTATGCGGATCAAACTGCGCAAAGGCATCACGAAAGGCCTCGCGCTTTCGTAATACAGTAATCCAGCTTAAACCGGCCTGAAAACCTTCCAAAATTAAAAACTCAAACAACTTTTGGTCGTCATGCAGCGGTACGCCCCATTCGCTATCGTGGTAACTGCGATAGAGGGCATCATCGCCACACCATTGACAGCGAGGCTTGTCGGCTGAGTTAGTGCTTATTCCCATAGTGTTGACCTGTTATACTCGCGTTCTTTACGTATTATCAGTAGATGGACAGCCCATGTCACTCGGACAAACTCCCGCCACTTTTCAGGATTTGATTCTGGCGCTACAGCATTTCTGGGCCAAACAAGGCTGCGTCATTATGCAGCCGCTGGACTTGGAAGTTGGCGCTGGCACTTTTCATCCCGCCACCTTCTTGCGAGCCATTGGTCCAGAGCGCTGGGCGTCTGCTTATGTGCAGCCTTGCCGCCGCCCCACCGATGGCCGCTACGGCGAGAACCCTAATCGCCTGCAGCATTATTATCAATTCCAGGTGGTGCTAAAGCCGTCGCCCGACAACATTCAAGAATTGTATCTGGACTCCCTGCGCGAGTTGGGCATTGATCCGCTGGTGCATGATATTCGTTTCGTGGAAGACAACTGGGAATCCCCTACTTTGGGTGCCTGGGGGCTGGGCTGGGAAGTTTGGCTCAACGGCATGGAAGTGACGCAATTTACCTACTTCCAGCAGGCCGGCGGTATCGAATGCTTTCCGGTCACCGGCGAGATTACCTACGGCTTAGAGCGCATCGCTATGTACTTGCAAGGTGTGGATTCGGTTTACGACCTGGTTTGGTCGGATGGTCCCTTCGGGCGCACTACCTACGGCGATGTCTTCCTGCAAAATGAAGTGGAAATGTCCACCTATAACTTCGAACAAGCCAACGTGGATGCGTTGTTCAGCCAGTTTGATTTGCACGAAGCGGAAACCGAGCGTTTGATTGCGGCCAACTTGCCGCTAGCAGCCTATGAGCAGGTGCTTAAAGCATCACATACATTTAATCTGCTGGATGCTCGCGGCGCCATCTCGGTGACCGAGCGCCAGCGCTTTATGCTGCGCGTGCGCACCATGGCGCGCCAAGTGGCCGAAGCCTATTTTGAGGCACGTCGCCAACTGGGCTTCCCGCTGGCCGATGACGCCATTCGCGAGGACGTGCTGCAGCGCCTTGACGAGCAAGAGAAAAAAGCCGCCAAGAAAGCGGCTAAAAAGCAACAGAAACAGGGCAACAAGAAGGGGCAAGCCTGATGGAAACCGCATCCCTATTGATTGAGTTGGGCACCGAAGAACTGCCGCCCGTTGCCCTGCCCGCCTTGCGCGATGCCTTGGTGGATTCGGTCGTCGCGCAATTGGACGAGGCCGGTTTTGCGCATGGCAAGGTGCAACGTTTCGCTGCCCCGCGTCGCCTGGCGTTTCGTATTAATGATTTGGCCTTGAAGCAACCCGATCGCCAAGTCGAACGCCGCGGCCCTTCGTTAAAAGCCGCTTATGACGCCGACGGCAACCCTACTCGTGCCGCCGAGGGCTTTGCCAAGTCCGCCGGTTTAACGGTTGACCAGCTGGACAAAATGGAAACGCCCAAAGGCACCTGGTTGGTCGCGCATCTTACCGAAAAAGGCCAAGGCTTGGCCGAGCTGATGCCGGCATATTTGGATAAAGCCATTCATCAATTACCCATCCCCAAACGCATGCATTGGGGTGCCAGCCGCGTGGAGTTTGTGCGCCCGGTGCATTGGCTGGTGGCTCTGCTGGACGACAAGGTGCTGCCTCTGGAATTGCTTGGGCTGCAAAGCGGACGTGAATCCTCGGGGCATCGCTTTCACCACCCCGGGCCGGTGAGTCTGGCGAATGCGACCGATTACGAAAGCGCACTGGAAGCCGCCCACGTCATGGTGGACTTCGAGCGCCGTCGTCAGCAAATCGAGCAAGGCGCTACGCAATTGGGCAAACAAGCCGGTGGCGAAGTGCGTATGCTGCCTGAGCTGCTTGATGAAGTGACAGCGCTTGTGGAATGGCCGGTACCGCTATTAGCCGAGTTTGAAGAACGCTTCCTGCGCGTGCCGCAAGAAGCACTGATTGCCACCATGGAAAGCGACCAGAAATATTTCCCTGTGCTGGATGCTGACGGCAAGCTGCTGAATGCCTTTGTGTTTGTCAGCAATATCGAATCGGCCGATCCACAGCAAGTGATTGCCGGTAATCAGCGCGTAGTGCGTCCGCGGTTGGCCGATGCCGAGTTTTTCTATGATCTGGATTGCAAGAAAACGTTGCAACAACATGCCGAGCCGCTGAAACGCACGGTATTCCAGCAACAGCTGGGTACTATCGCCGATAAATCGGCGCGCGTGGCTAAGTTGGCAGTGGTGATTGCCGAGCAGCTAGGTGGCAGCGCTAACTGGGCTGAGCAAGCGGCGCTGTTGGCCAAAGCTGACCTGACTACTGCCATGGTGGGCGAATTCGCCAAGATGCAAGGCATCATGGGGCGTTATCTGGCTGAAAACCAAGAGTTGCCAGATGAAGTGGCGGCGACCATGGAAGAGCAATATCTACCCAAGCATGCGGGTGATGCGCTGCCGGCGTCAACCACGGGGCAAGCGGTCGCGTTGGCCGACAAAATTGATACGCTGGTGGGGATTTTTGGCATTGGTGCCAAACCTTCCGGCACCAAAGACCCCTTTGCCTTGCGCCGTGCCGCACTGGGCGTGCTGCGCATTGTTGTCGAACAGCAATTGCCTTTGAATCTGGCCGATTTGGTCGATAAAGCCGTGTCTGCCTTGGGTGACAAGATCAACCCAGCACAAGGCCAAGAAGCGCTGGGATTCATCATTGGTCGCTATCGCAGTTTCTACCAAGAACAAGGTTTCAGTACGCCGCTTATTCAGGCAGTGACTCAAGTGCGTGCCGAGCAACCCTTGGATTTGGATCAGCGCCTACATGCCTTGGCCGATTTTCAGCAACAACCTGCCTGTGCTGCCTTAGCTGCCGCCAACAAACGGGTTGCCAATATTCTGGCGAAGCAAGGTGACGGTGCGAAAACCGTCGTTAACGCTGGCCTCTTGCAAGAGGCTGCCGAAAAGGCTTTGTACGATGCGCTGCAAAAAGTCGATACCCGTGGAGACTACCCTGCCCGTTTAACGCAGTTATCCGCGTTACGCGAGCCGGTTGATGCGTTCTTCGAGCAGGTGATGGTCATGGTCGATGACGAGGCCTTAAAAGCCAATCGCCTGGCGTTATTGGCGCAGTTGCGCGGCTTGTTTATGCAGGTAGCCGATATATCCCTGTTGGATTGAATGAGATACCCGTTATGAAACTGGTGATTCTCGACCGGGATGGCGTCATTAATCAAGATTCTGACGACTACATCAAGTCGCCAGAAGAATGGCTACCGCTACCGGGCAGCGCTGAGGCCATTGCCCTGCTAAACCAAGCCGGTTATCAAGTAGTGGTCGCGACCAATCAATCGGGTATTGGACGCGGCTACTATAGCGAAGAAACCTTGGCTGCTATCCATAATAAAATGCTCAAGCATCTGGCCGATCATAATGCGGATTTGGCGAGTATATTCTATTGCCCGCATACACCAGATGATCAATGTGATTGCCGTAAACCGGCCAGTGGGCTACTGGATCAAATTGCCGCCCGGCTTGGCGTCTCGCTGGCAGGCGCGCCGCTGGTTGGTGACAGCCTGCGAGACCTGCAGGCCGGTTTATCACATCAATGTCGCCCCGTATTGGTAAAAACGGGAAAAGGGTTGCGCACCCTGAAAAAAGGCTTGCCCGACGAGTTAACAAATACCCCTGTATATAATGATTTACACGCATTTGTCGTTGAGTTTCTATCGGAAACCGATCAGCTAAATCATTAAATACCTCCCCGTTTTTGTTTATACATTGTTTTAAGTTTTTACTTATTGCATCTATTCTTTTGTTTGGATATATTATCCGCAACGGCCAATAGTATTAATTGGTTTAATTCACAAACTGTGAGTAAGAGGCATACCAATGGATATCGACAATCTATCTGTTAGCGAATTAAAGCGTTTGGAAAAGGAAGTACAAAACAAAATCCAAGTACGTTTTGAAAAAGAGAAAGAAGAACTGCGTCAGCAGATTCGTAATATCGCCAAAGAAGCCGGCACCACGGTAGAAGAGCTATTCGGTGTTCGCGGTAACCGCCGTCGCGGTAAAGTGGCGCCAAAATATGCCAACCCGAGTAACCCAGAGCAAACTTGGACGGGTCGTGGCCGCATGCCGCGTTGGTTGCAAGAAAAGGTCGATGCAGGCGCTAAACGTGAAGACTTCCTGATCAAATGAAGTACCTGCACACCATGGTGAGGGTGCGCGACATCGACGCCTCCCTCGCCTTTTATTGCGATGGCCTTGGCCTAGAAGAAGTGCACCGCAAAGAGGTGCCCAAAGGCCGCTTTACACTGATCTTTCTGGCCGCGCCCGGCGATCATGACGCGCAAGTCGAACTGACCTGGAACTGGGACGACGAGGAATACACCGGCGGCCGCAATTTTGGTCACTTGGCCTATGAAGTGGACGACATTTATGCGCTTTGTGCGCATTTGCAATCACAAGGCATCACCATCAACCGCCCGCCCCGCGATGGTCACATGGCGTTTGTGAAGTCGCCTGACGGTATTTCCGTCGAGTTACTGCAAAAGGGCGATGCCCTACCGCCAGCCGAACCTTGGGCGTCCATGGAGAATACCGGCAGCTGGTAACATTTAATGTTTGTCGGTTTTTGTTAAGAAAGGGGCTTCGGCCTCTTTTTTGTCATTTGTTTCCGGGGCGTTTCAGGTTACCTTGGACTTTTTGCCGAGGCGATTATGCAATACGAGCACATCCTCTACGACGTCACTGATGGCATCCTCACGCTGACCTTAAACCGCCCTGACCATCTCAATGCGTGGACATTGCAGATGAAAGACGAGCTGCTGGACGCCATGGCGCGTGCCAATGCAGATGATGCAGTGCGGGTCATTGTGGTGACGGGTGCCGGGAAACACTTCTGTGCGGGCATGGAGCTGAACCGCCCCGAAGGCAATATTTTTGGTTACGACATTCCCCAGGGTGATACGCTTAACTTAGCGGAAATCCGTGATTCCGGTGGTGAGTTTGCCCTAGCCGTTTATAACAGCAATAAGCCGGTGATTGCCGCCATTAATGGGGCGGCGGTGGGTGTGGGCATCACCATGACCTTGCCGATGGACTTCCGTGTGGCACGCAAAGGTGCGAAGTTGGGCTTTGTGTTTACCAAGCGCGGCATTGTGCCGGAAACCTGTTCCAGCTGGTTCTTGCCGCGGCTGGTGGGACAGCAGAAGGCCTTGGAATGGACGATTACGGGCGACATCTTTCAAGCCGAGGAAGCCAAAGAGGCTGGCTTGCTTCACAGCCTGCACGACAAGGGCGAGGTGCTGGAAGCTGCCTATGCGTTGGCGCGGCGGTTGATGCATAAAACCTCACCCACCGCCGTCGCTTTGACGCGCCAGATGATGTGGCGCAACCCCAACTTCAGCCATCCATTTGCTGCTCATAATGTGGACTCCAAGTTGATGTATATCACCGATATCCATATGGATGGCCGCGATGGTTTTGATGCCTTTCTGGAAAAACGCGAGCCGGTGTTTACCGCCAAGGTATCGCAAGACATGCCGAAGACAGACTTTTGGGAAGAGCCGACACTGGATGACTTCTAAACGCGAGTTGCGCTCATGACAGCAGCTGAACTTTATGCCATTGCTTTAGGTGGCCTGTTGGCCGCCTGTTTGCTATGGGCTTGGTGCTTCGTGCCACGCTGGCAGGCGGCACGCCATAATGCGGATGCCCTGCAATATAAGTTTTATGTGGAAGCCATTGCCGTGGCGTTGGTTGCCGGATTGGGCGTAATTGCCGGCGGTGCGGGGCAGCCGGGTGTCCCGGCCGCCGCTGGCGGCGTTGTGTTGATGCGCTGGCTGCTGGGTTGGGTTAAACCGCTTGTTTGGCGGTTTATCTGGCAGCTGCTGATGAGCCTTTGCGGTTGGGCGTTGTTATTATTGCTGGTATTCCGGTATTTCTGATTAGAAAAGACCGGGATAAAAATAAAACAGCGCTTGCATGACGATGGCCGCCATCACACCTGCTGCAATGTCATCGACCATAATGCCGGTGCCGCCGGGGATGTTTTTGTCCAGCCAGCTGACCGGCCAGGGTTTGAGGATGTCGAAAATACGAAACGCTACAAAGCCGATAATCGCCGTGCCCCAACTAACGGGTAGGGCAATCAAGGTAATAAACAGCCCGGCAAACTCGTCCCAGACGATATGCCCCGAATCATGTACGCCCATATCGTGCGATGTTTTACCACATAACCAGGGCCCTGCGGCGATGACGCCCAAGGTAATCAGCGCATAACCCCAAAGCGGCAAAAAACTGGCCATGAGCCACCAGAGCGGCATGGCAGCCAGGGTGCCAAAGGTGCCGGGTGCCCAAGGCATTAGCCCTGAGCCAAAACCGGCAGCTAGCAGGTGAACAGGATGAGAGGCGCGGGGCTTGGGTTTGTTGGACATCGACTGGTTTGGCCTTGTTGTTGGGATTGTTAAACAGAATGATTAGAAATGTTGCCAGCCTAATTGGGATATCGCCAAGGGTTGGCTAGCATCTTCAACCAAAAGGCCGCTACCCTGGGGTGTTACCTGCCCCAGTGTAAAACAGCCCGCAGGCACTTCATTCTCAGCCGGTAGCGTAAAGAGTAACAAATAATCGTCGCCGCCGGTCAGTTGCAGTTGTCGTAGTTGAGCTGCAGTGTGGCTTGTCGGGCTGGTGAGCGGGGGTAGGTTATCGAGCGTGAGTTGGGCACCCAAATCACCACTTTCTCTTAACAGGTGTTGTAGGTCGGCGAGCAGGCCGTCTGATACATCGATGCAGCTGCTGGCGTGACCCAACAGGCGTTGACCCAGTGCCAGCTGCGGTTGCGGATAGCAGAAGCGTGTTACTGCGTGGGTATCCTTGATTCCTTCCTGCCACTGCAGCAGCCCCAGTGCGGCTTCACCCGGTAGGCCGCCAATGACAATTTGGTCGCCCGGCCGAGCGCCGTTGCGCCGTAACGCCTGCCCCGTTGGCACTTGGCCGGTCGCTTGAATGCTAATGGCCAGGTTGCCTTTAACGGTATCGCCACCAACCAGGCTGGTGTGGGTGGCGTCTGCCAAGGCATAAAAGCCGTCACAAAAGCCCTCTAACCAGGCGCTATCGATTTGCGGTAAGCAAAGGCTGAGCAGGCACCAGCGGGGGCTGGCTCCCATGGCAGCCAAGTCTGACAAATTGGTTGCCAAGCTGCGGTGGCCAATGGCCTGAGCGGGAAAATGAGTAGGGAAATGGCGTCCTTCAATCAGCGTGTCCAGCGTCATGACCAGCGAATGGTTAGGCGAGGGCGTGAGCAGAGCAGCATCGTCGCCCGGCCCGAGTAGCACGCCGTCACCTTGGGTGCGGTGGCGAAAATAGTGATTGATGAGATCAAATTCGCGCACAGCAGGTCATTCCTTGCCGGCCTAGCCCTGTCGTTCTGCTTGCCGAAGTTGTTTGCTGAGTTTGTCGAGTACGCCGTTGACGTATTTGTAGGCATCTTGAGCGCCAAACTCTTTGGCCAGTTCGACGCCTTCATTGATGGCCACCTGATAGGGCACGTCAATACAGTGCTTCAGCTCGTAGCAGCCGATATAAAGGATGGCATGCTCAACTGGTGTTAGGCGCTGCGGCGGGCGATCCAGGGTGGTTGCCAACAAGGCATCCAGCTCGTCAGCCTGTTCAACCACGCCTTTGAGCAATTTGGAAAAATAAGGGCGGTCGACGGCTTGAATATCCAGGCCGGTATCGTCTGTGCCCACATGCGCCAGAAAGTAGACTTCGATTTCGGTCGGGCTGGTGCCATTAAGCTGCCATTGATACAGCGCCTGCAGGGCGGCGTTGCGCGCGCGTTGGCGCGCTTCGAAAGCGCTATTGCTCATTAGAGTTGGCCGTAAAGGTTGGCCATTTCCAATACCGCCAACGCCGCATCGGCGCCTTTGTTGCCTGCCTTGGTACCGGCACGTTCGATGGCTTGCTCAATGGTGTCGGTGGTGATGACGCCGAAGCCCACGGGTACGCCGGTTTCCATGCTGACCTGGGCAATGCCTTTGGAGCATTCCGCGCAAACATAATCGAAATGCGGGGTAGCACCACGAATGACGGCGCCCAACGCAATCACACCGTCAAACTGTTGCTTGCTCAGCAATTGTTTGGTGGCCAAAGGCAGCTCCCAAGCACCGGGAACACGCACCAAGGTGATGGCGCTTTTGTCGATGCCATGACGCACCAAAGCATCAATGGCACCCTCGACCAGGCTTTCGACAACAAAGCTGTTGAAGCGGGCGACAACAATGGCAAAACGGCCTTTGGTGGCAGTAAGCTTGCCTTCCAGAGTGGTGATATCGGTCATGCTGTTATCCTGACTGTGATTTACCGGCATTCTACCGATATTTGCGTTAATTTTCCCGTTGTAATTGCCATGCCTCGCTAAAGAACTCGCTGGCACCGCGCTCGCGGAAGTCGGGGTTGCGTTCGATGATGCTGGTGCTTTCCAGTTGGTGTAGCTGCCAATCAGGCAAATCGTTGACGAGTTCGGACTGGGGGACGGCAAAGGGCGGACCGGTCATTTCTGCTTGCGGGTAATCGACCGTCAGCAACAAGCCACGGCATCCTTTAGGCAAAGCGCCGTAAACGGCTTGCCGGTAGGCGGGGCGTTGGTCGGCGGGTAGCGCGATCATGGCACCACGGTCGAACACGGCTTGGCAATTCGCCAAAATGTCAGCGTCCACGGCGAACAAGTCGCCACAAATAATATGAATTTGCCCGGCCACATAGTGGGTGCCGTGGGGGAAGGATTCGATTTCCGGTTGCAGGTCGTGCTCGGCGAAAAAATGCTGCACGGCCAGTTCGGACACTTCGATACCCAGCACTTCGTGGCCTTGTCCTGCCAACCAAAGCAAATCGAGTGACTTGCCGCAAAAAGGCACCAATACACGGGTTTCTCCCGGCAGGTCGAGCTTGTCCCAATAGGTTTGCAACAGAGGGGTGACCTGCTGCTGGTGCCAGCCGGTGCTACCGTCTTCCCAGCGTTGTTGCCAGTAGGTCTTGTCTAGTGTCATGGATTGTCCCGTGTGTGACGGTAAATGGTGAATTCATTGTGCCGTGAAACGCAAAACGCCCGCAAGTCGGCGGGCGTTTTGACTGGGTCGTGTGGCCGCTGTTACTTGGGGTTAGCGCCATATTGGTTGTCACCCGGTGTACTATCAATGACCAGCAGAACAAACAACCAAATGGAACCGATGACGGGCACCAAACTAATAAGAATCCACCAACCGCTGCGATCTGTATCATGCAATCGGCGCACCGTAACGGCAAGGGCGGGAATGATCATGGCAAGCACAAAAATTGCCAAGCCAGCGATGGCGAGCTTTTCGCTAATAAGACCAAGCACGATCCCTAGCAGGATGTAAATGATGATGTAGATGAGCATGAACATCCAATATTCCATGCGTCGTGAACGCCCCGAAAATTCGGCGTATTTGCTGAGTGCTTCAAGATACCAATTCACAGTAATCCCCTTATTTTTGTAATGGAATTGGCATCATATCAGGCAATGTGCCGCTAACAAATAAACCAAGTCGCATTTTGTTGTCAGTTATTTGCCTTTCGGGGCTATGTATTCGGTTACTTCCAAACCGAAGCCGGATAAGGCGTTAAAACGCATCGGCGATGACATCAGGCGCATTTTGGTGACGCCTAGGTCTTGCAGAATTTGCGAGCCGGTGCCGACATTGCGCCAGGCGGGGGCCTTGTCGGGTGCTATTTTTACCTGGCCATTAAAGAAGGCTTCGATGCGGTCGGCCATACCGGCGGAATCGTAATCTTCGCCGAGCATGATGACGACACCGGCGTCTTCCTTGGATAAGAAATGCATCACGCTGTGCAGATTCCAGCTGGCATTACCGGACAGGCGCACGTTGATCAGGTCGCGCAGCGGGTCGACCTGATGCACGCGCACGGCCACCGCCTTGTCGGCGGTAATGTCGCCTTTCACCAGAGCCACATGGGTGAGGGCATCCAGTTTGTCGCGATAGGTGATGAGTCGGAAATCGCCGTACCAGCTGGTGATGGGGTGTTCGTGCAGACGCTCGACAGTGGCCTCGTGGTGCAGGCGATATTGAATCAAATCGGCGATGGTGCCGATTTTGAGATCGTGTTCTTGAGCAAAGGCTTCCAGATCGGGGCGACGTGCCATGGAGCCATCATCTTTCATGACTTCGCAGATAACACCGGCCGGTTCGCAACCGGCGAGCGCGGCCAGGTCGCAGGCGGCTTCGGTGTGGCCGGCACGGCGCAAGACGCCCCCCGGCTCGGCAATCAGCGGGAAGATGTGCCCCGGCTGTACGATGTCACTGGCAACGGCGTCTTTGGCGACGGCGGCTTGAATGGTGCGTGCGCGATCGGCAGCAGAAATACCGGTGGTGACGCCTTCGGCGGCTTCGATGGAGACGGTGAATTTGGTGCCAAAACCGGATTGGTTGTCATCCACCATTAAAGGCAAATTAAGGCGCTGGCAGCGTTCACGATTCATCGGCAGGCAAATCAGACCACGGGCGAAACGCGCCATGAAATTGACGTGTTCGGTGGTGGTATGCTCGGCGGCAACGATGATATCGCCTTCGTTTTCGCGGTCTTCATCATCCATGAGAATGACCATTTTGCCCGCTTTAATGTCGGCAATGATGTCTTCGATGCGGTTGAGTTGCATGGTGTTTGTTTGCCCTTTATTGGAAAATTCAGTGTGTGATGACCGAGGCCATCAAATGGATGTCGTGTTAGCTGGAAAAGCCGTGTTGTGCCAAAAAAGCCCGGTCGATGCCGCTTTTTTTGCTGTCTTCGCCTTTTTCCGGTTCAGCCTGTAATAAACGTTCAAGATAACGCGCCACCACATCGACTTCCAGATTGACGCGGCTGCCGGTTTGCCATTGGCCAATGGTGGTGACCTCGGCGGTGTGCGGAATAATGTTAAGTGAGAACACACAGCCATCGACGGCATTGACCGTCAGGCTGATGCCGTCGACGGTAATCGACCCTTTGCGGGCAATATAGCGTGCCAGCTCGGCAGGGGCTTCGACCTCTATGTGCAAAGAACGCGCATCCCGTGACAGGGTGACTACCTTGCCCAGTCCGTCGACGTGGCCGGATACCATATGGCCACCAAAACGGCTGCTGGGCTGCATGGCTTTTTCCAGATTAACCAGGCTGCCGCTGGAAAGATTGCCCAGGGTGGTGAGTCGCAGGGTTTCGCGCGACACATCGGCACAGAAATAGTCGCCGCCGAATTCGGTTACCGTGAGGCAAACGCCATTTACGGCGATGGAATCACCCAGCGCCACGTCAGAGAAATCCAGCTGCTGACTTTGCAGCTTGAGCGTCACGTCGCCGTTTTTGGGTTGGCTGGCAATGAGCTTGCCTTGCGCTTCAATAATGCCGGTAAACATTTGCGTCACACCTCTGTGTCTTTTTGGGCGTTGGTGGGCCGCAGGATAAACCTGAGATCCTTGCCCAATTGCCGCTGATCGACCACCTCCAGCGACTTGGCTTCTGCCATTGTATCAAGTTCCAGCCTGGCCAGCGGGCGTGCTTTGCTGCCCAGCAACAAAGG
Organism: uncultured Alcanivoracaceae bacterium; assembly: GCA_964456185.1. GTDB lineage: Bacteria > Pseudomonadota > Gammaproteobacteria > Pseudomonadales > Alcanivoracaceae > CAYVZZ01. Next base: position 18,004 of record CAYVZZ010000010.1, read on the forward strand.
TGCCTGATACACCCATAGTTCATCGACCAAGTCGGCCTGGATAAAGGCACCAGCAAGCTGCGCACCGGCCTCAACGAGTAGCTCATTGCATTCACGCTCGGCGAGCCAGTCGAGCAGCGCAGGTAAATCAATTTGCTGGCGGACATCGCCGAGCATGGCCGTGTTTAGACCTAGGTCAGAAAGTTGGGCGGCCGCGGTATCGTTGGCGGTAATGACCCAGGCCTCACCGGGTGCCTGAAAGAACTTGCTATTGGGCGTAGCGCGGCCTCGAGAATCTAATAACACCCGGAGCGGTTGGCGTACCTGCTCAATGTCTCCCCGACTGGCGTAACTGGCCAAGCGCCAATCTGCCGGACGTACGGTGAGCGAGGGATTGTCCTCAATAAAGGTGCCATAGCCGGTGACAATGGCACTGCTGCGCGCGCGCAGGCGTTGCACATCTTCGCGCGCTGCCGCACCGGTAATCCACTGGGATTCGCCACTGGCCATGGCGGTGCGGCCATCGAGGCTGATGGCGATTTTCACGCGCACCCAAGGGCGCTGGCGTTGGAAACGGCTGATAAAACCCGGGTTCAGCTCGGCAGCAGCCTGTTGCTGCAAGCCGACATCCACCTGAATGCCGGCAGCTCGCAAGCGGGCAATGCCGCTACCGGCTACTTGGGGGTTGGTGTCTTGCATGGCAACCACCACACGCGATACCTGCGAGGCGACCAGGGCGTCGGCACAAGGGCCGGTGCGGCCGGTGTGGCTGCAGGGCTCCAGGGTGACATAGCAGGTAGCCCCTTTGGCGGCACCCTCTGGCAGGGCATTCAGTGCATTGCGCTCGGCATGGGGAAGGCCGGCGCGAGCGTGAAAGCCTTTGGACAGCAACTCACCGTCACGCACCAAGACACAGCCAACACGCGGATTGGGGTCGGTGGTATAGAGGCCGTGCTGCGCTTCGTTGAGCGCCAGCGCCATCCAATGATGGTCGGCAGCGGAAAAAGCCAAGGCATGCTCCCGCAAGATGAGGTTATTGGTCGCTCTTCAAGCGATCGAGTTCGGCGGCGAAATCGGAAATATCCTGATAGCTGCGATAGACCGAGGCAAAGCGAATATAGGCCACGGCATCCAGCTGGCGTAGCTCGGCCATGACCAGCTCGCCCAGCTGACGGCTGGGTACTTCGCGTTCGCCACTGGCGCGTAGCTTGTGCTTGATGCGCCCTATGGCTGCTTCTACGGCTTCCATGCTTACCGGTCGTTTTTGTAATGCCTGGGACATGCCCCCGCGTAGCTTGCTTTCTTCGAACACCGCGCGTTCGCCGTCGGTCTTGATGATGCGCGGCATGACCAGCTCGGCGGTTTCAAAAGTGGTGAAACGTTCGCCGCAAGAGGTGCACTCGCGTCGTCGCCGCACCTGGTTGCCATCGACAACCAGGCGGGAATCGACTACGCGGGTATCGTCTTCGCTACAAAAGGGGCAATGCATGGGTCACCAGTCAGCTTTAGCGTTCGTACACCGGTAGGCGGGTGCAAATGGTTTCCACCTTGGCACGCACGGCGTCAATCACGCTGTCATCATCAATATTATCGAGAATATCACACATCCAGCCGGCCAATTCACGACAATCGGCTTCTTTGAAGCCACGAGTGGTGGCAGCCGGTGTGCCGACACGCAAGCCGGAGGTGATGAATGGGCTGCGCGGATCGTTGGGTACGGCGTTTTTGTTCACGGTGATGTGTGCACGACCCAAGGCTGCATCGGCATCTTTACCGGTGATGTCTTGTTTGATCAGGCTGACTAGGAAGAGGTGGTCGCAGGTGCCGCCGGATACCACGTCAAAACCGCGCTCGACGAATACTTCAGCCATGGCTTTGGCGTTGTCGATGACCTGCTGCTGATAGGCTTTGAACTCGGGCTGCATGGCTTCTTTAAAGCACACGGCTTTGGCGGCAATGACATGCTCCAAGGGGCCGCCCTGACCGCCGGGGAAGACGGCAGAATTGAATTTCTTGGTCAAATCAGGCTGATCTTTGGTGAGAATCAAGCCGCCACGGGGGCCGCGCAGGGTTTTATGTGTGGTGGTGGTAACCACATGCGCATGGGGCAACGGATTGGGGTAAAGACCGGCAGCGACCAGGCCGGCAAAGTGCGCCATGTCGACCATCAGGTAAGCGCCTACCTTGTCGGCAATCTCGCGGAAACGCGGGAAGTCCAGTACTTGGGAGTAAGCCGAGAAACCGGCCACAATCATTTTCGGTTGATGCTCAACAGCCAGGCGCTCGACTTCGTCATAGTCGATTAGGCCGGTGTCATTGTCGATGCCATATTGCACGCTGTTGTAAATCTTGCCCGAGAAGCTGGGCTTGGCACCGTGGGTCAAGTGGCCGCCGGCATCCAGGCTCATGCCCAGTACGGTATCACCCGGTTTGGCCAACGCCATGTAAACCGCCGAGTTGGCTTGCGAGCCGGAGTGGGGTTGTACGTTGGCATAGTCGGCACCAAAGAGTTCGCAGGCACGGTCGATGGCGAGTTGTTCAATGACATCAACATGCTCGCAGCCGCCGTAATAACGCTTGCCGGGATAGCCTTCGGCATATTTGTTGGTCAGTACGGATCCCTGCGCTTGCATGACGGCAGGCGAGGCGTAGTTTTCCGAGGCAATCAGCTCGATATGGGCTTCTTGACGGTTGCTTTCGGCTTCGATGGCCGCGTTGATATCGGGATCAAATTGGGACAGGGTGACAGACTTGCCGTACATGATGTGCGCCTTTTACGGATGGTGGACGAAAAAGAGGCTACATTCTACCCGATGCCGACGGCTGACGCACTAGCCCAAGGTTAATCTTGCGCCCTGGCCATCAGGGCGGGTTCTCCGTCTGTGTCACACAACATTTCGTGGATCACGCCTTCTCGTAGCGCACCGTCCACATAGGCAATGTGGTCAACGTCCAAGCTGTCCATAACCGCTTTGAGGATGGCCAGACCTGCGGGAAAGATGGCGCTGCGATTGCGTTTTACGCCGGGAATGTGCAGCTGATCCAGTCGGGGCGTTTGCAGTAATCGCTGGATTAACTGATCAATGTTGGCCGGGGTAATGGTCTCATCCATGCCACGTCGGTGGGCGCGCACTAATGCTTTGATGGTGCCCGAGGCGCCGACGGTGAGTTGCCAGCCGATGGCCTTGTAGTCGGCGGCTACTGCGTCGAGCTTTAGCCGTGCAGCGTGATAAGCGGCATCGACATTAGTTTGATTGAGTAGCCCGTCGTTGAAAAATTGGCGGGTAAAATTCACGCAGCCCATTTGCAGGGAGACCACTTTCTTGGCCGAGAGGTGCTGACCAATAATCAGCTCGGTGGAGCCGCCACCGATGTCGACCACAAGACGCTGTTGATCGGCTTGAGGTAATGCCTGTCCGACGCCAATGTTGATTAAACGCGCTTCTTCTTCACCGCTAATGATGTCTACCGGACAACCCAGTAGCTGCTCGACCTTGTGTTTGAAGTCGTCGGCGTTGCTGGCCACACGCAACGTGCTAGTGGCCACCACGCGTTTGCGGTGGCAGCCAGCTTGCTTCAGACGTTCGACAAATCGATTGAGGCAGGCTAGTGCGCGTTGCATGGAAGCAGCATCCAGCACGTTGTCGGCATTCAGGCCAGCCGCTAGCTGCACTTTTTCGGAAGTGGCCAAGAGGCGATGCAAAGAGCCATCGGCGTCGTGTCGAATCAGCGCCAAATGAAAACTGTTGGAGCCTAGGTCGATCGCAGCGAGGTAATCTGGGTTGGCGTTACACAAATAGGCTCTCCCCGAGGTAGAGGTGGTTAATATGTATTAAAATACGCAAAGATAAGTCGGCGCAACAAGCATATTTTACATTTTGCATCGACTTTGATGCTTTCGATCCATTGAAAGCGAATAAATTCACAACTTCGTGGCGATTACCCTTGAAATCGGGGCATGCCTACCGCATATAATCGGCAACGTCACTTTTCAGGAGATCATCATGAGCGACAACACGGTTACTGTAACCGACACCAATTTTGAGGAAGCGGTTTTAAAATCCGACACACCAGTGTTGGTAGACTACTGGGCACCTTGGTGTGGCCCTTGTAAAATGGTCGCTCCGATTCTCGAAGAAGTGGCCAAGGATTACGCTGGCAAACTCACCATTGCCAAACTCAACATTGACGAAAATGTGGATACACCGGCCAAATATGGCGTGCGTGGCATTCCTACTTTGACCATTTTCAAAAATGGCAACGTCGAAGCCACCAAGGTGGGTGCTCTATCTAAGTCTCAACTGACTGCCTTTATAGACAGCGCACTATAAAGTTGAGTTCCATGGTGGCCGGTTGTCGCTTCTTGCCGCAACCGGCTGCCATTATTTGCGTTTTCTTGCTGGACACTCGAGGATACGGGTGCTACATTGCAAGCGCGTCCTATCGCATCTTCTGCATCCCGGCCATCGGCCACAGAATTCCTGTCGAGAATAATACCCGGCCAAGTGCCGTATAGCGTTTTTTTATAACTATCCGAGAAACCTGCCAACCAATGAATCTTTCCGAACTAAAGCAGAAGCCTATCGGCGAATTGCTTGATATTGCTAAAGAAATGGGTCTGAATAATTTAGGCCGCAAGCGTAAACAAGATGTTATCTTCTCTCTGTTAAAGAAATCGGCCAAGAATGGTTCGGCCATTTACGGCGACGGGGTGTTGCAGGTGTTATCGGATGGCTTCGGGTTCTTGCGTAGTGCGCAAGGCTCTTATTTGGCCGGATCGGATGACATTTATGTGTCGCCCAGCCAGATTCGCCGCTTTAATTTGCGCACTGGCGATACCATTTCCGGCAAAATCCGACCGCCCAAGGATAATGAGCGCTATTTTGCCTTGCTCAAGGTCGACAGCATTAATTTGGAAAAGCCCGACCGTGCCAAAAATAAGATCCTATTTGAAAACCTGACTCCTCTTTTCCCGACCGAACAGTTAGTCATGGAGCTGGGTAACGGCTCGACCGAAGACATTACCTCGCGCGTTATCGACTTGGTGTCGCCCATTGGTAAAGGTCAGCGTGGCTTGATTGTGGCACCGCCCAAAGCCGGTAAAACGCTCCTGTTGCAAAATGTCGCGCAATCGATCTCGCGTAATAACCCTGAAGCACAGATGATCGTGCTGCTGATCGACGAACGCCCTGAGGAAGTGACCGAAATGGAGCGCACCGTTCAGGGGGAGGTGGTAGCCTCTACTTTCGACGAGCCGCCAACACGCCACGTACAGGTGGCCGAAATGGTCATCGAAAAGGCCAAGCGATTGGCCGAGCACAAGCAAGATGTCATTATTCTGCTCGACTCCATTACCCGTTTGGCGCGTGCTTATAACACGGTACAACCCAGCTCGGGTAAGGTGTTAACGGGTGGTGTCGATGCTCATGCACTGGAAAAACCCAAGCGTTTCTTTGGTGCGGCACGAAATATTGAAGAAGGCGGTAGCATTACTATTTTGGCGACCGCGCTAATCGATACCGGCTCGAAGATGGATGAAGTCATCTACGAAGAATTTAAAGGCACCGGCAACATGGAGTTGCATCTGGATCGCCGCATTGCCGAGAAACGCGTCTTCCCGGCGATTAATATTCGTCGTTCCGGCACCCGTCGCGAGGAGCGTTTGGTGACGGATGATGAGTTGAAGAACATGTGGGTATTGCGCAAGGTGCTGCACCCCATGGATGAAATCGCCGCCATGGAATTTCTCATCGATCGCATGCGTCAAACCAAAACCAACGAAGAATTTTTTGGCGCAATGAAGAAGCGTAAATAACGGTAATTTCAGGTAGAGTGTCAAATAACACTGAGAAAGGTGCAGAGGATCTGCACAGAAAGTGAAAAATTATAAAACGGCTGCTGCTTGGCTCCGTAATTCATATCTTTCCTTATGAATTGCAGATAAGATGTCGGCAACTGTCATGACGCTTTCAATTCACAAACGGGAACGAGATATGCGCCTTTTTGTTCTTTGCCTAACGGTTATTGGCCTTTCATTTTCCAGCCTGAGCTGGGCTGGCACCCTGCAAGATGCACTGGAGGCGGCGAAGCAGGCCGATCCTCAGTGGTTGGCGGCACAACGCACTTGGCAGGCTAACCAGCAGATTAAGGTGCAAGCTCGTGGCGCGCTCATGCCCAATATTACCGCCAGCTACAGCCATACCCGCACTTGGAGTGAGCCAGCCAACTCGGCCTATGGCACCATCGTCAACCCGGACGAAAGCGAATACGACACCATCACCACCGGTATAGATTTGGTACAACCGCTTTTCCGTCTTGATGCCTGGTATGGTTACAAGCAGGCCGATGCCGTTGTCGATGCCGCCGAAGCGCAATTCCAGAAAGCCAAACAAGATTTTCTACTGCGTGTTTCTACCAGCTACATCAATGTATTGCGTAGTTGGGATGCGCTGCAGTTTGCGCAAGCCAACGAAAAAGCCATTGGTCGTCAGCTAGAACGCACACGAGAGCGTTATAAAGTCGGGCTAGTGCCGGTTACTGATGTTCAGCAAGCTAAAGCCATTTACGATAACGCTCGGGTGACGTTGATTTCGGCACGCAGCCAATTTGCCATTGCCCGAGATCAACTGAATGCATTAACTGGTGAAGATTGGAGCAGCATTGCCTCTTTGCAGAAAGACCTGCCCATGGATGGTGTGACGCCTGCTGACCCAGCTAAATGGATTACCTTGGCACAGCAACAAAATCCGCAATTGGCCGCCAGCCATTACAATGCCAAGTCCGAGCGTTATAACGCCAAGGTGAAGATGGCGGCGATGTTGCCACAGGTCAATTTGACCGCCGGTTACAGCAATAGCCATAGCATTCATCAAAATCAGGCCGCTTACTTGCGTCATGACGCAGACGGTTACGGCAAACACATTGGTATTCGTGTCACCATGCCGCTATTTGCCGGTGGTGCCATTAACAGCCAACGCAAGCAGGCGGCGCTGTTGGCCGATGCAGCAGAAGCCACTTATCATCAGGTGTACCGTGATATCAGTTTGGCGGCACGTAACCAATATCGTCTGGTAGAAACCGATGCGGCCAGTGTCGAGGCGGCTAAGCAGGCTATCGTCTCCGCTAAAGCAGCGTTGGAATCCACGCGTGAAGGGTACAAGGTAGGCACCAATACCATTATTGAAGTGCTGGATGCGGAAAGCACCCTGTTCCAGGCGCGCAACAGCTATGCGAATGCACGCTATGACTACATTATTGATAGCCTGTCGTTGAAAGCCACCGCCGGTGTGTTGAATGCAGAAGACATCAAACAGATCAACGGCTGGTTGAACACGGCGAATCCTATTGACCTGTCATTGCAGCCGCTCAAAGCAGCCAGTGAACAAGGGTAACCTTACTTAGATTAGAGGTTCCTTAGCTAGAGTTCTTTAGGCCAAAGCGCGTCTACCTGGGTTATCAGGCGCGCCAAAGCGCCTCGGTTGGCCGCTACCACCGAGGCGGCCTTCTCGCCCAGCATCTGTCGTGTGGCGGCATCATCCAGCAATCTTCCCAGGAGAACGCCCAGTTGTTGTGCCGATTCCACTTTCTGCAACCCACCGGCAGCTTCTAGTAAATCGGCAATCGCCATGAAATTTTTCAGATGAATACCGCTTAAAACCGGCTTCTCCCAGGCGGCTGGTTCCAGCAGATTGTGCCCCCCCAGTGCCGCATCCAGTGATCCACCTACCAGTGCCACGTCGGCAACGCCGTAAAGCAATAGCAGCTCACCCATGGTATCGGCCAGATAAATACACGTATCGCGGGTTACCGCGTCCCGTTGGCTGCGGCGCGCCAGTGACAAATGAGCCGACTGCACTTGTTGAGCTACGGCGTCAAAGCGTTCAGGGTGGCGAGGCACCCAAATCAACAGGGCATCAGGGTGTGTGGTTAGCAGCTGTTGCTGGGCGGCGAGTACCTTGGCCTCTTCTTCCGGGTGGGTGCTGGCGGCAATCCAAACGGGCCGCTCGCCAAGGGGGTGGCGCAACGCGCTGGCGTCGTCGCGTAGGGCGTCTGACAAGGAGAGGTCAAATTTGATGCTGCCATTGACCACCACCGCCTGCGGGTCGGCGCCCAATTGCAGAAAGTGTTTGGCATCGCCCGCGGTCTGTACCGATAAGCAATCGAAGCGCTGTAGCAACGGTTGAACCAAAGCGCGTAACTTGGCATAGCCACGGTAACTATTAGCTGACAAGCGGCCGTTGGCCAGTAATAAGCGGCAGTTATGCTGCTCGGCAATGCGCGTTAAATTGGGCCATAGCTCGGTTTCCATGATCACGGCCAAACGCGGGTTAAAGTGCCGCATAAAACGGCGCAACGCACCAGGTAGCTCCCATGGACAATAGACATGGTGCACGCGATCGCCAAAGCGTTCTTGTACACGGGCGGAGCCGGTGGGCGTGGTGGTGGTGATAAGAATAGGCGTGTCAGGGTGCCGTGTCATAACGGCATCAATAAGCGGCGCGGCGGCCATAAACTCGCCTACCGACACGGCATGAAACCAGACACAGCCCGCTAGTGGTTCGCCGCCATAACGATACGCCAAGCGCTCGTTCCAGCGCTGACGATATGCCGGTGCCAAACGCCCACGCCAATAGAGGCGAATAAACAAAAAAGGCAGCAGGCAATACCAGAGTAAAGAATACAAGATGTGCATGGGGGAAACGTCCAATATCAATCGCCACTCATGGTAGCATAGAGGCTTTCAAAACCACGCAAATCATTATGACAGCAACCTTGAAACCCGACGTATTATTGATTGGTGGCGGCATTGCCGGTCTTTGGCTTCTCAACCATTTTCAGCAGGCCGGTTACCAATGTGTGTTGTTGGAAAAAGGCCGACTGGGTAGCGGCCAGACATTAGCTAGCCAAGGCATTATCCACGGTGGCCTAAAGTATGCTTTAAACGGTAGCTTGTCCGGTGAATCCGAAGCCATTGCCGAGATGCCGTCGCGTTGGCGCAATGCCCTAGCCGGGCGCGGGTCGGTGAATCTTTCAGGCTTGCCGTTGTTATCAGACACACAATATTTGTGGTCGGCCGGTTCCATGGCCAGCCGGATGACGGCCTTTTTTGCCAGTAAAATGCTGCGTGGCCGCATCGATAAACTACCGCGTAGTGATTACCCGGACGCACTCAATGACGACGCCTTTAAAGGGCGTGTATATCGCCTGGAAGATTTGGTGGTCAATACTGAAGTGCTGGTCAAGCACCTCGCCGCCAAAGCCAATGGGTGCGCGCTGCAATTTGACCCGGCTCGCGACCATATCGAGTGGGACGACAGTGGCGTGGCTTATGTCGATTTACACGGCACGCGCATCGAGCCGGATGTGACCATTTGTTGTGCCGGTCAGGGCAATGGGGATTTGCTCAATCAGGCACATAAGCACAATTTGCTGCTGCAGGAAGACATGCAGCTGCGTCCGCTAAAGATGCTGGCGGTTAAACAATCCGGCCTGCCCGCCTTTTTTGGGCATTGTCTAGGTGCCAGCAATAAGCCTCAACTTACCGTGACCAGCCACCCCGGCAGCGACGGCGAGCAGGTGTGGTATTTGGGCGGCGATATCGCCGAGAAGGGTGTTGAACGTACCGACGCCGAACAGGTCGCGGCTGGTCAACAGTTATTGCAACAGCTGTTCCCCTGGCGTGATTGGCAGGGTGCCCGCTATGCGCCCATCGAGATTAATCGTGCCGAGCCCAAGCTCTCGCAGTTGATGAAACCAGACAGCGCCTACGTTAAGCGTGACCGCAAGGTGCTAATCGCTTGGCCGACCAAGCTGACCCTTGTGCCCGATCTGGCGGATAAGGTAGCGGCTTTACTGGATCCGCCACGACAGGCGCCGATGGATATGCCCGAGTTACCGCAAGCCAGCGCCGGGTTGGGGCGTTGGCATAGCTGTGGGTGGCAAACGCCATGAGCTTTTTACGACGTTTGGGAAGCAGTGATATTTGGGTGAGTGCGCTAGGCTTGGGCAGCGTCAAAATAGGGCGCAATCAGGGCGTAAAATATCCCCAAGATTTCGAGCTGCCCGACGATAAAGCGGTTAGAAATCTGCTGGCGCAGGCACACGAAGCCGGCATTAATTTGATTGATACGGCACCGGCCTATGGCTGTAGTGAAACGCGGTTGGGGCAGTTGTTAAGCCAGCGTCAAGACTGGGTGATCGTGACCAAGGTGGGCGAAGAGTTTGAGCAGGGCGAAAGCCATTTCGATTTTTCTTCGACGCATCTTCGGCATTCCGTCGAGCGTTCATTAAAACGCCTCAATACCGACTACCTGGATTGTGTATTGCTGCATTCCGATGGCAACGATGACCAACTGTTACATCACACCGATGCGCTGGAAACCCTCTTGCGGCTGAAACAAAAAGGCCTAATCCGTAATGTCGGCCTGTCGGGTAAAACTTTAAAAGGCGGGCTGGATGCTTTTGATCTGGGGGCCGATACCGCCATGGTGACGCACAATTTAAATTACCGTGGTGAGGCCGGTGTGATCGCCGCCGCACGTCAACTGGGGCGTGGCATTTTTATTAAAAAAGCCTTTGCATCCGGGCATCTACCGGATGATATTGATGATCCCGTGCAGGCGAGCTTGGCGTTATCGCTGCAAAATGAAGGCGTCAGCAGCATCATTGCCGGCACTATTAATCCAGCGCATCTTACCGATAATGTGCAGAAGGCCAAGGCCGTTCTCGCGACATTGGAGGAGGCAGGCCATGAATGAAGCGCAACTGGACAGCTGGATTGTCGAGCAAACATCCGATGCCCTGATTTATGCTGACGTTGAGGGCATTATTCGCCGTTGGAATGCCGGTGCCGAAATGGTGTTTGGTTTCAGCAAAGCAGATGCACTTGGGCAGTATTTGGATTTAATTATTCCCGAGCACCTTCGTGAGCGCCATTGGCAGGGCTTTGATGCGGCCATGGCAAGCGGTCATTTGAAGCTCGATGGAAAACCCACTCTGACACGCGGCTTGCATCAGCATAAGCCAAAAATCTACGTGGAAATGAGCTTTGGGTTGGTGAAGAACGACCAAGGCAAGGCCATCGGATCGGTTGCCATGGCGCGTGATGTCACCGAGCGAGTCGAAAAAGAACGCGCCGCCCGTCGACGTACCGCCAAGGCTTAAGGAGGGCTTAGACAAGCCCCTCAAAATCCGCCGCACTGTGCCGCTCGCGTAGCTTGGCGGAATTGACTAGCCGCCCGCGTTGCACCGCAGGACGCTCGGCCAATTGTGCCTGCCAGCGTAGTAAATTCTGATAGCGCTGGGCATCCAAAAACTCGGCTGCATCATAGGCATCGCCGGATACTACATTGCCATACCAAGGCCAAATCGCCATGTCGGCGATGGTGTAGGTGTCACCAGTGATGTAGGTGTGGTTGGCCAGCTGCTGGTCGAGCAAGTCCAATTGCCGCTTGGTCTCTAGCGTGAAGCGGTCAATGGGATATTGCTGTTTCTCTTTGGCATATTTGTAGAAATGACCGAAGCCGCCGCCTAGATAGGGTGCTGCACCCACCTGCCAAAATAACCAGCTCAAGGTTTCTGCGCGACCCGCTGGGTCTTTGGGAAGGAAATGGCCAAACTTCTCCGCCAGATAAAGCAAGATAGAGCCTGATTCGAACACCCGCTGCGCAGGTGACACACTCCGGTCAACCAATGCCGGTATTTTGGAATTGGGATTAGCCGCTACAAAGCCGGAACCAAACTGGTCGCCTTCGCCAATATTAATCAACCAAGCGTCATAGTTGGCTTCTTCCACACCGGCTTCAAGCAATTCCTCAAGCAGGATGCCAACCTTCTGCCCATTGGGTGTTGCCAGAGAATAAAGTTGTAATGGGTGCTTGCCGATTGGCAGGTCTTGCTGAAAGCGCGCTCCGGCGGTCGGCCGGTTGATGGACGCAAACTGGTTGTCGTCTTTGGGCTGCCATTGCCACACGCGAGGCGGTTGATATTGTTTGCTCATAAGGGTTTTGCCTGCATCGGCTCCTGTGGTTCATTTTGCAGTTGTACGCGGTTAAGCGGCAAGACTTTAGCACCGTGCTGGTGGGCGATATCGGCAACGGTTAACAGAATGTCTTGTTTAACGCGGCAGAAGGTGGCGTAGGGTACAAAGTGACCATAGGGCACCGATTGCACCCAAGCATACACATTTATTTTCAGTGCATTATCACCGAAGCCATTGAAGTTGATAACAAAATAATTCAAGTCATCTCGTTGATTAAGAGCGTCGTTGGCTTCAGCCACAATATCGCGAATATGGCCGTAGTCTTCATACCGCAGCAGAATATTCTCGCTCATGGCGCGGTGCAGCAAGCGCGAATGATTAATCATGTTAGATGAGTTGAAGAGCGAATTGGGCACATAAAAGGGTTTGCCGTCCCAGCCCAGCACATGGGTGGAGCGCCAGCCGATATGTTTCACTGTGCCCGATAAGGTGGTGCCGGGGATAATAATATCCTCACCGATTTTGAAGATTTTGCTGGCAAAGATGGTGAGACCACCAAATAAATTGGCCACTAATGTTTGTGCCGCAAAGCCGACGGCAATACCGGCAGCGCCACCAAAGGCCAGCAGCCCGGTCATGGAAACGCCGAGAATTTGCATGATCGACATGACCATGAAGACAAAAATGACCACACGAAGCAATTTGCCGATGGCGTCGGTGGCGGTGGGGTCTACCGTTTCGCCGCGTTCTGCGGCTTTCAGTTCGACGTTGGCGATGATGCGTTTGACCAGCCGGAAAAATAACCAGCTAACGACAAGCACCACCAATAACCGCCAAGTTAGTGGTAGATACTGATCCACCAGGGCATGCGCGCCGTTCGGCCAAAAGGCACGCATTGCAATGGCAATGCCAGTGAGCCAGACGAGCAGACGCAAGGGGCTGTCGAGCGCCGCCCAAAATGCATTTAGGCCAACCTGTTTGGTGGGTGATGTGTGGTGCTTAAGGAAACGCAATGCCCAATGGATGAGGCGATTTACAATCAGAATGCCAACCACTACCAAGATGACGAAGATCCAGGGCGACCAAGCACCCCCCTTATCCCATAGCTCTGCCATGATGACTCCTTGTGTTAAATCTTACGGCGTTTGTGTTGTCGACAATTCTGTTAAACGCTGGCGTAACGCGTGTTGAGTGGCGACAGCGTGGGCAATACGATTGTACTCGTCCAATGCGAGTCCCGCGGCACGAATGGCTTTGGCCATGTCGATTTGCATTGCCGCCTTGGCCCAATGGTCATTGTTGCCATTTTTCTCGGCCTTTGCCAGTACCGGCAGGTAGCGCTGGCGTACGGTCTGCAAAGCGGCGTCGGCCTGTTGATATTGCCGCAGCTGAGCGTCGCTGAACGTAGCGGCCAGTGCGCATGGGCTGCCAAGCCATAAAAATAAACCGAGAAAAATGCAAAAGCGATGTAATAGACGCATGAGCGGTGGTCACTTGTGTTATCAAGCCATTGGCCGACTGTTATAATCCGCCTGCATCCAACAGGCAAGCAGATACCCATGAGTAACGGTAACACAATACAACGGCGCGCCATTGCGTTAATTTCCGGCGGACTTGATTCTATGCTGGCGGTGAAGGTCATACAAGAGCAAGGCATTCATGTCGAAGGCGTCAACTTCTTCACCGGTTTTTGTGTGGAAGGCCACACCCACGCCATCCGCAAGAAAGACAAGGATAAGCCGAAACGCAATAACGCCCTTTGGGTGGCCGATCAGCTGGGTATCAAGCTGCATATTGTGGACATCTCGGAAGAATACAAAGACGTTGTGCTCAACCCCAAGCATGGCTATGGCGCCAACCTGAACCCCTGTCTAGATTGCAAGATCTTCATGGTGAATCAGGCCAACCTGATGGTAAACAAGGCGCGTGAACTCGCTGGTGACAAAGGTTTCGACTTTATTATCACCGGCGAAGTAGTGGGTCAGCGCCCCATGAGTCAGCGTAAGGACACCATGCCGGTGGTGGATCATGAATCTGGTGCCGACGGCTATCTGGTGCGCCCGCTTTGTGCCAAGAATTTGCCGCCGACCATTCCCGAACAGGAAGGCTGGATTGACCGTGAAAAACTGCACGATATTTCCGGCCGTAACCGCAAGCCGCAAATGGCGCTGGCCGAGTATTACGGCATTGAAGGTTACGCACAGCCCGCAGGTGGTTGTTGCTTCCTGACCGATCAGGCCTATTCCAACAAGCTGGCGGACTTGTGGAAATCCCGTGGTGAGCGGGATTACGAGCTGGACGACATCATGTTGTTGAAGGTGGGGCGGCATATTCGTCCGAAACCCCACTTCAAGCTCATTGTCAGCCGCGAAGAAGGCGAAAATAACTTCCTCGAAGGCTATCGCTATCAATTCCCCAGCTTGACCACCGTCAGCTGTCCTGGTCCCTTGGCGCTGATTGATGGCAAGCTGGAGGCAGGCGACATGGAGCTGGCAGCCAGCATCGTGGCGCGTTACAGCAAAGGGCGCACGGCCGAGAGCGTCAAGTTGGAATATCGTGAGCCGGGCGGTGTCGCCTGGGAGCTGGATGTGGCACCCATGGCATCCCAAGCCATTGAAAAAGACTGGATGTTAGCCTGATGAAACATCAGCTGGACGTGCGCAAACTGCTCTGTCCGATTCCCGTCATTCGCACGCAGAATAAGGTGAAAGAGCTGGCTGAAGGTGACGAACTGGAGGTGATTGCCACCGATCCGGGGGCGCTGAATGATATCCCTTCTTGGTGCCGCATTAATGGCCATGACGTGTTGGATTATGGCGACAGCGAAACGGCAGGAGAAGTGTTTGTTTTGCTGCGTGTTGGTGAGAAAGCCGACTCGATTTATCTGTAATCGAGTCGGCTAGGCTGGCATTAGGCCAATAGCGCCTTTTGGTCATCGCTGAGGATGTTGTAAAG
>CAYVZZ010000011.1:0-32597 GCA_964456185.1 uncultured Alcanivoracaceae bacterium
ACCTTCGGGTTATGAGCCCGACGAGCTACCAGACTGCTCCACCCCGCAACAAACTCTGCACTTTTTACTGTCTTGTGCCTGACTGGCCCCTCAAGAGCCTTGAAATCTGCCGTTTGGCTATGCCGTCAAACCCTTGACTGGCGCTGCCTCAAACGGGATGCGTACTCTAACTAGCCGTTTTTGTGTTGTCAACGTTAATTCAAGCATTCGGTGAAATTTAACGCGTTTAATGTTTGGTGGCGTCGCCTTATTTGATTAGATATCCATCCCTTGGATGACGCAAGGCATGCGCTAAAATGGCACATTGCCAATGATTAAAGCGGCCACGCAAGGCTGAAGACTGCATCAACAAACTGCCCACCTGCTTTTGTTCGGCCGTTTTCGTTGCCACACAGTCGTGCAATGCTGAATTTGCGCGTGTCTATCACTCGCACTTCGTCATTGGCGCGCAGCATCTTTGCCGCTACTCGGCGCGTGGTTGAAGCGCCTTGCTTGTAGCCTTGCGAGCAAAACTGCTAATCTTGAAAAAATCGTTTGATCTCGCCATAAGACACATAGAGGCAACCATGGATCCGATACTTATAGGCTGTTTAGTCATTTGCATTGCAGCATCGGTGCTCACCTTTTGCGCTTGCAAGTTTTATCGGCCTGAAGAGGAAGAACATCAACGCTAAGCCTGCACCACAAAAATGTTTGGTTAAGCCGGAGCAAGTGGGAGCGAGATGTAACACCTAACAAGATTCTTTCTTCTCTATATAATCGTCGAACTTCTGCTTAGCTTCCTGTTTCTCATTATCCCAATTAGCTACCAGCGGCCGAGCCAGCCATATAAACCTTTTTTTTATTCAGGTTCCCTGATCGGCATCCTCCCAGCTTTGTTTTTGTGATCCATTGATCTTTTGCGCCCTACGGGCAACATCGGCAACAATATAAAAAACCAGCCGCAATCTGATTAATGAGCAACTTCATCCCTCACGTCACAGCCGCCACACTGGTCGAAAACAATGGCCGTTTCTTGTTGGTACAAGAAGAAAAAAACGGAAGGTTAGTGCTTAATCAACCTGCAGGCCACGTGGAGGCCTATGAGTCTCTTACCCAAGCCGCTATTCGTGAAACGCTCGAAGACTACCTTGCTGGTCGCCGCTTACCGCTGGAAGCCATCTACCAGCATCCTGGGCCTTCACAGCCAAATTGACTGCATACCATAGAAATCCGATTGAATCTGTTCGTAACTTCGTTGGTAAAATAAGGCGCAACAACACACCGAGGGTAGTCATGACCACCTGGATCACTTCAGACACACATTTCTGGCATACCAAGGTTTTGGATTACTGCCCCAACACCCGCCCTTTTGACGACGCAGCTGCCATGAACGAGGCATTGATCGACAACTGGAATAGCCTGATCAAGCCGAAGGATACGGTGTATCACTTGGGCGATGTGGCGTTTCACAAATCGGCCGACGCCGTGGCCGATTTGCTCAACCACCTTCATGGTCGCAAGATCTTGATCTGTGGCAACCACGATTTCAAACTCAAAAAAACAGGGTGCCTTTCGTGATTACTTTACGCGGGTTGAGCAGTATCTGGAAATTAAAGTGCCGGATCGGGGAGGCCGAGCCATTTTGTTCCATTATCCCATCGACGAATGGAACGGGATGTTTCACAAGGCCGTGCATTTCCACGGCCATCAACATATACAGGTTAAGAAAGCGCGCGGTGGTCGCCTGGATGTTGGCGTGGATTCCAACCAACTCATGCCCTATGAGTTGAACGAAGCCTATGACTTGGCCTTTGCCACTGTGTTGGATGGCGACACTATTGCCAACCGCAAGACAACTTTCGAGCAAAGTGCCGAATAACCACCGTTAGTGTACTCTGCTCTTGTGTTTGCAAAGGGAATGACCAAGACAACATGAATCTCGCTAGGGTTGACCTCAACCTACTCAAAAACCTGGATGCACTGTTGCGCGAACAGAGCGTGACGCGCGCCGCCGAACAGCTTGGCATTACCCAGCCGGCCATGAGCAACAGCTTAAAGCGCTTGCGCAGCTTGTTTGACGACCCGCTGCTCATACGCACGGCAGGTGGCATGGCGGCCACGGAAAAGGGGCGCCAGCTGGCACCTAAGGTGCGCAAGCTACTGGCGCAAACCGAGACGCTGTTTGTGGGTGATGGTCAATTTCAGCCGTCCCACAGCCAGCGGGTATTTCGCATCATGACCAGCGATTATGCCGAGGCTACCTTGGTGCCACACATTGTGCGCCGTTTGCGTGCTGAAGCGCCTGGTGTGGTGCTGGATTTCATTACGCCGTCGGATGTGGATTATGCCGATATGGAGCAAGGGCGAGTGGATCTGGCGGTTAACCGCTTTAATGAGATTCCAGCCTCTTTTCACGAAATCACGTTATGGCGTGATTCGTTTTCTTGCCTGCTAAATCGCGACAACCCGATTGCTGCGAATTTCACGCTGGACACCTACCTTGAGGCGCAGCACATTTGGGTATCGAAAACCGGCTTTGGCATTGGCTTTGGCATGAACCCGCAAAAGCTGGGCGGCCTGGGGTGGATTGATCGAGCATTGCAGCAACAAAACAAGGCGCGCAATATTTCCATATTTACGCGCCATTATCAGATGCCGGCGTTATTGGCGATGAATAATGATCTGGTGGCTACTTTGCCCACACGGGTGGCACAGATGCAGGCGCAAAACCCACAACTTGCCATTAAAACGCCGCCTTTTGAGATTCCCGAGTTTGAGCTGAAAATGGCGTGGTCGCCGCTACTGCATCATAGCTCGGCGCACCAATGGCTGCGTCAGCTGATTCAAGAAGAAGCCACTCAATTGGCTACTGCTTAACGGTAAAACTTACCTTCTCTCTCGGGCTGATAGGTCACCTCAACGATAGACACTTTCAAAGTACCACCACCCGGTTTTGGCCATTCCATTTCGTCACCCTGTGACAGCCCTAGCAGGGCGCTGCCCACTGGCGTGAGAATCGATAAGGTATCGCCCTTGTCAGTCATGCCGTGAGGATACACCAGCGTCATGCAAAACTCTTCACCCGCACCATTACGAAAACGCACGGTGGAATTCATGCTCACCACGGTGGGCGGCACCTCTTCCGGCTCGACGATGTCGGCGCGATCCAGTTCCTCTTCCAAAAAGGCCTGTGCGGGGAAGCTGCCCTGCGGCAGGGTGGCCAATAGGTTGTCGATGCGATCAGCGTCTTGCGAAGAAACGATAATAGCCGGTTTCATAAAGTGTCTCGTGTATTTGTTATCAGCATGCCGCAAGTGCCCGTCTTGGCAGGTGCGCTTGCATCAAGGGAAAAATGCCGGAAATGGCAGACGTATTCATTGTAGCAACTTGTGGGCAACTTCCAAGGGCGTTATGCCGTTGGCCACATGCCTTCTGTCACACGCTCATGCCCGGCTAGGTCACGGCGGCTTGTCACTTGCACAAACCCGGCCTCCCGTAATAGATCACGTACTTCATCGGCTTGATCATAGCCATGCTCAAACAGTAGATAGCCGCCTGCGTTAAGACGAGTGGCAGCTTGTTCGATGATGCGGCCAATATCGGCCAAACCTTGATTGGCTGCAACCAATGCAGAAACAGGCTCAAAACGTAAATCGCCCGATTTAAGGTGCGCATCATCATGTGCCACATAGGGTGGGTTGGAGACAATGACATCAAACTGGGTAGTAATGCCGGTCAACCAGTCTGCTTGCTTGAACTGCACATTATCAAGCTGCTGACGTGTGGCATTTTGTTGCGCCACCTGCAAGGCAGCGTGACTTTGGTCGGTACACAATACGTCGATTTTCGGGCGTAATCGCGCCAACGTCAGGCCAACAATACCGCTGCCGGTACCCAAGTCGGCCACTAGAGCCGATTGCTTGGCTGGGAAATGAGCCAGTGCGGCATCCACCAACCCTTCGGTTTCCGGTCGTGGAATCAGCGTATCGGCTGTCACCATGAAGGTCGCATCATAGAAGTCTTTTTCGCCCAGTAAATAGGCCACCGGCTCACCAGCTTGGCGGCGCTTTATCAGGGATTTGTAAGTCGCCACCACCTTGTCAGCAACCAGTGTATCCGGCTCACGAAATAAGGCCGTTTGGTCAACACCCAGCACATGACAAAGCAAGTAACGGGCATCTACCGCGGCAGAAGGTGAGCACTCACTCAGCTGTGAACGCCCCCAATAATTAAGCTCTTGGCGGGTCATGCGTCGCCGTCGGCCAATTCGGCCAGCAGCTCGGCCTGGCGTTCGGTAACAAGCGCTTGGATGATTTCCTCCAGCTCACCGTCCATTACTGCATCCAGTTTATATAAGGTGAGGTTGATGCGGTGGTCGGTTAAGCGGCCTTGCGGGAAGTTATAAGTACGAATGCGCTCGGAACGATCACCCGAGCCGACCAAGGATTTACGAGTGGCAGCCTGTTCATCCTGGATTTTTTGCTGTTCCGCATCCAGTAAGCGCGCTTTGAGAAGCGACATGGCGCGGGCTTTGTTTTTGTGCTGGCTGCGCTCGTCTTGGCATTCCACCACGACGCCTGTGGGCAAGTGAGTGATGCGCACAGCGGAATCGGTTTTATTGACATGCTGCCCACCAGCACCCGAGGCGCGATAGGTGTCGATGCGCAAATCTTCATTGCGCACTTCAACGCCTTCCACCTGCTCGACTTCGGCCATAACGGCCACGGTGCAAGCCGAGGTGTGGACGCGCCCCTGGGATTCGGTGGCCGGCACCCGCTGCACGCGATGCGCGCCGGATTCAAACTTCAAACGGGAATAGACTCGCTCGCCGGTCACGCGGCTAATGACTTCTTTAAAGCCGCCCATATCACCCTCGTGGGCGCTGACGACCTCCAGCTTCCAGCCTTGGCTATCGGCATAGCGGCTGTACATGCGGAACAAGTCACCGGCAAACAAAGCCGCCTCGTCGCCACCGGTGCCGGCGCGAATTTCCAAATAGACATTGGCCTTGTCACGCGGGTCGCTGGGCAGCATTTGCAGTTGCAACTGCGACTCCAGCTCCTCGACCCTGCCACTGGCCTCGCGCAGCTCTTCCTCGCCCATTTCGCGCATATCGGCATCACTGTCGTTGCACATTTGCTGAGCCGTTTCCACGTCGGATGTTGCTTCGCGCCACTGGGCGAAGGCATCGACCACCGGTTTTAATTCGGCATATTCTTGAGACAAGGCACGAAAGCGGTCTTGTTGGGCGATGATATCGGCATCGGACAAGAGCGCGGTAATTTCCTCATGACGGTCAACCAGCTGTGCCAGTTTTTGTTCCAAGCTGGATTTCACGCCTTTTTGTCTCCTGTGTTTTTGGGGGTATCGTCGAGTAATAATTCGCTGGCCAATGCCAACTCGTCCAAGCGCTGATCGGCAGCCAATTGGCGCAGGGTAACGCTGGGGTGATGCAGCATTTTATTGACCATGTCATGCCGAAAGCGCTCCAAAACGTCGGCAGGATCCTGACCTTTATCCAGCAGCTTCACGGCACGCTGATAAACGTCACGCGACAATTGGTCGACCTGCTGCCGATAAGCTTTGAGGGTATCCACTGCCTGGCTTTCGCGACGTTTTTGTTGCCAAGCTTCCAGCGCCACATCAATCATTTTCTGGCCGGCTGCCGCCGCTTTTTGACGCTCGGCCAGGTTTTCATCGATCACCTGATGCAAGTGATCGAGGGTATAAAGATACACGTCTTGCAATTGGCCAACGGCGGTTTCCACGTCACGCGGCACGGCAATATCGACCATAAAAATCGGCTGGCGGCGACGACGTTTTAATGCAGTTTCTACCTGTGCCAAGGTGATTAATGGTAAGGGGCTGCCGGTGCAGGTGATGACAATGTCGGCATTTGTTAGCCCATCGACCATGGCCGACAAAGGAATTACCTGCGCGCCCACTTCCGCGGCCAAATCGGCGGCACGCGCTGGGGTGCGGTTGGCAATGGTAATGCTTTTGACATGCTGCTGACTCAGGTGACGCGCCACCAGCGCAATCATCTCCCCTGCGCCCATTAGCAACACACGGCTGGACTCGAAATCGGTAAAAATATGGCGCGCAAAAGATACGGCACCAGAGGCCACCGACACCGGGTTTTCGCCAATGGCGGTATCAGTACGCACTTTTTTGGCGACCGAAAACACATGCTGAAACACCCGATCCAGATGGTGGCCTAGCGTTTTAGCCTCTTGGCCGCGACGATACGCATCGTGCATTTGTCCTAAAATTTGCGGCTCGCCCAACACTTGTGAATCCAACCCTGACGCCACGCGCATCATGTGGCGCACGGCCGCTTGGGCACGGTGTACATAAAGCGCTTGGCGCACTTGCTCTACGGGCACCTGATGCCAGTCGGACAACCAGCGGGTTAAGTCCAGGCCGTCTTCACAAAGGCAATAGAGCTCCATGCGGTTGCAGGTCGACAAAAGCGCAGCTTCTTTCACCTCGGGCAAAGCAGCCAGCGACTGCAAGGCCGACCCCATGCGCTCGCCCGCAAACGCCAGCCGCTCGCGCAACTCGACATCGGCCGTGGTGTGATTAACGCCTATTGCGAGTAATTCCATGCTTATCCCGGGGAACCTGAGTGAAACCGGAGCGGTCGAACCTGATACTGGACGCAGCGCACTAAGGGCTGCATCATAACAACATTACCTCAACAGCAGTCGGCCATTGATGAATTCAAAATCGCTCTTCCAGCCTGTCATTGCGGGGCTTGTCCTTCTCGGCTTAACAGCCTGCTCGACACCCTCTGCCGAAAACACAGACGATGCTACCAATGCATCCGTTGCGGCGCCACAAACAGCAAAACAAACGCCACCCGACGTGCACTACAATGATCAGACCTTATCTGATGTGCTCATCGCCGAAGTGGCCGCGCAAAACGGCAATCTTAAGGCCGCGCTGGCGCATTATACCAAGCAGGCCGCAGAAACCCGAGACCCAATGCTGGCAAAACAGGCCGCACGCCTGGCTCTTTACATGCAACGCCCGCAAACTGCGCTGCAAATGGCGCAAATCTGGCTGGATGCGCAGCCCAATAATCTTACCGCCTGGCAAATTGTCACTCTGTCAAACGTACTGCTAGGCCAAACAGATGCAGCCAGCCAAGCCATTGAGAAACAAATACAAATTGATCCGAAAGCCGGCCTCCAGAAGTTGCTTGCCAACAGTAGTGAGCTCGCCCCCCAGCAACAACAGGTTCTTGTGGCGGCCTTAGGCAAGCTGGCCGAGCAACACCCGGAACAAGCCGCACTTTGGTATGCCAAGGCACGTGCCGAACAGTACAATCAAGACTTCAAGGCGGCACTCCGTGCTTGTGACCGTGCCATTGAACTACGCCCCGACCATTTGGAGTCGCGTCTGCTCAAGGCCGACCTCTTAATAGAACTCAAGCGCCCGAATGACGCCCGCCAATTATTAGCCACGCAGCGCGAGGCACACCCTGACAACAAAGCATTGGCGATGACTTACATTCGCCTGCTACTAAAACAGCAACGAACAGACGAGGCGCAAAGCGCCTTACAAGATTTTGCCGAGCAATTCCCCAAGGCTCAAAAATCACAATTCACCCTGGCTCTTATCGCCATCCGGGAACACAACAGTCAGCTCGCCATTCCCCTATTAAAACAACTACGCAAAACCGAGTTTCGTCCGGGTGAGACCGGTTATTTCCTAGGCAAAGCATTAGAAAAGCAAAACCAGCCAGATGCTGCCATTGATGCCTTTTTGTCAGTCACAGGCAAGCACCGCCTGCCTGCCGCTAGTGCCGCCGCGCGCTTGTTGTATGAGACCAATCAACCAGAGCGTGCCGCCGCACTCTTCGATATGCTGCGACAGCGTTTCAGCGACAGGGCTGCCCGACTCTATGCCGTTCAAGCCAGTCTGCTCATTCAGCAGGATAAAGCGCAGCTCGCAAAGCCCGTATTACACGATGGAATCGCCCAATATCCACAAGATACTGATCTGCTTTACCTTCGCGCCATGCAACAAGGAGCGGAAAAACACTATGAGCAGATGGAACATGATCTGCGGACAATTTTGGAAATCGAACCAAACAATGTGAATGCTTTAAATGCTTTAGGCTACACACTGAGCAATCACAGCGACCAATATCACGAAGCTTGGTATTACATTAAACGCGCTTATGCCCGCCAACCTGAAAACCACGCCATTCAAGACAGCTTGGGCTGGGTACTCTATCGCCTAGGGCGTTATTCGCGCGCCGTTTCCCTGCTGCAAAAGGCCTATAAAGGTCAGCCGGGGCCAGAGGTCGCAGCACACTTAATTCAAGCACTGCGCGCCAACAATCAGACAGATAAAGCCGATGCCCTTCTAAAAAAGGCCTTGCAGGCCCACCCTGGCAGCCATTTCCTGACTGACCTGACACGAGATTCCCATCAATGAAACTGCTTTCCATCCTGCTATTAGCCGCCAGTTTATTACTCGGCGGCTGCCACACCGTGCCACCTGCCAATGGTGTTTTTCCGACCCAGGCCAGCGACATGGCACATTGGCAAATCAAGGGACGCATTGGTTTCAGCAATGGAGAAGACGGCGGCAGTGCACACATCTTGTGGCGTCACATCAGCCTAAAAAAAGGCATTATCGACCTATCCGGTCCGCTGTATTTTGGTGGCGTACGCATCACCTATGATGAAGACCACGCTACCCTCGACACAGGCGACGAAAAAGTCACCGCCGCCTCACCCACGCTCTTGGCATGGCGGGTGACCGGTATGCTGCTACCCGTAGAAGCACTCGACTGGTGGGTGCGCGGCCTACCTTGGCCAAAAGCCGACGTCAAAAAGAAAAGCGTTAACACCGCCGGACAAATCCTCACCCTTGAACAGGCCGGCTGGCAGCTGGAGTTTGATCGCTATCAGCAACAAGGGCCCCTAATGTTGCCTGGGCGCATCAAAGCACGTCACGGCAAATCACGCTTTACGCTATTGATTTCACAATGGGGCGCACTCTAATTCTCACGGGCAATTGACCTCTCCTACCAACGCACTGACAAGAGATGTCAATGCCTGTGGCCGCTAACCCGCTACAATAGACGGGTATTTTTAGCGGAACGGCCTTATGCTCCAACAGCTTAATAAACGCTTTACCAACGCGCGCGCCTGGCTCAAGCAAGACCCGGGCTACATTCAATCCGAACACACGCCCAGCAAAATTATTGGTGATGATGGCCTGGCCAAACTGCGTTATTACCCGCCGTTGGCCTGCCAGCACATTGACTGGATGGGCGATAAGCTGGCCGTTGCCAGCCAGCAAAAAACCACACCACTGGTTATTGTGGCACCCTTGGCCGTCAACATGGGCATTTACGACCTTTTCCCGCAGCGCAGCTTTGTGCGCTATATGCTGGCACAAGGTTTTCCCGTGTATATGGTTGATTGGGGACATCCCACTCGTCGGCACGACCACCTGCATCTGGCCGATTATTTCGACAAACGTCTGCCACGATTTTTGCAGCAAGTGCGCGAGCACAGTGGCCAACAGCAACTGTCGCTGCATGGTTGGAGTCTGGGCGGTCTGTTCAGCTACGCCCATACGGCACTGAAAAATGACACGGATATTCGCAACCTGGTACTGGTTGGCTCGCCTTGCGATTATCATGCGTCTGGCATGCTTGCCAAACGCTACCGCCAGCTATCGCACACCATGAATTGGCTGCGCCGCACCACTGGCTGGCGTGTACACCGCACGCCAAGAAAAATATGGCACTCAGCGGGCATCGCCAACGCGCTAATGTTTAAACTCACCGACCCCATCGGCAGCGTTAAAAATTACGTCAACCTCATTCAACAACTGGATAACGATGACTTCGTCGTCAAGCACGCCACCAACGCGGCCTTCCTCGACCACATGGAAGCCTACCCGGGTGCTGCCGTTCAAGACATGGTGCAATATTTAATCACCGATAACGTCATGGCACGCGGTCGTTTGCCCATGCGCCAACGCCCCGCCGTCATCGACCAGATTCAGGCCAGTATCTTGTTGATTACCGGCAAACAGGACACCATCGTGCCGCCTGCCAGTGCGCGCGCCTTGCTGCGCCAAGTCGCCAGCCAAGACAAAACCGAGCTGACGATTAATGGCAGCCACATGGGCATTGTGGGAGGAACGGGCGCCGCCCGAGAAAGCTGGACGGCTATTGCGGATTGGTTAACTGCACGCGATCAGGATGAAAGCTTGGCCAAAGCCGGTTAACCTACGTCATAAATACCCGCAGCACGCAAAAAAGCACCGCTCAAGTTCAATGACTGAGCGGTGCTTTTGCGATACATAATCAACGTATTACAGAATATAACGGCTAAGGTCTTCGTTGCCGGCGAGTTCGCCTAGGTAGCGGTCGACTGAGGCGGCGTCCAATACCAGGGGTTTGTCATGGTATTGGGTGGCGAGGTCTTCTGCTTCGAAGCTGATTTCTTCTAGCAGACGCTCCATGACCGTGTGCAGACGACGGGCACCGATGTTTTCGGTGGTTTCGTTGACCTGCCAGGCGACCTCGGCGAGGCGCTTGATACAGTCGTCACTGAACTCGATGCTAAGTCCTTCGGTGGACAGCAAAGCGCGGTACTGCTCGGTGAGCGAGGCATCCGGCTCGGTGAGAATGCGCTGGAAGTCATTTGCGGTGAGAGCGTTTAGCTCGACGCGAATCGGCAAGCGGCCTTGTAGCTCGGGTACCAAGTCTGACGGTTTGGACAGGTGAAAAGCGCCTGACGCAATGAACAGGATGTGGTCGGTTTTGACCATGCCGCTGCGGGTGCTGACGGTGGTGCCTTCGATGAGTGGCAGCAGGTCTCGCTGTACGCCTTCACGGCTGACATCGGTGCCGCCACGCTCGGCGCTTTTGGCTACCTTGTCGATTTCATCGATAAA
Source organism: uncultured Alcanivoracaceae bacterium (assembly GCA_964456185.1). Taxonomy (GTDB): domain Bacteria; phylum Pseudomonadota; class Gammaproteobacteria; order Pseudomonadales; family Alcanivoracaceae; genus CAYVZZ01. The sequence continues at coordinate 10,915 of CAYVZZ010000011.1, forward strand.
GACAATACCGTTTTGCTCGACCAGATCGACGGCCTTGCTGCGCAGGTCATCTTCGTTGATGAGCTTGGCAGCCTCTTCGTCTTGCAAGATACGGCGCGCGTCTTTCACCTTGAGCTTCTTGCGCTTGCTATTGTTCTTGCCCATCTTGGAGAACATATTTTGCAGCTGGCTGGTCATTTCTTCCATGCCAGGCGGCGCCATGATTTCCACGCCCATGGCAGCTTGGCTGACTTCGACCTCGATTTCCTTGTCGTCCAGCTCGCCGGCACGCAGTTTCTTGCGGAAGAGCTGACGGGTGCTGCTGTCTTTGGGCTTGTCATCCTCGGCTTTTTCTTGCCAGGGTGAGGTTTCCCGTGCCGGTGGCAGCAAGGCATCGAGAATGCGCTCTTCGGCGGCGGCTTCGGCGTCGTCGCGATGTGCTTCGATGCGCTGGTTGCGCAGCATCTTCACGGCATTTTCCACCAAATCACGAATGATGGATTCCACATCGCGGCCCACATAACCCACTTCGGTGAATTTGGTGGCTTCGATTTTCAGGAAAGGCGCGTTGGCAAGCTTCGCCAAGCGACGGGCGATTTCGGTTTTACCGACGCCGGTGGGGCCAATCATGAGAATATTCTTGGGCGTTACTTCACTGCGTAGTGCCGGTTCCAATTGCATGCGGCGCCAGCGGTTACGCAGTGACAGGGCGACAGCACGCTTGGCTTTGTCTTGACCAACGATGAAGCGGTCCAATTCCTGGACGATTTGTTTGGGAGTGAGTGCCATTGTTACCTCGAAAACCAATGCGAAGAATTACCAGTTAAGCTCTTCGATGGTGTGATTATGGTTGGTGTAAATGCAGACATCGCCAGCAATAGTCAGTGCTTTTTCAACAATGTCTTTGGCCGACAGATCGGTGTTGGCGACGAGCGCCCGCGCAGCGGATTCTGCGTAGGGCCCGCCGGAGCCGATGGCCATGATGCCTTCTTGCGGTTCGACTACGTCACCGTTACCGGTAATGATCAGCGAGTTTTCTTCATCGGCGACGGCCAACAAAGCTTCCAGTCGACGCAGGGCTTTGTCGGTACGCCACAGTTTGGCGAGCTCGACAGCGGCGCGCACTAAATGCCCCTGGTGTTTTTCCAACTGGCCTTCAAAACGCTCGAAAAGAGTAAAGGCATCTGCCGTGCCACCGGCAAAGCCGGCAATAATTTTGTTGTGATACAGGCGTCGCACCTTGCGGGCATTGCCCTTCATGACGGTGTTGCCCATGGTGACCTGTCCATCACCACCAATAACGACGCTGTTGCCACGTCGCACAGACAAGATGGTGGTGCCGCGAAATTGTTCCATTGAATACTCCAGGCGAGAAAGGGAGTGCGGCGGCTTAATTCGAGCACATCAGCACCCTAAGCCGCCTGACCTGAGAAAAATATGGGGTCGCCCAACGGCTTTTCAAGCTTTGTTGGGCGAATCGGTTATTTTTTTAGATGGATCGCCAGCGTATCGACATCTTCGGCGGCCAACTTGCGCTGTGCCTGACGTAATGCCGACTTGCTATTAAAGGGGCCAATCATGACGCGATACCAGACTTCACCGCTATCCAGCTTTCCGGGTTGCACCTTGACGTCGAAACCTTGCAGTGTGAATTCGGCACGCAACCGCTGGGCAGAATCTTCATTGCGGAAGCTGCCGGCTTGCAGCAAGAAACGCCCGCTACCATCCGCCGGTTGTGCCGGTGTTGGCTGCGACGTATCGGCTACTGTTTCACTGCTGGTATCACCGCTATCGTCTGACGAGGTATCGGTTTCATTGCTGTCACTCTCGGAAGCGGCATCGTCCTGTTCTTTATCGTGATTGGGAATCACTTCTTCCATTTTGGGCAGCACGGCATAAAAGTCGAACTCGGGCAGGTCTTTTTCCTGCTCGTTGTTGTCTGTCGACTCAGTAGCCTGCTCGGTGTCTGTTTGATGCATCGCAGGCGCTTTGGGCGCGCCCTGCTGAATTTGCGCCAAGTGATAAAGAAAGGCGACAAACAGCCCCAATGCCACGCCCGTGAGCAGCCAGAGCCAGCCAGGCATTTGATTGCGTGATTTAGCGGTTTGGCGCTTACTTGCGCCGCGTGAATTACGCTTTGCCATTACATGCGCTCCAATGCTTCAATGCCCAATAAATCCAAACCTTGCTTTAACGTATTGGCCGTTAAGGCGGCCAAGCGCAAGCGGCTATGTTTGACGTTATCCTCTTTGGCCGCCAGCACCGGGCAATGCTCATAAAAGCGTGAAAAGGCACCGGCTACGTCGTACAAATAAGTACACAGCAGATGCGGCTGGCCTTTGCTTGCCACTCGATCAACCACCTCGGGATATTGCAACAACAGCTCACCCAGCGCACGCTCGTCGGCTTCTTTTAGGCTGATATTACCCTGTTGCCAGTTGGCATTCTCGGCCTTACGCAAGATACCGGCCACCCGTGTGGCGGCATACAACAAATAAGGCGCGGTATTACCTTCGAAACTGAGCATCTGGTCGAAGTTGAAAATATAATCGCTGCTGCGGTTTTTGCTCAGATCGGCATATTTCACCGCAGCAATACCGACCACATCGCCCACATGCGCCCGCTCATCCGCAGACAAGTCCGGATTCTTTTCGTCCACCAAAGTACGCGCCCGGCTTTGTGCTTCGTCCAGCAAATCTACCAACTTGACGGTGCCACCACTGCGGGTTTTGAAAGGTTTGCCGTCTTTGCCATTCATGGTGCCAAAGCCCAGATGTTCCAGGCTGACCTCTTTGGCCACAAAACCGGACTGGTGCGCCACCGCAAACACCTGCTCGAAGTGCAATGCCTGACGTTGATCGACGACATATAAAATACGTTTGGCACCTAATTCGTTGGCGCGATAACGCATGGCGGCCAAATCGGTGGTGGCGTACAAGTAACCGCCCCCGGCTTTTTGCACGATGACCGGCAGAGGCTCATCATCGCGGGTTTTAAAACCGTCCAGAAAAACGCATTTAGCGCCCTCGCTTTCGCTTAGCATGCCGGCCTTGTCGAGATCGGCTACCACCTGCGCCAGGTCATCGTTGTAAGCGCTTTCGCCACGCACGTCATCGGCGTTGAGCTGCACACCCAAGCGATGATAAATCGCCAAGCAATGTCCTAAAGACACCTTGTAGAACTCACGCCATAAGGCCAGACAATGGTCATCGCCCGCCTGTAATTTCACTACCAGATCACGGGCGCGATTGGCGAAATCTTCGCTCTCGTCAAAACGCTGCTTGGCGGCACGGTAGAATTTTTCGAGATCCGCCAATTCATGTTTGGCATCACCACCCTGCTGTTCTTCCATGTAGGCCAGCAACATACCAAACTGCGTACCCCAGTCGCCCACATGATTTTGGCGGATCACCTGATGCCCTTGCGCCGCCAACACACGCGCCACCGCATCACCAATAATGGTAGAACGCAAATGCCCCACATGCATTTCCTTGGCGAGATTAGGCGAGGAATAATCGACCACCACGGTTTGAGGGTCATTGGCTGCGATGCCTAAGCGGTCATCCGCTAAGCGCGCATCCAACTGCTGTGCTAAGCGATCATCCGACAGGAAAAAGTTGATAAAGCCCGGACCGGCAATCTCGACTTTTTCAATTAGCGCCGATTCCGGCAATGCAGCCACCACCAGCTCGGCCAGGCCCCGTGGCTTGCAGCCCGCTTGCTTGGCCAGCATCAAGGCAATATTGGTGGCAAAGTCGCCTTGCTTGCGGTCTTTGGTATGGCTGAGCTGCACACGCTCAACCGCGCCTTCGGGCAAGGTCTCTTTTTCCACCAAGGCGGCAACGGCCTGCTGCAATAAGGCTAAAAGCTGTTCTTTCATAATCGGGAAATATCGCTGAATGAGGTGCGCATTCTACGAAAAATCGGGCGGAGTGTCTTGAGGCATTTCCCCATATAAAGAAACGGGCAGCCCGGAAACACTCCGCGCTGCCCGTGAATTTTCCATAAATAATGCTTTAGCTTTCCACCCCGGACTGCTTCAGCATATATTTGATGGCCGCCTTGATGGTGGCGGTATCGGCATTGGAGCCGCCCTTTGGTGGCATGGCACCCTTGCCGTTAATGGCCGTATGCAACAGGCTGTCGAAGCCTTGTGCCAGACGTGGTTTCCAGTCGGCGGCACTGCCTACCTTAGGGGCACCGGCCAAACCAGTGGAATGACAAACTGAGCAAACTTGGTTGTATAACGCCTTGCCGCTATCGGCTTGGGCAATGCCAGATAATCCCACAACCAGTGCCATCATCAAGATTAATTTCTTCATGCTGATTTCTCCTTTATTGGGCTTCAGTGGTGAATTCGTGAGGGGCTTCAACTTGGGTCATGAGGTCATCATTCCATTCCCCTTCCACCTCAAAATGCGCTGCTGCTCCCTTAAGTACGGCCTCAATCAAGTTGTGGTTCACATAGGCATAGAGTCCCGGTTGTTTAAAGGTATACAGTGCTGCGCCGACAGAGCCACCGGCAATTAACCAGGTTTCCTGATCAACTTTTGGCGGGTTATCGAACTTGCCGCGCTCCCACACATAGTCGCCATGACCGCCAATCAGGTGCGGACGGGTGTCGCGAGTCGCGGTGGAATGTAGAATCAGCACCGTCTCACCTACTTTAGCTTTCAGTGCGTTTTCACCTGTCAGGGCACCGACTCGACCGTTAAATACCACATGGGTAGGAATGCCGGTTCGCATCACTTCTTCCATGTCGCGCATGCCCATAATGGCATGGGGGTAGGATTTGTAATTGCCTTCGGCATCTTTGGGGATGTAGAAATCCTGCTCGCCAATGGTGTAGATGCGATCGTAATGCAGCGGATTACCCTCGGCGTCTTTCAAGCCATCGCGTGGTAGCACCAAAATGGCACCGCTCATACCCGACACGATATGCCAGGGCGTCATGCGACCACCCGGCGCACAGTGATACAAGAAAGCGCCTGCCCGATCGGCTTTGAAGCGCAGTACGACTTCTTCACCCGGCTTCACCTTGGTCAGCTCGCCGCCGCCCATGGCACCGGTTGCCGCATGAAAGTCAATGTTGTGCTCGAGCATATTGTCGGTTTTATTGCGCAAGGTAAGCTGCACATAATCGCCTTCGTGTACGACCAGAGTTGGCCCCGGAATGGTGCCGTTATAGGTCATGGCCTGAACGGTGGTGCCCTGATCATCGATGACGATTTCTTTCTCGTCCACCGTCAGGGTAAATTCCACCACACGCGGCGCGGCGTCGGTGGCCTGTTCGTGCTCCATCACAAAAGGCGGCGCTTTGAGTTGTGGTTCGATATGTTCCAGCTCGCTAACTGGCGTGGTCGGCACGGCTTGGCATCCGGTGGCAGCCAGCATAGCGGTGGCCAGCACGCCTGCCATCAGCTTGGGTAAGATACGCATGATAGTTCCTTGGTAATGAATTGAGACATTGCCATGACGGAACCGAATAACCCGGCTCCCGATTGTTCTGCATGAGTTGCACTGAACAATCAGCACCGAGTGTAGAGAAAGGTAACAAAGAGGTGGTGATCTAAATCAAAAGACACACTAGTTATAGGTAATTACTTGTCGGCACCAAGGAAAACGGCAAACGATGCCATTCTCCTTAGTGCCTCTTGCTGTTATTAACTAGCAGTTATAAGTTCGCCAGCACCTTTTCAGCGGCAACCAAGGTCGTGTCAATCACATCATCGGTATGGCAGCAAGAAACAAAACCCGACTCAAATGCGGAAGGCGCAAAGAAAACGCCCTCGTCCAACATGCCGTGGAAGAAGCGTTTAAAGGCCTCCTGATCTGATGCCATGGCTTGCTCAAAGGTTGTAATTTTATCGGCCGAATTAAAGAAAAAGCCAAACATGCCACCGACACTTTGGGTGGTCATGGGAACACCAGCGTCATCGGCAATATGCTGCAACCCATTCATCAGCAACTGGGCGCTTTCTGCCAGATGCTCATGAAAATCAGGGCGTGATATTTTCTCCAATGTGGCGAGGCCAGCCGCCATGGCCATGGGGTTGCCACTTAGCGTACCCGCTTGATACACCGGCCCGGTAGGTGCCAGCTGTTGCATCAAGTCGCGGCGACCACCAAAAGCGCCTACCGGCATGCCGCCGCCGATAACTTTACCCAAGGTCGTCAGGTCTGGCGTGATGCCGTAGTAAGATTGCGCGCCACCCAAAGCGACGCGAAATCCCGTCATTACCTCGTCAAAAATCAATAGCGCGCCAGATTGAGAGCACTGCTCACGCAATGCTTTGAGGAATCCGGGCACCGGCGGCACGCAATTCATATTGCCCGCCACTGGCTCAACAATGACACAAGCAATTTGCTCGCCCTGCTCGGCAAAGCAGGCCGCCACTGCCTCGGCGTCGTTATACGGCAGCACAATGGTATCTTCCGTCACGGCATCGGGCACACCAGGGCTGGAAGGCGTGCCCAGTGTTAAGGCACCGGAGCCTGCTTTTACCAGCAGGCTATCGGCATGACCGTGGTAACAGCCTTCAAATTTAACGATGCGATTGCGTCCCGTAGCGGCACGCGCCAGGCGAATGGCGCTCATGGTGGCCTCGGTACCCGAGTTGACCATGCGCACCTGTTCAATAGACGGCACTAGCTCGCAGACCTTACTGGCCAATTTCACTTCCAGCTCAGTGGGCGCGCCAAAGCTGGTGCCACGGCCTAGCTGGTTTTTGATGGCGCTTTGTACGCTGCGGTCGCAATGCCCGACAATGAGCGGCCCCCAAGAGCCGACATAGTCGATGTAACGCTTGCCGTCTTCATCAAACAAATAGGCGCCTTCGCCATGCTCAAAAAATACCGGCGTGCCACCGACGCTTTTGAACGCACGCACGGGGGAATTCACCCCACTGGGAATGACTTCTACGGCTTGTTGAAACAGTGATTCGGAACGCGATTGCGACATGTTTATTCCTCAAAAAGACGAATGAATGCGTGGCAGGCAGCGGTAATATCATCCTGCCCGAAAACTCCATGAATGACGGCCAATGCATCGGCACCGGCATTTAATAGTGGCGATGCCAGATCGGGCGTAATGCCGCCAATGGCGACACGCGAGATGCCTAAATCGGCAGTTTGCTGCAACACATCAATCGACGCCTGCTCGGCTTGCGGCTTGGTTTTTGATGCAAAGAAACGCCCAAAGGCCACATAGTCGGCGCCCGCCGCTTTGGCCTGTTGAGCTTGCTCTGCCGAGCCATGACAACTCACGCCGATGATAGAGTCGGCACCAAGAAATTCGCGCGCCTCGGCCACATCGCCATCTTTTTGTCCAAGATGCACACCATCTGCCTTAATGGCATGTGCCAGCACCGGCTCGTCGTTGACGATTAAGCGGGCGCCGTATTGGCGACACAAGGCCACCAACTCACGCCCTTCTTTAAAGCGCGTGGTGGGGTCGGCGGCCTTATTGCGATATTGCAGCCATTTCACGCCGGCGGCCAAAGCGGTTTCACTGGCCGCAACGAGGTCTGGCGTCAGCTGAGGATCAGTAATGGCATAAAGCCCGCGAATTATCATGAAATCTATCTCTTACTGGGTATTAAAAAGGTTTGACGACTACCAAAATCACGATGGCTACCAAAAAGAGCACCGGTACCTCGTTAAACAAACGGTAGAAGCGCTCGGTGTGCGCATTGCGATCGACCGCAAACTGTTTGCGGTAATGCCCACAAAGGAAATGGTAGCCAATCAACAGCACCACCAACAGCAGTTTGGCATGCATCCAATGGGCTTGTAGAAAAGCCGGATTGATAGCAATCATCCAGCCGCCCAACACGACCGTGGCTATCATGCTGGGGGTGGTAATGCCGCGGTACAGCTTACGTTCCATTAGACTGAAACGTTCTCGCTCGGCGTTTGTCTTGGCCTGTGTGTGATAGACGTACAAGCGAGGCAAATAGAATAAACCGGCGAACCAGCAAACAACCGCCATAATATGAAAGGCTTTAATCCAGAGCATTGCTCACCCCTTTTCGTGTGGAGGGGATTCTATCAAAAATCGGAGGTTATCGTGGGGGATGCCGAATCAAGTTCAGCATGACGGGCTTGCACGACGAATGGTGTGCTTGGCGGTATAGTGATGGCTGTCGTAACAGTATTGTCCACTAAAAAAGGGCTCTGATTAGAGCCCTTTCAATATGGTGCCGAAGGCCGGATTTGAACCGGCACGAGCTTTCGCTCACTACCCCCTCAAGATAGCGTGTCTACCAGTTCCACCACTTCGGCTTGTTTTGTCTGCTTCATTTACTTTGAGCTAGATGTGTCTTGGCTTTCGTTTGTTGTGCCTGAGTTTATGCTAGGCACATAGCCCTCTTTGTCATCTGCATTCGATTGTTGAGCCGTGTCAGTTGCGGGTTGATCAGCTGCGGCATCACCCGTTTGCGGCACCACAACACCAGGTGGCAAAGTGTTATCTGTTGATGACTTTTGTGCTTGCTGCTCTTGCAATACTTGCTGCAAGGCTTGCACACCATCGCTGGTCACTTCATCGCCATTTTTGGCCTGCCAAGCCAACGCGAGGCTGGTAATCATGAAGATGGCGCCCAAAATAGCTGTAGTGTGTGTCAAAAAATTGCCACCGCCGGAGTCACCAAGCATGGTACCAGATGCACCGGCACCAAAAGATGCGCCTGCTGTGGCCCCTTTACCTTGTTGCAAGAGGATAACGACGATAATCGCTAGCGCAGAAAGGGCATGAATGATGTGTAGAAAAATATCCATAAATTACGTTGCCGCTTGGCAAATGGCGCGAAAGCTGTCGGCTTTCAACGAAGCTCCACCGACAAGACCGCCATCTATGTCAGCTTGCGAAAATAAAGAAGCGGCATTATCCGCTTTTACGCTACCGCCGTAAAGCAGTCTGATGGAATCTGCACAATTTTTGTCCAATTTTGCCAGCTTTTGACGAATAAAGGCGTGTACTTGCTGGGCTTGTTCCGGTGTGGCGGTCAGTCCTGTGCCGATGGCCCAGATGGGTTCATAGGCAATGATGGCTCGTCGAAAGCCGTCGATACCGACTACCTCGAGTACGGCGTCTAGCTGTGAGGCAACCCATTCTTCCGTTTGGCCTGCTTCACGTTGGGCTTGAGATTCGCCCACGCAAAGCACTGGCGTCAGGCCGGCTTGCTGTGCCCGCAAAAATTTGGCCGCTACAACGGCATCTGTATCACCGTACATTGCGCGTCTTTCCGAGTGCCCTACCAGCACATGGGTGGCACCGCAGTCTCCCAACATTTCGCCGGATACATCACCGGTAAAAGCACCATCGGTTTCTTGACTCAGGTTTTGGCCGCCCACTTCCACTTGAGTGCCCTGTAACACGGAAACTGCGGGCAGCAGATAGGGAGCAGGCGGAAAGATGATGATATCAATGTCATCAATCGGTTGGCTTGCCAAGGGTTCAACCAGGGAAAAGGTCATGTCGACACGACCGTTCATTTTCCAATTGGCCGCAACTAGTGTTTTACGCATTGCTTTACCTCTTACAGGACACGCTAATTATTAGTGACGTTATGGCTGACTATGTTTATGTACGGCATCGACCAGTGCACGCACGTTATCCGGATCGATATCTGGTGTCACGCCATGCCCCAAGTTGAACACGTGACCGGGGAAGGTGCCGAAATCATTAATGAGCCGTTTAACTTCCGTCTCAATGGCGTCAGGGGTGGTCAAGAGAATGGCTGGATCCATATTTCCTTGCAATGCCACTCTGTCGCCGACGCGCTGACGTGCATTGCCCAGATTGACGGTCCAATCCACGCTGAGTGCATCGGCACCAGTATCTGCCATAGCCTCCAGCCAGTTGCCGCCACCTTTGGTGAACAAAATCACCGGCACCTTGCGACCTTCAGATTCTCGTTGCAGTTTGTTAACCACACGCTGCATATACGCCAAGGAGAATTCCCGATAGGCGGCATCGCTCAAGGCGCCCCCCCAGCTATCGAAAATCTGGATGACTTGGGCACCGGCGCGTATTTGAGCATTGAGGTATTCAGCGACGCTGTCGGCCAGCTTGGTCAGCAGCGCATGCGCTAGCTCGGGCTGCCCATAAAGCATTTGCTTAGTAAGCTTGAACTGGCGACTACTCTGCCCTTCAATCATGTAGGTGGCTAGTGTGAAGGGGCTGCCAGAAAAGCCGATAAGCGGCACACTACCGCCTAGCGCACTGCGAATGGCCGAAACGGCATTCATGACGTAATCGAGGTCGGTTTCGACATTTAGCTTGGGCAGGTTAGCGATGTCTTTTTCGGTTCTAACGGGCTTGCGAAACTTTGGCCCTTTGCCCGTTTCGAAATAGAGTCCTAAACCCATGGCATCGGGAATAGTGAGGATGTCCGAAAATAATATGGCGGCATCCAGATCAAAACGGCGCAGGGGCTGCAGCGTGACTTCGCAAGCGAGGTCGGTATTGCGACAGAGATCCATAAAACTGCCAGCCTGCTGGCGGGTGGCACGGTACTCGGGCAAATAACGGCCGGCCTGTCGCATAATCCAAATAGGGGTGCAATCGACAGGCTCGCGTGCGAGTGCTTTGAGAAGGCGATCGTTCTTTATCACGTTATCCCCTGGCAAGTGCCATTTTACGTCTAATCAAATCAATGAGCCCCGGCTCATTGTGCGTCTTGTCTTACGTCGCTAACCTTCCGTGGGAAGGGGCCTCTCGCCTGCATGGCACTGGGCAATTTTGCCTTACCGTTTATCGCTGCCTGACGACTACTGTAGGGCCCAACGACAATCACCCAAACCGACTTGCCATGGCGCGCTGCTGCATAGGACACACAAGGCACGGTCAGTTTCGCGCAAACGGCGTTAGCGCGTTGTTTGTCACCTGCTGTAGCCACTTGCAGCAACCACGCGTCGGCTGGCAGCGCAGCAAACAATCCGGACGACCTCGTCTGTTCTTGCTTAACCACCTTCTCAGGCTTGGGTGGCGGTTGACTAGCCTTCGGCTTTTTAGGCTCTGCCACCGGCGGCCGCTCTGGCGGGTCATTGTCTTTGTCTGTGTGATGGGTTGCAACCGTTGCTGCCGGTTTCTTTTGCTGGCGCTCGTGAGAATCACCCCGTGGTGGCTCGTCGGTGGGCTGCGGTTTGTCAACAACTGGCTCAGGAAGGGGTTTCCGCTCTTCCGGATTGTCGGGATATTGTAGTCCCGGTTTTAATAAATAGGGTCGATGGTCAGCTAACTTAAGCCTGTTGCCCAGTCGAACGGAAGCCTCAGAAGACGGTTGACCATCTTCTGCGGGCATGGCCACTTGCGGTAACGGAGGAGGTGCCAACTGCTCGCCTGTTTGCTCGGTGCCACCGCTCACCCAGGCAATTATAATAACCACCACGAGCAGCCCGCCAATTAATAGCAGGTGTCGACGGGGAAGCATTTGCCACAGGGCAGTCATCAAGCGTTTCATGCAGAGTTCGACAAGTGATTGTGTAAAAAGGTTTCCAGTTCCTTGCCACTGTGTGCAGCCGTTACCACTGCTTCCCCCAACTGTTGCATAAGAACCAGCCTTAATTTGCCATCGCGTACTTTTTTGTCGTGGGCCATATGCGACAAAAAATCGCTGGCCGACATATTGTTGGGTGGTTCCGTTGGCAAATCACAGCGCTCAAGTAGCGCTTCTGCCCTAGCGGCAACTGAGTCGGCCAACCAGCCCAACTCTACCGAGTAACGGCAGGCCATTACCATGCCAGCAGCAACCGCTTCGCCATGCAGCCAACTGCTGTAGCCCGTGTGGGTTTCTATCGCATGACCAAAGGTGTGGCCGAGGTTGAGGATGGCACGAATGCCTTGTTCGGTTTCATCGGCGGCGACCACATCGGCCTTGTTGTGACAGCTCTTTTCAATGCAATAGGCAAGGGCTTCTTCATCGCCTTGAAACAGTTTGTCGAGGTGGGCTTCGAGCCAGTCAAAAAAAGCGGCGTCGCGTATCAAACCATATTTAATGACCTCGGCCATACCGGCTGCCAGCTCGCGCCTTGGCAAGGTTTTTAACACTTGGGTATCAATCACCACTGCCTGGGGCTGATGAAACGCCCCAATCATGTTTTTTCCTTGCGGATGGTTAACGGCTGTTTTGCCACCTACCGATGAATCGACCTGAGCCAGCAAGGTGGTGGGCACCTGTACAAATTTGACCCCTCGCTGATAACAGGCAGCAGCGAAGCCTGTGATGTCGCCCACCACTCCGCCGCCCACGGCAACCAACGTGGTAGTACGATCGTGATTATCGGTTAACAGCTGATCGAGAATTTGTTTGAAGGCATCGAGGGTTTTATATTGCTCGCCATCTTTCAAGATAACCTGGGCGACGCGCTCTGCCGTTAAAGCGTTGCGGACTTGATCAAGATAGAGAGGCGCGACGGTGTCATTACTGACCAGCATGACTTCATTGCCGGTATGTTTTGCCAGCAATGATTGGCTTAGTAGATTTGCACCAATGTAGATGGGGTAACTGCGCTCGCCCAGCGCAACCTCGAGTGTCCGCATAATGTATCCGCAGGTAGTTGGAAGCGTGTAGAATTATCGACGCCGAGGCGCCGTAACACAAGGTAAAGCGATGTGTTGGCGGCTATTTCAATGCGGCTAATATTTCACCAGCCACTTTTTTCATATTGTTACTGGCCGTCGACACCACTTGGTGTGCCACTTGGCGATATAGCGGGTCGCGTTGATCCAGCAGTTGCTGCAAAATCGCTTCGGGATCCTCTTTTTGCAGCAGCGGGCGGTTACGGTCGCGGTGAGTGCGTGATAACTGCAAGGCAACCGGTGTCTGTAGATATACTACATGGCCGCGTTCGTGCAGATATTGGCGGCTGTTTTCATCCAGCACGCTGCCCCCGCCCGTGGCCAATACAATGCCGGGAATGGCCGTTAAATCGGCGATCACTTTAGCCTCACGCTGGCGAAATCCCGCCTCGCCTTCGCAATCAAAGATCCACGGAATGTCAGCGCCGGTGCGCGCTTCTATTTCTTTGTCCGAGTCATAAAAAACGCGCCCTAGTTGGCGCGCTAAGTGGCGACCTAGGGTGCTTTTACCTGCCCCCATAGGCCCCACTAAGAAAAGACTAACTGCTTGGTTCGTCATTACCTAACGATCCAACTCCACTAAACGCGGCGTGATGAAGATCAACAATTCTTGCTTCTTGTCCACTTTTACCTTCTTACGGAACAGAGCACCAAGCCACGGGATATCACCCAAGAAAGGCGTCTTGACCACTTGATGAGAGCGCTGGCGCTGGAAGATACCACCAAGCACCACGGTTTCACCATCATCAACCAGCACTGAGGTTTCTAGCTTTTGCGTATTGATAATGATTTCGCCGTTAGCGGCGGTGCCAGCCGGTGAGTCATCGTTCACGGTGATATCCATAATCACACGATTATCTGGTGTGATATGGGGTGTCACCTCCAACTTCAGTTCAGCCTCTTTAAACTGCACATTGGTGCCGCCCTGAGAGGTGGTGGAGTAAGGAATCTCCTGACCCGATGCGATCACGGCGGTTTGCTGGTCTGCAGTCAACACTTTAGGGGTTGCCACCAGGCGTGCTTCACCTTGGGAATCTAGCGCAGACAGCTCGAGTTGCAGCAGCTTCGTTGATTTGTGAATGAAGCCCAGTGAAAAGCGAGTGGCTGTTGGGTCAGGCACACCCAGATCAACGACCATTCCGCTAGGCGGCGCGCTAATAGAACCACTACTCATACCAGAGGTGACGGAACCACCCGAGCCAACAAATAACCCATCGTTGCCGCCATTATAGGAAGCTTGTGCTGCGCCGCCCCAGCTAACACCAATCTTATGGGCAACATCTGAGGATGCAATGAGTACGCGCGCTTCGATGAGCACTTGCTGTACAGGCACGTCCAGTGTGGTTACCAAGTTACGTACCGTATTCAGTCGGTCGGAAGTATCTTGCACAATCAGCGTGTTGGTACGTTTATCTACACTAACGCTACCACGCTTACTGAGGAAAGAATCTTCTCCTTCTAGCAGCGCAGCGATATCGGTGGCCTTGGCATAGTTGACGCTGATAAATTCAGTGCGCAATGACTCCAGCTGCTCGCGGCTGCGTTTATTTTTCAACGCTGCCTGTTCACGCTTGCGAATTTCTTCTGCAGGGGCAACCAACAATACGTTGCCATTTTTGCGTTTCGCCAAGCCCTGTGTTTTCAGAATAAGGTCGAGCGCTTGATCCCAAGGCACATTTTTCAGGCGTAGTGTAATAGTGCCGTCCACGGAATCAGACACAACTAGATTCAAGTTAGTGAAGTCGGCAATGAGCTGCAGCACCGAACGCACTTTAATGTTCTGGAAGTTAAGCGACAGCTTCTCGCCAGTATATTGGAAAGCCTGCTTTAGCTGCTGCTGGCTCTTTTGCGTCTTGTTCTTGACGTTGATGGTGTAGGTATTGTTGGTTTGGTACGCCAAGTATTCCCAATCACCTTCAGACGTAATAGTGACAACGGTGTCACCGTTTTTCATCCGCGTATCAATATATTTCACGTCGGTGCCGAAGTCGGTCACATCCAAACGACGGTGCAGTTTGTCCGGCAGTGCCACGCCGGAGAAGCGGGCGATAATCTTGTTGCCTTGCTGCTGCACATCCACCGGCGCAGACGAGCTGGATAGTGTAATCACAACATCGCCGCCGCCTCGCTTGCTGCGGTGGAAGTTAACATTTTCAATGGCGACCACACCACTTTGTACGCCGCTATTTTGTGCTACCGAAGCATCGTTACCAGGCACTGAATCTGTCCCCAAAGTAATCAATAATTGATTACCCTTGGTTTGGATGTTGTAGCCTTCCAAACGCATCAACTCGATAATGACACGCGTTCTATCTTTGGCCTGAACGACTGTAGCGGATCGGGCATTACCCGTTCCGAGATTGTGATAGCGGGTTTTCAGGTCGCTGGTAGCGCCCAATAGATCGATAGCGATACGAGCCGGCTTTTCAATGCTGTAGCCTTTGGTTTGAGGGGGCGTCCCATCAAACGTCAGTTGCAACTGCAGTTTATTACCTGGCAGGCTCACATAATCAAGCGATTCCAATGCGCTGGCTGATGCGCCAACCGACACCAACAGCAAACACAGTGTTAACACCATGCTGCCGAAACGGTGCATTGCCAATTTTGTTGTTTCTAGACTGTTCTTCATGACAGCTACCCCGTGAGCCATTATTGATTTGTTTCTGTTGTCATACTGATTGTTCTGGGTCGTTGAACCCATCCGTCGCGACCATCAGGAATAATCTCCATGACAGACACAGTGATTGGTGTGATTTTTCTGACCTCACCAAAGTTGGTACCCATGTGGTCTCCCACCTGCACACGCGTCACATTGCCTTCTGGATCCCGAATAAGTGCCTGCAAAGGCGCCGCTGGCCGCGAGATAGTACCTACCATTTGCAAACTATCCAACTTGAAACGCTCAAGGTATTCCTTCGGGCGCGTCATATCGGGTTCTACTTGCTTGCCGTTGCCCGTCAACACCGGCTTTTCCACATCTTTCGGAATGGTGAACGGCGCTCTCAAACGGTTGGCTGAGTAGGTAAAAGTTGGTGTCGGTTTAAACTCTGGCGGCGGTTGAATTGTGCCGTGTGGTTTCGCCTGAATTTTTTTCATTTCTGCCTTGATGTCGGCAAAGCTGCCACTTCCACCACACCCGAACAACATCATGGACAGGGTGAGAGGGAGCAAACAACGAATGGCAGTGCGTCGAATAATCATTTTATGCTGCCTCATTTCTTGTTGCCGGCGTACCGGTAGGTCATTGCCTGAATATCCATCTGCAACAGACTGCCTTTTGGTGTAATGGTAAAGTCGTGGAGCGTTACGATCCGCGGCAACGCAGCCACCCCGCTCACAAAGTTACCAAAACCATGGTAGGTGCCCGTTACTTTGATATTGATGGGCAACTCGGCATAAAACTCTTTCTCGTTTTCATGCCCCAGACCTATCTTGTTAATTTCGAGGCCGCTGCCTTCGCCAGTGTGTGTAATATCCTCAAGCAGGCCAGGTACTTCAGTATCTTTAGGCAGTTGCTTTAGCAAAGCACCAAATTGCTTCTTCATGGATGCCAGCTGCTCGCGATACTGATCCAAATACTTGGCCTTGAATGCTTTGTCTTCATAGGTTTGCATCAGACTAGATTCTTTGGCTTGAAGGCGTGATAGCTGGTTGTATTGATCGCCAATGGTGTACCAATAACCGCCACCAATCACCAGCGCCAACACGATGATGACGCAGGCGATCTTGATTGGCATAGGCCAACCGCCAATATTTTCCGGATCTAAGCCATTAATGGTGTCGATCCATTCTTGAAGGTCAAAGCCTTTCTTTTTATCTTCTGCGGCCATTATTTATCCCCCCCTTTTTTCTTATCAGCATCAGGTGACGACTGCTGAACCGTCAGGGTAAAGCCATTGGCGTTCGCTCCTTTTGCCACCACCGTTTTCAGCGTGGGCATTTGGAACCAAGGTGACTCATCCAAGTTACGCATCAGATTGGAGATCTGATTATTATTTTCAGCGACACCTTTAATGGTGAAGCTTTTGCCGCTGCGTTTAACCGATGTGTAGTAAACGCCATCCGGTAGGGTGCGAACCAACTGATCGAAGATATGCACAATATTGGGTCGATTACCCTGCAAGTCTTGGATCACTTTCATGCGGGAAATCAGCTCTTGCCGTTGTTTCTTCAATTCGGAGATTTCCTGAATCTTCTTATCGAGCTTAGCAATGCGTTTTTCAATAAACTGATTGCGTGCAGTCTGGTCGTTAATATTGGCACTAACGGCTTGTCCCCACAGCCACCAAACGGCAAAGCCAACAATGACGGCGCCCACCAGCATCATAATAAATTCGCGTTGCTTTGCTTGCCGGCGCTCTTCACGCCACGGGAGCAGATTGATTTCTGTCATCATGTTCAGCCCCTCCATTCGCGCATGGCCAGCCCGCAGGCAATCATTAATGCCGGTGCATCATTAGCAATGGCACTGGTACTCACTTTGTTGCTCAGCGTCATATCGCTGAACGGATTGGCAACCGAGCAATTGGCGCCGACTTTTTCTTGCACCATATCGACCAGCCCGGGAATAGATGATGTCCCCCCCGCCAATAGCACATGGTCGACCTCATTAAACTGAGTCGACCCAAAGAAAAACTGCAACGAACGGTTTGCTTGCTGCACAGTGGCCTCTTTAAAGGGTTGCAGCACCTCGGACTCATAATCGTCAGGCAGCTCGCCGGTCTTCTTGGCCAGCCCGGCCTCTTCCATGGAGATACCATATCGACGCTGGATTTCTTCGGTTAACTGTTTACCACCAAAGGCTTGATCGCGGTTGTATACCATGCGGCCTTGATGCAGCACATTGAGCGTACTCATCGTTGCGCCCACATCAAAGATGGCAACGGTTTCGATTTCATCCGCATTCGGCAGGTCATTAATCACCAGCTGAAAAGCTCTTTCCATGGCGTAAGCTTCAATATCGACCACCGTCGGTTTCAAGCCGCCGATCTCCAACGCATCGGTACGCAGCTCGACGTTTTCGGTTCGTGATGCGACCAGTAACACTTCTACCCGGTTCGGATTATCTTCCACTTCACCGAGCACTTGGAAATCCATGCGCACTTCGTCAAGCGGGAAGGGAATGTGTTGGTCGGCCTCGACACGCAGCTGCATTTCGCGCTCGTCGTCGTTGAGATTGGCATCCATCTCAATGGTTTTGGTAATAACGGCGGCACCTGACACCGCCACCGCAGCCGACTTAATACCGGGACGTGTTCGCGCAACCAAGCGCGCGACCACATCCCCCACAGCCTCTACATCGTTAATGTTTTTTTCTACCACTGCGTTGGGCGGCAACGGCTCCACACCGTAGCTTTCGATACGGTATTGATCGCCGGAACGGGACAGTTCCAGCAGCTTAACCGCAGTGGTACTGATATCGATCCCCAGTAACTTCTGGGCTCTTTTTCCTAGGAATGGCAGCACTGTCGTGATCTCGTCTCGTTGTTATTAGGGTGATTTTCCTCGAATAAAGATAAACTTACAAGCACTTTATGTCTAATCACTTTAGGTATAATTAATAACAGAAAGATTGCGACACCACAACAATCTTTGTTCCACATCGTGTTAGACTTCACGCGTTTAGTCTGTTTTATCCTCATTCAAACTGGAAAAAGGCGTTATTCCACATGCAGTTACTTCGAATCGGCTGGCGTTTTCTTGTCTTCATTGCCGTTGCTCTTTTTTGTGGTTTTTTTCTCGTTCTCAGTGCCAGCTACCTTTATCTTGGCCCCACGCTGCCACCCGCGAAACAGATTACCAAGGTTCAACTACAGACACCATTGCGCATTTATACCGCAGACCACAAGCTAATTGCCAAATTTGGCAGCAAACGGCGACGCCCACTCACTTACAAGCAATTTCCCCCGGATTTCGTACATGCGATATTAGCCGCCGAGGACGCCCGCTTTTTCGAGCATGGAGCGGTAGACTTTCGCGGCCTCGCTCGGGCGGTTTATGAACTGGTGCGTTATCAGTCGATCCGATCGGGTGGCTCCACCATTACCATGCAGGTGGCGCGCAACTATTTTCTGACACTCAACCAAACTTTCTTACGCAAATTTAATGAAATCGTACTATCAGTTCAAATTGAGCATTTGCTCACCAAGGAACAGATACTAACGCTTTACCTCAACAAGATTTATTTAGGCAAGCATGCCTATGGCGCAGCATCGGCCGCCCAGGTGTATTACGGCAAGCCGCTTTCGCAGCTTAACTTGGCGCAAATGGCGATGATTGCGGGCTTGCCTCAAGCACCAGCAACACACAACCCCGTCGACGCTCCTGCCACCGCACTGGTGCGCCGCAATTGGATTCTGGGACGCATGCTGCTACTAGGCTTTATTGACGAGGCACAATACCAGCTTGCCGCCGCCCAGCCGGTTACCGCACGTTATCACGGTTCCGATCCCCAGCTTGAAGCCAGCTATGCGGCAGAGCTGGCTCGGCAACAAGTCATTCAACTAATGGGCGAAAGCGCCTATAGCCGTGGCATCAACATTTACACCACACTGCAAAGCAAGCGCCAACGCGCTGCCGTTAAAGCGGTACAGCAAGGACTACAGGCCTATGACATGCGCCACGGCTGGCGTGGTGCCATTGATCACATTGATGTGTCCAAACTGCCTCAATTGCCGACCGTCTCAAAGGAGACGAAGGAAATCCCCGTCTCGGCTGCCAGCCGCCAGTGGGCGAAAGCTCTAGATGACTACTCCAACGTGGCACGCCTACTGCCGGCCGTTGTCGCTCAGGTCGACCACAAAAGCGCCCTGGTCGTCTTACAGGATGCCCGTGAGATCCGACTTAATTGGGATGCCTTGAGCTGGGCAAACAAATTCATCAATACCAACTACCGAGGCCACTCGCCGGACGAGGCCAGCGATGTCATATCGGTCGGCGACATCGTGTATGTATTACCTACCGAGAAATCTCAAGGTGACACCCAATGGCGCTTGGCACAAATCCCTAAATTACAGGGCGCGATTATCTCGCTAGACCCCTACACAGGTGCCATTCAGGCCATGCAGGGCGGCTTTGATTTCCAGCTGTCACACTTCAACCGAGCCACTCAAGCGAGACGTCAGCCCGGCTCATCATTTAAGCCTTTTGTGTATGCATCGGCACTGGAATACGGCATGACGCCAGCCACGCTGTTAAATGATGCGCCGCTTGTCTTCACCGATGAAAACCACGAAACCACTTGGCGGCCTGCGGGTTACACCAGTAAATTTTATGGGCCGGTGCGGTTGCGTTTTGCGCTCTACGAATCGCTGAATCTGGCGTCTGTTCGTCTAATGCAGCGCGTTGGAATCGATAACGCATTCAAGACACTGAACCGTTTTCACTTACCGACTGGCCACTTCCCGCATAACTTATCTATTGTGCTGGGCAGTGCGTCGCTGACACCCATGCAAGTGGCCACAGCCTATAGCACCTTTGCCAATGGGGGTTACCACATTCGGCCTTGGCTCATTAAACGCATCACTAATACGCGCGGCGAGACCATTTGGCAGGCACCAAACATCATCCTCTGTGATCGACATATTGATAACGAAGGCAAAGCCACCTTACCTGCCGATAGCCAATGTCCCCCAGCAGAATCACTTCCCAAGGTCAGTGTGGCCATTGATAGCGGCGGCCAGATGGCACCGTTAACACCACAAAAGGACCCAACCGCGGTTGCGCCTCAATATCGATATCGCGTCATGAATAATCAGGTAATTTGGTTAATGAATACCATCTTGCAGGACGTTATCGACAAGGGCACCGGTCGCCGCGCCCAATCATTGGGTTACGATGAGCTCGCGGGTAAAACCGGCACCACTGACGGCCCCACCGACGCCTGGTTTGCGGGTTACTCACCCGACCTGGTCGCGGTTGTTTGGACCGGGTTCGATCAGCCTGACAATATCGGCTATTACGAACAGGGCGCAGTGACCGCCTTGCCAATTTGGATTACCTATATGCGCGGCGCATTACCGACGCACCCACACCATCACTTCAAAGAACCGGCCGGCATTCGCGCCGTTTTAATTAACAAGGAAACCGGAAAACGCGCCCATCCAGGCGATGCGAATACCATGTTTGAATACTTCCGTGCCGATAACATCCCGCCCTTTGGCGATAGCACCAGCAAGCAGCAGGGTGTGGGACCTAAGGGGCTTTTCTAAAGCATCAGCCTTTGTCCACCCAAAAAAAATACCGCCAACGCTTGTTCCGCTTGGCGGTATTTTTGGCTCAGGATGCCGACCCTTTCGCCAGCCCTTCTTGAATTGCAAACACCGCAATCTCCACGTCACTTTTTATGTGCAATTTCTCGTAAATACGATAACGATAGGTGTTCACGGTTTTCGGAGAGAGATGTAACTGCTCGGCAATGTCAGCTACGCTAAAACACTCTGCGATTAGCTGCATCACTTGCATTTCGCGCTCGGACAGTCGCTCCAACACATTTTGCGGCTCTTGCTCACGCAGTGACAGCGCCAAGGTTGTGGCAACACGTCCGCATAAATGTCGCTTGCCCGCATGAACAGCACAGATGGCTTGTACCAGTTCATCGGCGGTGCAGTCTTTGGTCAAATACCCATGCACCCCCATTTTCAACAGGCGCGCGGGATAGGGGCCCTCGTTATAAACCGATAACGCAATAACCCGGCTCTCGGGTAGTGAATTCAAAATTCGCCGGGTGGCCTCTAGGCCGCCTATGCCCGGCATTTGAATATCCATTAATATAATATCGGGGCGCAAATTACGGGCATGCATCAGAGCCGCTTCCCCGCTATGTGCCTCACCGACTACAGCAATTCCTTTTGCCTCCGTCAGCAAACGACGAATGCCCGCTCGGATCAGCTTGCGATCGTCAACAATTAATACAGTGATCATCCTTAATCCTCAGGCTCCCAAGATCTCAATCGTAGGTATGTTACGTTTTCTCTCACTTAGTGCAAGCAATTAACCGCTGAAACGCCCGAATAAACAGTGCTATATAGCCTTAATTTCCATCAAACTAAATACGAGCTATACAGCTCATATGTCTTACTCTTCAAAATAAGGCAGGATAATGAACGAGGTGCTACACAAC
>CAYVZZ010000012.1:0-31953 GCA_964456185.1 uncultured Alcanivoracaceae bacterium
TCAAAAGGTCTGGGCTTCGCTGGCGGCATTAAGCGATGGAATTTTACTGCTCAAGACAATACTCATGGCAACTCGGTTTCGCACCGCCACATTGGTAGTGTGGGCCAAAACCAAACGCCGGGCCGTGTGTTTAAAGGCAAGAAAATGCCAGGCCAGTTGGGTAATAAGCGCAACACGGTTCAGAACCTCGAAGTGGTTCGTGTTGACGTGGAAAAGAATATTTTGCTGGTGAAGGGGGCGGTTCCCGGTGCAGTTGGTGCCGATCTCGTCATTCGTTCAGCTGTTAAGGCTAAAGCCTGAAAGAGGAATAGAGGATGAATCTCAATACTGCCTCTGGAGGAAGTGTGGCTGTGTCTGAAGCCGCTTTTGGCAGAGACTTCAACGAACCCCTGGTTCATCAGGTTGTGATTGCGTACTTGGCGGGTTCTCGTCAAGGTAGTAAAGCACAAAAGAATCGTTCGGCCGTATCTGGCGGTGGCAAGAAGCCATGGCGCCAAAAAGGAACGGGTCGTGCTCGTGCGGGAACAATTCGTAGCCCGATATGGCGCGGCGGTGGCAAAACTTTTGCAGCCACCCCTCGTGACCATTCACAAAAAGTGAATCGCAAGATGTATCGTGCTGCAATGCAGTGCATTTTGTCAGAGTTGGTTCGTCAAGAACGTTTGCTAGTCGTTGACGAGTTTGCGGTAGAACAGCCGAAAACACGTTTGTTGGCATCACAGCTAAAAGAGCTGAAAGCCAGTAAGGCTTTGATCGTTGCTGAAGAAGTCAGCCAAAACTTGTATTTGGCATCGCGTAATTTGCCGTATGTGTCTGTAACCGATACCAAAGGTGTGACGCCGCTTAGTCTGGTAGGTCATGAGAAGGTGGTCGTTACTGTCTCGGCACTAAAACAACTCGAGGAGGCGTTGGCATGAATAGAGAGCGCATGCTTGAGGTGTTGTTGGCACCGCACATGACAGAGAAAACTGCACTGTTGGGTGAATCATCCAATCAGGTCGTATTTCGAGTAGCGCGCAGCGCTAATAAGCTTGAAATTAAACATGCAGTTGAGCAGTTGTTTGAAGTAAAAGTCGAGTCGGTTCGTACCGCTGTAGTTAAAGGCAAAACGAAAATGTTCGGTCGTATTCAAGGCCGGCGTTCGACTTGGAAGAAAGCCTATGTCCGCCTGCAAGAAGGTCAAGACATTAACTTCATTGATATCGAGTAACGGGAGCGAGAGATGGCATTAGTTAAAAGTAAGCCGACCTCCCCGGGACGCCGTTTTGTCGTCAAGGTCGTCAATAAAGAGCTGCATAAGGGGGCTGGTTACGCGCCCTTATTGGAAAGCCAAAAGCGTTATGCAGGTCGTAACAATCAAGGTCGTATCACCGTGCGCCGTAAAGGTGGCGGTCACAAACAAAAGTATCGTGTAATCGACTTTCGTCGCAATAAGTTCCGGGTTCAGGGTGTGGTTGAGCGCCTTGAGTATGATCCGAACCGTTCAGCTCATATTGCACTGATTAAATACAGTGATGGTGAGCGTCGTTACATCCTTGCACCTAAGGGCTTGTCAGCCGGTGATATCGTCAAGGCTGGCGATGATGCTCCCGCTAAAGTTGGCAATGCTTTGCCATTGCGTAATATGCCGCTTGGCTCTGCAGTGCACAATGTCGAGTTGAAGCCTGGGAAAGGTGGTCAATTGGCTCGCTCTGCAGGCACCTCGGCACGTGTTTTGGCTAAAGACGGCGGATACGTTACCTTGCGCATGCGTTCAGGCGAAATGCGTAAAGTGAATGCTGAATGCCTGGCTACATTGGGTGAAGTGAGCAACAGTGAGCATGCTTTGCGTTCATTGGGTAAGGCGGGTGCATCCCGCTGGCGTGGTAAGCGCCCGGCTGTTCGTGGTGCTGCTATGAACCCGATCGATCACCCGCATGGTGGTGGTGAAGGCCGTTCATCTGGTGGTCGTCATCCGGTAACGCCCTGGGGTGTTCCGACTAAAGGCTATAAAACGCGTACCAATAAGCGTACTAGCAAAATGATCGTGCGCGATCGTCGTAAATAAGAGTAGAGAGGTTTAGCTGTGCCACGTTCTTTGAAAAAAGGGCCGTTTGTCGACCACCATTTACTTCGTAAGGTGGAAGATGCGGCGGAAGCGGGTTCGCGCAAGCCGATCAAGACTTGGTCGCGCCGTTCCATGATTATTCCCGATATGGTGGGACTCACCATTGCAGTGCATAACGGCCGTCAGCATGTGCCGGTTTTGGTTTCTGAGCACATGGTGGGTCACAAGCTGGGTGAATTCGCGATGACCCGCACGTTCCGTGGTCATATTGTCGACAAGAAAGCCAAGCGTTGAGGATGACTGAGATGGCTACTGAAACAACAGCACGTTTACGAGGCGCACGTATCTCGGCGCAGAAAGTACGACTCGTGGCTGACCAGATTCGTGGTTTGCAAGTGGAGCAGGCGCTGAATTTCTTGCAATTCTCTACTAAGAAGGCTGCGCGCATTGTCTTAAAGGTGCTCGAGTCTGCAATTGCGAACGCAGAAAATAATGAAGGTGCCGACGTCGATGAGTTGAAAGTATCAACGGTGTTCGTCGATGAAGGAATGGTAATGAAGCGTATTCGTCCTCGTGCCAAGGGCCGAGCTGACCGGATTCTTAAGCAGACCTGCCACATTACCGTGAAAGTTTCCGAAGGAGTGTAACTCGATGGGCCAGAAAGTACATCCGATCGGTATCCGTTTGGGGATTGTGAAACAGCACAATTCACTCTGGTATGCCAATCCAAAGGACTACTCAGACTACTTGGTTACTGATCTCCAGGTGCGCGAGTATCTGTTTGATCGTTTGAAGAAGGCGTCTGTGGGTCGTATCAAGATTGAGCGCCCCTCTGAAAATGTTCGCATCACTATCTTTACTGCCCGTCCCGGTATCGTGATTGGCAAAAAAGGGGAAGATGTTGAGCGCCTTCGCAAAGATGTAGCCAAGCTGATGGGCTTGCCTGTTCACATTAATATCGAAGAGATCCGCAAGCCTAATCTGGATGCTCGCTTGGTTGCCGATAATATTGCCAGCCAGCTTGAGCGCCGTATTATGTTTCGTCGCGCTATGAAACGCGCCGTACAAAATACGCTTAAGTCCGGTGCTGAGGGTATCCGAGTTCAGGTGTCTGGCCGATTGGGTGGTGCAGAAATTGCGCGAACCGAGTGGTATCGCGAAGGACGGGTTCCGCTGCATACATTGCGTGCTGACGTCGATTACGCCAGTGTACGTGCCGAGACAACATACGGCACGATCGGTGTTAAGGTCTGGATTTTCCGTGGCGAGATTCTCGGCGGGATGGAAGAGGTTCAGGAAGAAAAGCAAACCAAAGGCGGCAAACGTCGCGGCCGTGGTTAAAGGGTAACGAAACATGTTGCAGCCAAAACGTACCAAGTTCAGAAAAATGCACAAGGGGCGCAATCGCGGTCTCGCACAGCGAGGCAGCAAGGTCTCTTTCGGCACAATCGGTCTCCAGGCAACCGGTCGTGGTCGCCTCACCGCTCGTCAAATTGAAGCGGGGCGTCGTGCCATGACGCGTCACATTAAGCGTGGCGGTAAGATTTGGATTCGTGTTTTCCCTGACAAGCCAATTACCAAGAAGCCTCTCGAAGTACGTATGGGTAAAGGTAAAGGTTCTGTTGAGTACTGGGTTGCACCGATTCAACCGGGTCGCATGATTTTTGAGATGGAAGGTGTATCTGACGAGGTTGCCCGCGAAGCATTCCGCTTGGCCGCAACTAAACTTCCGATTAGCACGCGTGTAGTTGAACGGACGGTAATGTAATCATGAAAGCTATTGAGTTGAGAGAAAAGAGCTTGGACGAGTTGCACGTATTGCAACTTGAGTTACAAGAGCAGCAATTTAAGATGCGCATGAAGCAGGCCTCTGGACAGCTGTCAAAGACACATGAGTTGGGTCAGGTTCGTCGCAATGTAGCACGTGTCAAGACCATCATTACCGAAAAGCGAGGTAATTCATAATGGCCGAAGCACAACAGAAGTTGCACCGTACCGTTACCGGGCAAGTGGTCTCTGATAAAGCAGATAAAACCATTTCTGTATTGGTTGAGCGTCGCGTTAAGCACCCAATTTACGGTAAATACGTTCGCCGCAGCACCAAGTTGTTGGCGCATGATGCGGAAAACCAGTGTCGCCAAGGGGATCTGGTTGTAATTGAGGAAACGCGCCCACTATCGGCACGTAAATCCTGGACTTTGGTTGAAGTGCTAGAGAAAGCACCGGAAGCCTAAATTCTATTTGCATTACCCGCCGTATGTTGGTGGGAGAATGGAGAACGAGAGCGATGATTCAAACAGAAAGCATGCTCGAAGTCGCTGATAACAGTGGCGCGCGTCGAGTCCAGTGCATTAAAGTGCTTGGCGGCTCGCATCGACGCTATGCTGCCATCGGCGACATTGTCAAAGTGGCTGTAAAAGATGCTATTCCACGTGGCCGTGTAAAAAAAGGTGACGTGATGGATGCGGTTGTTGTACGCACTTGTAAGGGCGTGCGCCGGCAAGATGGTTCACTGATTCGTTTCGACGAAAATGCTGCGGTCTTGCTTAATGGTCAACAGGCACCGGTAGGTACTCGTATTTTTGGTCCGGTCACTCGTGAACTGCGTACTGCAAAGTTCATGAAGATCGTTTCACTCGCTCCCGAAGTTCTTTAAGGCAGGTCAAAATCATGCAAAAGATTAAGCGCGATGATGAAGTTGTCGTAATTGCCGGTAAAGACAAAGGGCGTCGTGGCAAAGTATTGCAAGTGCGTTCCGATGACCAACTGTTAGTTGCTGGCATCAACATGGTGAAGAAACACCAACGCGGCAATCCTCAAGCTGGTGTCCAGGGTGGCATCATCGATAAGGAAGCCCCCATTCATGCTTCCAATATTGCCATTTGGAATGCAGCTGCCGGTCGTGCTGACCGTGTAGGGATTCGTACGGAAAGTGGACAGAAGGTTCGTTTCTTTAAATCGGACGATTCTGTCATTGATGCCTGAGGTTGACGATGAGTAATTTGTACCAGACTTATAAAGAAGAGATCGTGCCGAAACTGATGAAAGAGTTTGGTTACGACAATATCATGCAGGTGCCCAAGATCACCAAGGTCACTCTAAATATGGGTGTCGGTGAAGCGGTGCAGGATCGCAAAGCACTTGATGGTGCTGTTTCTGACATGACCGCGATTAGCGGCCAGAAACCGATCGTTACTTACGCACGTAAATCAGTCGCCGGGTTTAAAATTCGTGAAGGCTGGCCGATTGGTGCCAAAGTGACATTGCGTAGCGAGCGCATGTACGAGTTCCTGAATCGCTTGGTCGATGTGGCTATTCCACGCTTCCGTGATTTCCGGGGCTTGAACCCTAAATCATTTGATGGCCGTGGTAATTTTTCCATGGGTGTCCGCGAGCAGATCGTTTTTCCTGAAATCGAATACGATAAGGTCGACAAGCTGCGCGGCATGGATATCACCGTAACGACCACTGCTAATACCGATGACGAAGCGCGTGCCTTGCTGCGTGCTTTCAATTTCCCGCTTAAAGGCTGAGAGGAAGAGACATGGCAAAGATTTCCATGAAGGAACGGGAGAAGAAGCGCACTAAATTGGTAGCGAAATATGCTGCCAAGCGTGCCGAACTTAAGGAAATTATCCGTAATCCCGAAACCGAGATGGAAGATAAGTGGTTCGCCCAGCTGCAGCTGCAAAAGTTGCCGCGTGATTCCTCGCGCGTACGTCAGCGCAATCGCTGCCGTTTGACTGGTCGCCCTCACGGGTATTACCGCAAATTTGGCCTCAGCCGCATTAAGCTACGTGAAGCTGCGATGCGTGGTGACATTCCTGGTCTTGTTAAGTCCAGCTGGTAAGAGTACGGAGTAAATCGCATGAGTATGCAAGATACATTGGCGGATATGTTTACCCGTGTTCGCAATGCGCAAATGGCGCAGAAAGAAACCGTTACAATGCCGTCTTCCAAGCAGAAGGTCGCAATTGCGAATCTGCTGCAACAAGAAGGCTTTATTGCCGGTAGCAGTGTTTCAACTGATGGTAAGCCAAACTTGACTATCGAATTGAAATATTACGAAGGCAAACCGGTTATTGAAACAATCAAACGAGTAAGTCGTCCTGGGCTGCGCATCTATAAAGCAGCGGATGAAATCCCTTCTGTTCAAGGTGGATTGGGTATTGTGGTTGTTTCAACCAGCAAAGGTATCATGACTGATCGTGCCGCACGCCAGGCTAAAGTGGGCGGCGAGCTGATCTGTGAAGTGTCGTAATCGCAAGCGATCAAATTAGGATAGGGCAATGTCTAGAATAGCGAAGAGTCCAGTTGTTATCCCGGAAGGCGTCAATGTGACACTTGATGGTGATCAAATTACTGTTAAGGGCAAGAAAGAAACGCTGAACACGCGGATTAACCCACTCGTCGAAATTACCGAGAGTGAAGGCACGCTGACGTTCTCCCCGCGTAAGGACAATACTGCCGGCTGGAGCATGACGGGCACATTCCGCTCTCTGGTGAATGGCATGGTCGTTGGTGTTACGGAAGGTTATGAGCGCAAACTTGAACTGGTTGGCGTGGGTTATCGTGCTCAAGCGAAAGGCAAATCAATCAACCTGACGTTAGGTTTTTCGCATCCGGTTGAATATCAACTACCAGAAGGCGTCGAAGCGGAAACACCCAGTCAGACCGAGATTGTCCTGAAATCGGCTAACAAGCAACTGGTCGGTCAAGTTGCCGCTGAAATTCGTCGTTTCCGTCCACCCGAGCCTTATAAAGGTAAAGGTGTACGTTACGCGGGCGAGCAAGTCCGTCGTAAAGAAGCGAAGAAGAAATAATCGAGGATAATGGCATGTTAAGCAAGAATGAACAACGTTTGCGTCGCGCCAAGCGCACACGCATGAAGATTCGCGAATTGGGCGCAACTCGACTCAGCGTGCATCGCACTCCTCGTCACATCTATGCACAAATTTTGTCTGCACAGGGTGACCAGGTTATTGCATCTGCCAGCACAGTCGAGAAAGACTTGCGTGCCAATGCAGGTGGCAATACCGATGCAGCCACTAAGGTTGGTGCACTCATTGCAGAGCGCGCCAAGGCTGCTGGCATCGAAGAGGTGGCTTTTGATCGTTCTGGCTTCCAATACCACGGTCGCGTGAAGGCTTTAGCTGACGCTGCTCGTGAAAACGGATTGAAATTTTAAGGTAATCCATTATGGCAAAGTTTGATTCCAGCGAAGGCTTGCAAGAAAAACTGGTTGAAGTCAATCGCGTGTCCAAGGTTGTAAAAGGTGGACGTATTTTCACCTTCACCGCTCTGACTGTAGTGGGTGACGGCAACGGCAAAGTTGGCTTCGGTCGTGGTAAGGCGCGTGAAGTGCCTGCTGCTATCCAGAAAGCACTGGAAGCTGCCCGCCGCAACATGATTCAGGTGGATCTGAAAGGCACCACACTTCAGCACACCGTCAAGGCTCGCCACGGCGCGTCTAGTGTTTATATGCAGCCAGCAGCAGATGGTACGGGTGTGATTGCCGGTGGCGCGATGCGTGCCGTACTTGAAGTGGCAGGTGTTGAAAATGTGTTGGCAAAATGCCACGGCTCGACCAACCCAATTAATGTGGTTCATGCCACTTATAAAGGGTTGAAAGAAATGAAGTCGCCCGAGTCAATTGCTGCTAAGCGCGGCAAGTCGGTCGAAGAAATCCTGGCATAAGTTCCTGTCGTCTCATTTGTATTCGACAACAACGGAATAACTCGGAATTGAACAATGGCAGATAAAATCAAGGTCACACAGACCAAAAGCAGTATTGGCCGGTTGAAGAATCACCGGGCTTGTTTGCGCGGGCTTGGCTTACGCCGCATTAATCATACGGTCGAAGTGGAAGATACCCCTTCTGTTCGCGGCATGATCAACACCGTGTCATACATGGTGCAGGTTGAGGGAGAATAATCATGCGTTTGAATGAATTGCATCCAGCTACTGGCTCCCGTAAAGCCACTCGCCGTGTTGGCCGTGGTATCGGCTCTGGCATTGGCAAGACGGGCGGTCGCGGTATGAAAGGCCAGAAGTCACGTACTGGTGGTAGCGTTAAGCCGGGTTTCGAGGGTGGTCAAATGCCCTTACAACGTCGTGTGCCCAAGTTTGGTTTTAACTCTCGTTTGGCTGCGAATACAGTTGGCGTCCGTTTGAGTGAGCTGAAAGCGGTTGAAGGCGATGAAGTTACCTTGCAATCACTGAAAGCCGCAAACATCATCGGCGAAAACTTTAAGTTCGCTAAGGTGTTCTTGCAGGGCGAGATTGATCGTGCGTTTACGGTCAAAGGCGTTAAGGTCACCAAAGGTGCCCGTGAAGCCATTGAAAAAGCCGGCGGCAAAGTCGAAGACTAAGGAATAGGTATGGCCAAGGCAAAAGCAAAAACGCTAAATCCTCGAGCTGGGCAGCGCAGCACTCTGCGTGAGCTATGGCGTCGCATTGGGTTTGTATTTGGTGCTTTTGTTGTGTTCCGTATCGGCGCGCACATCCCGGTACCTGGTATTAACTCAGAAGGTTTGGCGCGCTTGTTCAACGAGAATCAAGGAACCGTATTGAGCATGTTCAACATGTTCTCGGGTGGTGCCTTGTCTCGTATGAGTGTGTTTGCTTTGGGTATTATGCCCTACATTACGGCGGCGATTATTGTGCAAATGATGACGCCAATTACGCCGTCTTGGAAACAGCTACAGAAGGAGGGTGAGCAGGGTCAGCGTAAATTAACGCAATACACTCGCTACCTTACCGTTGGTTTGGCGTTGATTCAGTCATTTGGTATCGCTGCCGGCCTTTACACCCAAGGCATTACATTGGTGCCTGCTGATGCCAGCTCGCTACAACTGTTGAACTTTTATTTTGTGGCCGTGACATCACTGGTAGCAGGCAGCGTTTTTGTGATGTGGCTGGGTGAACAGATTACCGAACGCGGTGTGGGTAATGGTATTTCCCTGTTGATTTTTGCCGCGATTGTGGCGGGTATGCCCGGCGCTATTGCGCATACTTTTCAGGCCGCTCACCAAGGTGATATGAGCTACCTGACAATGCTAATTGTGTTGGCAGTCGTCTTGGCCGTTTGTTTTGGCATTGTATTTGTCGAGCGAGGTCAGCGTCGTATCACGGTGAACTACGCGCGTCGTCAACAAGGACGTCGGGTTTATGCGGCTCAACAGAGTCATTTGCCACTCAAGGTGAATATGGCGAGTGTAATTCCGCCTATTTTTGCAAGTTCGATTCTGTTGTTTCCCGCATCGATCAGCCAGTGGTTTGGTTCATCGTCTGATTCGTCATGGGCGATCTATCTGCGCCGTATAACGGATGCGTTGATGCCGGGACAGCCGTTGTACATTATTTTGTTTGTTGCCGGTATCGTATTTTTCTGTTTCTTCTACACCGCCTTGGTTTTCAACCCACGCGATGTGGCTGACAACCTGAAGAAGTCTGGCGCTTATGTGCCGGGTATCCGCCCAGGCGAACAAACAGCTCGTTACATTGATACGGTGATGGGGCGTTTGACACTCATTGGTGCGGGTTACATGTCACTGGTTTGCCTATTGCCAGATGTGCTAAGAGCGGCATGGGATGTTCCCTTCTATCTAGGGGGCGTTTCAATCCTCATTGCTGTGGTCGTGGTGATGGATTTTTGGGCACAAATCAATGCGCATCTTACGTCTTCAGGGTATGAGAAGTATATGCGCAAAGATAAGACCAACATCAAAGGTTATGGCGGTAGCGGGCTAATTCGCTAAGCAGCTATTGGTTTATTAATTCGGCTATTGAGAAGGGGCAACCCCATGAAAGTACAAGCGTCCGTGAAGAAGGTTTGCCGTCATTGCAAGATCGTGCGCCGTAAAGGCCGGGTCATGGTGATTTGCAAATCAGAACCTCGACATAAACAGCGCCAAGGCTAAGCTTTAGCGTAGTAGTTGAAACAATGCTGGACAACAGGTAGTATGCTGCGCCTTTCGGCGTGAATCCAGCGGAAAGATAAAATATATCGGAGATTGGCATGGCCCGTATTGCAGGCGTCAACATACCGGACAACAAACACACCGGCATCGCACTGACCTATATTTTCGGGGTTGGTCGCACTCGCGCACTTAAAGTGTGTGAAGCGGTAAACATCTTACCTGATGTGAAGGTGAGTGAGTTGTCCGAAACTCAACTTGATAGTGTTCGTTCTGAAATCGGTAAGTTCACCGTTGAAGGTGATCTGCGCCGTGAGATCACTATGAACATTAAGCGCCTGAAAGACCTTGGCACTTTCCGTGGTGTGCGTCATCGTCGTGGTTTGCCGTTGCGTGGGCAGCGGACCAAGACTAATGCCCGCACGCGCAAAGGGCCGCGCAAACCCATTCGCAATTAAGCTGCTGGAATAACGCAAAATGGCTAAACGAGATAAAAGCACCCGTCGCAAAAAAGTAAACCGTAGTGTTGCTGACGGTATTGCTCATGTACATGCATCGTTCAATAACACGATCATTACCATTTCTGACCGTCAAGGCAATGTTCTGTCTTGGGCGACTGCTGGTGGCGCTGGCTTCCGTGGCTCGCGCAAGAGCACGCCTTTCGCGGCGCAGGTTGCCGCCGAACGCGCAGGCAACGCTGCCAAAGACTACGGGTTGAAGAATCTTGATGTCCGCGTGAAAGGCCCTGGTCCGGGTCGTGAGTCATCAGTTCGAGCACTCAATGCTTGCGGATATAAAATCACCAATATTGTGGATGTGACGCCTGTGCCGCACAACGGCTGCCGTCCGCCCAAGAAACGTCGCGTTTAAGAGGTAATTTCAGATGGCACGATATCTCGGCCCAAAGTGCAAATTGTCACGGCGCGAAGGGACTGATCTGTTCCTCAAGAGTGGCGTCCGTTCTCTCGATTCCAAGTGCAAAGCTAACCAGAAACCTGGTCAGGCCGCTGCTACCCGTCGTGGTGGTCGGTTGTCAGACTATGGCGTTCAGCTGCGCGAAAAGCAAAAAGTTCGTCGTACTTACGGTGTGCTTGAGAAGCAATTCCGCAACTATTATAAGAAGGCCGCCAAAGCTAAGGGTTCAACTGGTGAAAATTTGTTGAAATACCTTGAAGGGCGTCTGGATAACGTCGTTTACCGCATGGGCTTTGGTTCAACTCGAGCGGAAGCGCGCCAATTGGTTAACCATAATGCCATTCTGTTGAATGGACAAAAGGCATCTATTGCATCGATGCAGGTACAACCAGGTGACATCGTCTCTGTACGTGAGAAGTCACGCAATCAGCTTCGCATTAAAGGCGCGATGGAACTGGCTCAGCAACGTGGCTTCCCGACTTGGATTGAAGTCAACGAAGCAAAATTCGAAGGCACTTTCAAAGCTCGCCCTGAGCGCGCTGATCTGCCCGCCGAAATCAACGAAAATCTGATTGTCGAGCTGTATTCCAAGTAATCAGCTTGCTCTTTAAAGGCAGTAACTGTTGAGGCACTCATGACAGCATTGAATGAATTTTTGACACCGCGTACATTGGCCGTTACCACCCTCAGCCCAACTAGGGCTAAGGTTGTTCTCGAGCCGCTGGAACGTGGCTTCGGTCATACGTTGGGTACTGCCTTGCGCCGCATTTTGCTTTCCAGCATGGGTGGCAGCGCAATTACCGAGGTGGAAATTGACGGCATTCAGCACGAGTACTCCTCGATTGAGGGCGTGCAGGAAGATGTCATCAACATCTTGCTCAATTTGAAAGGTGTGGCACTGACGCTCAACGATAGCAATGAAGCTGAGCTTGAACTCGTCAAGAAAGGCCCAGGTGTCGTCACAGCTGACGATATCAAGCGCGACCACAGTGTTGAAATTGCCAACCCGGATCACGTGATTTGCAACATCACCAGTGATACCGAGATCAGCATGCGTTTGAAAGTCGACAGTGGTCGTGGTTACGTCACCTCTGTTGAGCGTGATGAGCAAAGCGACGAGCAAACTAGCGGTATCGGCTTGTTGCATCTGGACGCCAGCTACAGTCCTGTACGCCGCGTTGCCTATGTCGTGGAAGCGGCACGCGTCGAACAGCGCACCGATTTGGATAAGCTGGTTATTGATTTGGAAACGAATGGCACGCTGGATCCTGAAGATGCAATTCGCCGCGCCGCCACCATCTTGCAGCAACAGATCGCTGTTTTTGTTGACATGGAACAGGCTATCGAGCCTGAGCCACAAGAAGAAGAGGAAGAAGTTGATCCTGTTCTACTGCGTCCGGTGGATGATCTGGAATTGACAGTACGTTCTGCCAACTGCCTGAAAGCCGAGAACATCTACTACATTGGCGACTTAGTACAGCGTACTGAAGTTGAGCTGCTGAAAACCCCTAATCTTGGCAAGAAGTCACTCACCGAGATTAAAGACGTATTGGCGTCCAAAGGCCTGTCACTGGGACAGCGTTTGGATAATTGGCCGCCAAGCAGCATTAAAGAAGACGAGCGCTTGGCTCCGACCACGCGTCTGCGCTAATAGATTTAAACGAATTTAGCCGGCCTGTACCGGATTGATTAAAGGATACTGACATGCGTCATCGTAAAAGTGGCCGTAAATTGGGTCGTAACTCTTCACATCGTAAAGCGATGTTCCGTAATATGACGGTTTCGCTACTTGAGCATGAAGCCATTAAAACGACGTTGCCTAAGGCAAAAGAATTGCGTCGTGTCGCTGAGCCGTTGATCACCTTGGCTAAAGAAGACTCTGTCGCCAACCGTCGTTTGGCTTTCGCGCGCACTCGCTCGGACGCTGCCGTTGGTAAGCTCTTTGGCGAACTGGGGCCGCGTTACCAAGACCGCCCAGGTGGATATCTGCGCATTTTGAAGATGGGCTACCGCGCTGGCGACAGTGCACCAATGGCCTTTGTCGAGTTGGTTGATCGCCCGCAACTCGATGCTGACGAAGACGATGCATGATATCATCGCTTTATCAAAAAAGCCGAGTGTAACAACTCGGCTTTTTTTGTGCTTAAGAAAAATGAAATGAGCCAAGCTAATGCATCACATCACCGGAGAAGGTGCTAAAGCTCGGAATTGGTGTCGAATAGGGTGGGCGGTATCTCTTTCGGTGCAGGAGGAGGCCAGCCGCCCAGTAACTGGAAGCGGTTCACCAGACTACAAAACAATTCCGCAGTGCGTGTGGTGTCATAAAGCGCAGAATGCGCCTGCTGTTGGCTAAATTTAATGCCAGCCATGCCACAGGCTTTAGCAAGCACTGTCTGCCCATAAATGAGACCAGACAAGCTGGCGGTATCAAAATTTGAAAAGGGGTGGAAAGGGTCGCGTTTGATGTTACAGCGAGAAACGGCGGCTTTAATAAACCCATGATCGAAACTGGCATTATGTGCCACTAAAACTGCACGATTGCATTTGTGCGCTTTTATTTCGCGACGTACCGCTTTGAAGATTCCTTTTAATGCCACTTCTTCATCGACCGCCCCGCGTAACGGGTTATACGGATCAATGCCGGTAAACGCTAACGCCTCTTTTTCCAGGTTGGCACCGGCGAAAGGCGACACATGATAGTGAATGCGCTCACTAGGGTAGAGTAACCCTTTGTCGTCCATACGCACCAGCACGGCTGCAATTTCCAGCAGCGCATCGGTTTGCGCATTGAATCCCGCCGTTTCAACGTCGATCACGACAGGCAGGAAACCGCGGAAGCGATTAACAAGTTTGGGAGGGGTCGCCATGAAAGCTCCAGCAAAGAGAAGACAATGCTAGAAGCCTACTGTGCAGAAAGCAAATCTACTCGCGGGTGGTA
Source organism: uncultured Alcanivoracaceae bacterium (assembly GCA_964456185.1). Taxonomy (GTDB): domain Bacteria; phylum Pseudomonadota; class Gammaproteobacteria; order Pseudomonadales; family Alcanivoracaceae; genus CAYVZZ01. Next base: position 13,820 of record CAYVZZ010000012.1, read on the forward strand.
AGCCGCTTCAGTGCCCAGTCAATATGCTCGTCCAATAACGTATTTTGCCCCTGTCGAGATTTTAATGCCGCAATGGCTTCAGCGCTGGCCGGACCATTGCCTAGCCCCACCGCAAGATTGCGTAACCAACCAATATAGCCTGAACGGCGAATGGCAGAGCCGCGTGTATTCATATCCCAAGTGTCTTCGTCCCACATAAAGAGCTCGACCAAGCTGGCCTGATCAAGACCGTGTCGGGGCTGAAAGTCGTCATTTTTTGAGATATGGGCAAATTTGTTCCAAGGGCAAACCAGTTGGCAGTCATCACAGCCGAACACCCGGTTACCCATGAGTGGACGAATTTCAGGGTCGATGGCGCCTTTGTTCTCAACCGTATGATAGGTGATGCAACGTCTGGCATCTAGCTTGTATGGGGCAATAATGGCGCCGGTGGGGCACACATCAATGCAGGCACTGCAGGTGCCACAGTGGTCTGACGCTGGTTCATCAACGGGAAGCGGGATATCGGTGTATATTTCGCCAAGGAAAAAGTAACTGCCTGCCTGTTTGTTAATAATTAGCGTGTGCTTGCCCTGCCAACCCAGCCCCGCCTTTTCGGCCAATGGCTTTTCCATGACAGGAGCGCTATCGACAAAAGCGCGCCCTAACTCGGAATCCGCCACTTCCTCCTTGAGACGGTTGGCCAGTTTTGCCAATTTGCGGCGCATCATCTTGTGATAGTCGCGGCCTAAGGCATAACGAGAAATATAGGCCTTGTCGGGGGAATTTAGTGTAGTCCAAGCCTTTTCTGTCGCTTGTGGAATATCATCCCCAGTCCAATAATCCATGCGTGCCGAAATAACGCGAAACGTGCCCGGTTCAAGCAAGTGTGGACGGGTGCGTTTAGCGCCATGGGCGGCTAGCCACGCCATGTCGCCGTTATAACCCTTGCTGAGCCAGTCGGTGAGGCGGGATTCAGCCAAATCGAGATGCGTATCGGTAATACCCACCTGCTGGAAGCCAAGTTCATGCGCCCATTCATGGATGCGAGTGACAAGTTGCTGTAGCTGATCTTCCGTCATTCGCGCATTCTATCACTAGCTCGGTCGTCGTGTTGGCAGACGCGGTGTGACGGCGTAAGATATGCCGCGTCGAAAGAATTGACACACCATTACATTCATTTCAAAGCGGGGGTGTCCGACTTTTGTCGGGCTGAGACTGACCCTTTGAACCTGATCCGGATCACACCGGCGTAGGGAGCTTATCATGCTACAAACGCACTGGGCGTCGCTTAAGGCGTCTGCAAAAGTTGTGCTGTCGCTTTGGTTACAAAGCGAGGTGCACCAATGATTACCCGCCCTGTCCGTCTTTTGTTTATTCTGCCCGGCTTAGTCACCACTCTGGCGATGGCCGACGGCATAAATTTACCCCAAGTCAAAGTGGCTGACAGCTTGCCTGACACGGTTAGCCGCGCCACAGCGAACTTAGTGCCTTACGGCAACCTGCCAGCGCAGCAAACGCCTGCGGCCATCCGTCATATTGGTGCAGAACAAATTCACCAGCGGCAGTTGCATAGCCTGCATGACCTGACACGCACCGATTCGGCCTTGAGCGATAGCTATGCGCCCATCGGTTATTACCAAAATATCGCCATTCGGGGGGTTCCGTTGGATGTGGCCTCCGGTTACCGCATGAATAATTTAGTCATTGTCGGTGAACAGATGGCTCCCTTGGCCGCTGTTGAGCAGGTGCAGGTGCTCAAAGGAATGGCCGGTATTAATGCCGGTATCGTCTCGCCTGGTGGTGTGGTCAACTATGTCAGCAAACGCCCCCGGGACATCCGTAAGCTGACCCTGGGTACCGATTCAGAAGGTTCACAACGCGTCGCACTGGATGTGGGCAAATGGCTAACCGATCGTGTCGGCATCCGTTTTAATATGGCGGCGCGCAACATCCACAGTTATATTGACTACGCCGATGGGCAGCAACGTCATTATGCCTTCGCCGCCGACTGGTATCTGGGTGAGCGCAGTAAATTGGAGTTGGATGCCAGCTATCAAACCTATGCCCAGCCCTCGGTGGCGGGGTATCAATTGTTGGGAGGCACCGACATACCTGATGACATCGATTGGCATCGCATGCTCGGACACCAGCCGTGGACGCAGCCGCTTAGTCTGCATGCCAGCAACACCAGCTTGCGCTTCAAGCATGCCTTTAACCATGATTGGCACTTGCTGTTGGCGGCAGGGCATAGCCACAGCAAGGTCGATGACTACCTTGCTTTCCCCTACGGTTGTTATTATCAAGCCTCCTGTTACAACGGCACGCCTGGCTATTATTTCTCAGCGAACGGCGGCTACGATATTTATGATTATCGTCGTCCCAATGAAGAATACACCACCGATCAAGCCACGCTGGAAGTTAGCGGCAACTTGCGCGGTAAGCTACGGCATCACCTCACCCTGGGGTACTCTTTGCTGCAACGTAAAGTGCGCTATGGCGCGGCGTTGAATGTCTATGTGGGGTCGGCCAATATCCACCAGCCGACACCGCAATATCCGCCTGCTGCCGGTCAGGCTGGTGAGCCGCACCAGCGACTGGATCATGTGCAACAAAGTATTTATCTGCTCGATCAGTTAACGCTGACCCAACAGTGGAAGTTGCTATTAGGCGGGCGCTTAGTGCTAAGCCGCCGCCAAGTGCAAGACGCACAAGGGCAGCCCCTGCATGACGATGAAGAAAGCGTGTGGCTACCGCAGGCCGCTGTTGTCTGGTCGCCGACTGATCAACTGAATACCTACCTGAGCTATAGCCGTGGTTTGGCATTTGGCAAAGCCGCTCCCTTCTGGGCAAGTAACGCTGGCGATATGCTGGGCATGCGCCATGCGCGGCAAACCGAGCTGGGCATGAAATATCGATGGCCAAACGGGCTGCACACACAGATCGCTTTGTTTCATACCCAGCGTGATAACCAGTTTGCCCGCCCCGACCAGACAGCCGCTGGGTTTACTTATGTTGCCGAGGGGAATGAAGTGCACACTGGACTGGCTGTATCGCTTGCCGGTCAGCTGGGCGCTTACGTCACCACCCATTCCAGCATCAGTCTGATACGCGCCCGTCTAAAAGATACCGGTGTGAGTGAGTACGAAGGCCATCAGGTCGTTAATGTGCCACTGTTACGCACTAGTGTTTGGCTGGCTTGGCAGTTGCCTTGGTGGCAGCCATTGAGTTTAAGTGCGGGTTGGCGTCACGCCTCGGAAAATCCGGCAACTGCCCATGGCGACGTTAAGCTGGATGCGTGGAATGCCGTCGATGCGGGAGTGCACTATGTCGATCAGTGGCAGAGTCGCCAATGGCGTATCGACCTGACGGTGAGCAACCTCTTTAACCATTTCTATTGGCGCGATGCTGCTGGTTTCTTAGGTGATCATTACCTCTTTGCGGCCGCCCCCCGGTTGGCGCAACTCAGCTTTAGCGTGGAGTGGTAATGATGGAATTAATCGCAGTCATTGCCAGTGCCTTGGGTGTCTGGCTGACCGCCAGACGGCATGTGTTGAGCTGGCCGATCGGTTTGGTGTCGGTGGCACTTTACGCCGTGATATTCTACGAAGCACGGTTGTATTCCGACGCCATGCTGCAAGGCTTTTTTGCCGCCATGGGCATATATGGCTGGTGGCGCTGGACGCGGCACCTGGATGATGATGGCTTGGTGCGTCCTGCCCCGCTGCGACAAGGTCTGGCCGCCCGCGATCTGGTGCTGGGCGCCATGGCGGCGTTGCTCTTGGGCTACGTGATGCAACGCTGGACGAATGCATCCTTGCCATGGATAGATGCCGGCTTGACCTGTTTTAGCTTAGTGGGCAGCTGGTGGCAGGCCAAACGGCACATTGCGGCCTGGATCTTATGGATTGTCGTCGATGTGATTTATGTAGGTATGTTTATCTTTAAATCGCTCGATCTTACGGCAGTACTTTATGCCGGTTTTGTGTTACTGGCCATCCACGGCCTGTTGCATTGGCAGAAAGCCGCCAGACAAGACATTCAGCCCGAATGCGCTAGCCAATAAAGGCTAACCGCTGTGGCCACTGAGACATTCAAGCTCTGCACTTCCCCCTGCATGGGCAGTACCATCAGTTGGTCACAGCCTTCTTTAACCAGACGGCGCATGCCGCTGCCCTCTGCACCTACCACCAATGCCCAGTCGGCCGGTGGCTGCACGTCATAGAGAGAGATGGCGCTATCGTCGAGGGCGGTGCCGTACACAAACAGCCCGGCCTGCTTTAGATAAGCCTGGGTGCGCGCCAGATTGGCGACTTCATAAAATGTCAGCGATTCTGCTGCACCGGCTGCCGTGCGACAAGCCACCGGAGTGAGCACTGACGCATGATGACGGGTAACCACCACGCCATGCACGCCGGCAGCGTCCGCGCTGCGTAGGCAAGCACCGAGGTTGCGCGGGTCGGTCACGCCATCGAGTAGTAATAAACGGGTGGGTTGGCTGTGTTGTTCAACAAAGCGTTTAAGGGCGTTTTCGTCGGCATAACGGCGCGGACGGGCGCGAGCAACAATGCCTTGGTGCTGTCGTCCTGCCTTGTTTTCCAGCGCCTGACGATTGGCGCGGTGACAGGCGATACCATGGCGCTTGGCGACTTGCAGCAAATCATCCAGTCGTTGGTCGTGGCGGTTATCCAGTGCAAATATTTCCAGAATATCTTCAGGGCGGTGGCGCAATATAGCGCCTACCGCATGAAAGCCGGAAAAAAATTGGGGTTTCATGGTGAATCCATTGGTCGAACGAAAAAATTAGGAACCTTTACGGCGTTTGGCTTTGCGGCCGCGAGGCGGGCCTTTGCGGGCTGTTTTTTTGCGGGACTTTGCCTTGCCGCGTTTAGCCTTTGCACTCTTTTTGCGTGCCGTTTTTCCACGATAGCGGCCACGGCGTTTGGCCGGCTGGTGCGACAAGATGGACAAATCGATCTTGCGCTCTTCGGTCACAACGGCCGCCACCTGCACGGTAACCGCATCGCCCAGCTGGAAGCAATAGCCGGTATCTTCACCACGTAGCAGCTGCATATCGGGGTCAAAACGGAAGTAATCATTACCTAGCGTGGCGATGTGGACCAGCCCGTCGATGCGCAGGTCATCCAGCTCGACGAATAAGCCAAAGTTGGTCACGCCACTAATGGTGCCCTTGTATTCGTCGCCAAGACGTTCCTCCATGAACTGGCATTTGAGCCATTTCTCGACATCACGGCTGGCATCATCGGCTCGGCGCTCGGCCATCGAGCAGTGTTCGCCCAGCTCTACCATTTGCTGCTGGCTAAACGGTAAAATCGCGGTTTTGGGAATCAACGGCAGTTGCGTGGCATTATCCACATGCTTGCTTTTGTCCTGACGAATTAGATAACGCAGGGCGCGATGCACCAACAGGTCGGGATAGCGTCGGATCGGCGACGTAAAGTGGGTGTAATAAGGGTAGGCAAGACCAAAGTGGCCTTTGTTTTCTGCCTCGTAACGCGCTTGCGTGAGTGTGCGCAGCATCACGAGCTGGACCAGAGAGCGGTCTGGCCGGTCAATCAGCTGTTCGCCCAACTGCTGGAAAATGGCCGGTTTCACCTTGTCCTTGTCGCGCCAGTTGAGCTGTAGCCCCAAGGGGGCGATGAATTCCCGCAGTCCGTTGAGCTTGTCTGGCACCGGCGCTTCATGATTACGATAAAGGGCGGGGATTTTTTCCTTGTGCAGCAGGCGTGCCGCCGAGGTATTGGCCGCTAACATGGCCTCTTCGATCATCATATGTGCCACATTGCGTTCCTGCGGCACAATGGCTTTGATCTTCAGCTGTTCGTCAAACACCATGCGCGTGTCGCGACTCTCGAAATCGATGGCGCCGCGTTGCTCGCGCTGTGCACGCAAGGCATGAAACATGGCATGGAAGTCGTGCAGTTGTTGCTGCAATTCTGGCGATAGGTTGGCTTTAAGCTGTTTGCCTTCTTGGCTACCAGGCTGCTCGATAAAGGCGGCAACCTGATCGTAGGTGAAGCGATAGTGTGAACGAATCACCGCCTCACGGAAGACATAACCGCTGACACGCCCTTTGGCGCTAATAGTCATATCGCAACAGAGCGCCAAGCGGTCCACATCCGGATTGAGCGAGCAAAGGCCGTTGGATAGCTTTTCGGGCAGCATGGGAATCACGCGGCTGGGGAAATACACCGAGGTGGCTCGCAGATGACCTTCCCGATCCAGTGGTGTGTCCGGTCGGACGTAATGGCTAACATCGGCAATGGCGACCATTAAGCGCCAGCCACCGCGGGGGCGTTTAATGACGCGAATCGCATCGTCAAAGTCGCGAGCATCGGCACCATCGATGGTGACAAAAGGCTGGTCGCAAAGATCAATACGTTGCCGTGCTACCTCAGGATCCACTGTATCGGCAATCGGAGCCAGTTGTTGCTGCACCGCATCTGGCCAGACGAAAGGCAAATCGAAATTGCGCAGCGCCACTTCGATTTCCATGCCGGCCTCGTCGGGTGAGGCAATGCGCTCTTCCAGCGCCACGCGCATGGTGTGCTTACCATCGGGATATTGTGTGATGGCGGCGCGCCAAAATTCGTTGTCTTCCGGATAATGGTCACCAAACTCCGTGACCAAAGCTTCGTGGCTTAACTGTTTGTTTTCGGAACGCAGCCAGGCCGTTTGCCCTTCGCGCACAAAACGCCCCACCAGATGCGTCATGGCACGCTGGGTGATTTCGATAATGTGGGCCGCTTTGCGACCATTGCGGCGGTTAAATTGTAGGCTGACCAGCACCTGGTCATTGTGCATGACTTTACGCATTTGTCGGGGTGGCAGGAACAAATCCGGCTCGCCGTCATCGCGCAGCACAAAACCAAAGCCTTCGCGATGCGCCTCAATGCGTCCGGCAATTAAGTCCACTTCGTCAATCAGGCACAGGCGGCCGGCGCGATTTTCCAGCAGCTGACCGTCGCGCAGCATGGCCTTGATGCGAAAACCAAAGGCCTCGCGGCTGTCGGCATCGCGCACCTTAAGCAGCTTGATTAGCTCCTTAACGGTGAGTGGGCGGCCTTGATCCTTAAGCACTTCCAATACAACTTCGCGACTGGGTACCGGGTTGTCGTAACGCTGGGCTTCGCGTTGGGCGTGTGGATCTTGGTAGGTTTTCTTGGTTGTCATAAACTCGCTTGCTTGGTGAAAAAAATGGCAAAAACGCCACTGAGGGATTGACGAATGCGCATCATATACTAGAATGTGCCGACTTTCCCAAGAAAGCCACACATCGCCGAGGTGGTGAAATTGGTAGACACGCTAGCTTCAGGTGCTAGTGCTCGCAAGGGCGTGGAGGTTCAAGTCCTCTCCTCGGCACCATATCGAAAAAGGCTCTGCTTTTCGCAGAGCCTTTTTATTTGCCTGCCGAATCATCATGTGTCGAGTGTATCACGCTAAAGTGACAGTTGTGTGACAGCCTAGTTCCAGTCGATATGAGGCAGTATTAGGTTGCCGTTATCGTCGAGCGGACAGCCGCTGCTTAAGCAGCTTTCTGAACGAATGGTGCCAGTCGTTTTGATGGTGTCGCCGTTGAGGTCAATGAGGAAATAAAGGTTACCAGATTTCTTTATCATCTTGCCGCGCACGTCGGCACTGGCAAGGCGGAAAATGTTGGCCGCCGCGCTGTCTCGTCCAGGTAGGTGGCGGACAAGATAGTTGCGCAGTTCCTCACTGCCCGGCTCGCCGCTGTTAAGGGCGGCGATTACGTCGAAGGGCAAGGGGGGAAGCTGCTGCGGTGTTTTCTCGCCCCGCAGAAAAACGAGTGGCGTAATGATGCTGGTGGAAGCCAGTTGCCCAGCGCCAATGTCTGATAACCCAGAGTTTGCGGGCGCACCCTGTGCGTTGCTAGGTTGGCTGGCGGCACTGCGAATGGCACCGCCCAGTGTTTCTTGCGGCGGCGGGGGCGGCGCGGGTGTGGAGTAGAGGTCGGGGCAATGCTGGCGTAGATTGATGACCTTGCGTTTGGTGTTTTTATACTTAACGATTTTGGCAACAAAAAGATTGTAATCGGTAAAGTTGGAAATGTTGGGACGAGCGGGCAGCTCGACTTTGGTTGAGCAGTCGATCGCGTAAGCGCTATTTGCTGTTATCAGAGCTGCTAGCACCATGGCCAGCAGGCTCAGCGGCCTTTTCATCCTCGCATCCTCGTTATTATTGTATGGTGCGATGGTTATTGTTTTTGCGTTCTATTTTGTTGCCGGATCTTCGCAGAGGCATTTCCACCTATTAGGATAATATAAAACGTCCTACAATGCCAAAAAGTTGGCAAAAACCTTGTGCGCGGCTACCGATTGGAGTGTTTTACCGCACACAGAGTTGGTTGGTGCGTCACAAGCCTTCACTGGTGCTGCTATTCGGGTACAATACGCGGGGTTTACTTCTGTCGCATTCGTGTGGAGTTCGCATGTCGGATATCAAAAAAGTGGTGCTCGCCTATTCTGGCGGTCTGGATACATCAGTAATCGCCAAGTGGTTGCAAGAAACCTATCAGTGTGAGGTGGTGACCTTCACCGCTGATATCGGTCAGGGCGAGGAAGTCGAGCCGGCCCGTGCCAAAGCCAAGGCAATGGGCATTGAAGAAATCTACATTGAAGACCTGCGTGAAGAATTTGTGCGCGATTACGTTTACCCCATGTTCCGTGCTAACGCCATTTACGAAGGCGAATATCTGCTGGGTACTTCCATCGCGCGCCCCTTAATCGCCAAGCGTTTGGTGGAAATCGCCGAGGAAACCGGTGCGGATGCCATTTCTCACGGCGCGACCGGTAAAGGTAACGACCAGGTGCGTTTCGAGCTGGGAGCCTACGCGCTCAAGCCGGGCGTTAAGGTGATTGCTCCTTGGCGCGAATGGGATCTCAACAGCCGTGAAAAGCTCATGGCCTTCTGTGAAGCGCATGATATTCCAGTCGATTTCTCCGGCAAGAAGAAAAAGTCTCCTTATTCCATGGACGCCAACCTGCTGCACATTTCCTACGAAGGCGGTAACCTGGAAGATCCCTGGTGGGAGCCGGAAGAAGATATGTGGCGCTGGAGCGTTAGCCCCGAAAAGGCACCTAACGAGCCGACTTACATCACGCTGACCTTTGAAAAGGGTGACATTGTCGCCATTGATGGTGAGCGTCTCAGCCCCGCTAGCGTGCTAGCCAAGCTTAACCAGCTGGGCGGTGACAACGGCATTGGTCGTTTGGATATTGTCGAAAACCGCTATGTGGGCATGAAGTCCCGCGGCTGCTATGAAACCCCCGGCGGCACTATTATGTTGCCTGCCCACCGTGCGATCGAATCCTTGACGCTGGATCGTGAAACGGCGCATCTGAAAGACAGCCTGCTGCCCAAGTATGCCGAGGTGATTTATAACGGCTACTGGTGGAGCCCCGAGCGTAAAGCCTTGCAGAAGCTGATCGATGAAACACAAGAACGCGTTAACGGTGAAGTGCGTCTGAAACTATATAAAGGCAACGTCACCGTGGTCGGTCGTCGTTCCGACGACAGCCTCTTTGATGCCACCATCGCCACCTTCGACGATGATGAAGGCGCTTATGACCAGAAAGATGCCGAGGGCTTCATTAAGTTGAACGCTCTGCGGTTGCGTATTGCGGCGCAGAAAGGGCGCAAACTGCTCGATGAGTAAGATGTCAGCTTAATTGACCAATAAAAAGGGGCCTTGGGTCCCTTTTTTTATTGGTTGTGATGTGGCTTGTCTGTTTTTTTCAGATCTTCGTTGGTGAGCACGGTGTCCGGTTGGCGCCAATCGTTAACTTCTTCCTGGATGCTGTCGCCGATGGAGTGGATCCACTGAGACACCTGATCGGACTTGTCTTCGTTTGCTTTTTCAGTATCCGGGGCGATTTGCATTTGATTGGCTTTCAACCACCAATCGGGAATGCGTTCGCTGGTGGCCTGTTTGCTGCAGGGCGAGTCGGTATAACTTACACTGCCGTCGGCTGCCGTGCATTTGAACACCTTGGCGTTAGCGTAGGTGGCATAGCAGATAAGTAGAAAAAAGGCGATATATCTCATGTGGTTATCATTGCGTCATCGTCTTATCGCAGAGTATAACCAGATCAATTGGTGCCACTATGTGACCTTGTCGACAACTTGTCATGTTTTGGCCTCTGCGGATAGGGAAAATAGCGGCTGGGTATGGATACTTTGGTTATTGCTAACATTGAATAATGTCAAAGTAAGGGTCGCTTATGTTGTCTTTCCTATTGCCCTGGCGAAACCAGCCAGCCAGTCGTACGCCTGCCCCCTTGGTGCAGCGTAAAGTACAGTTTGATTGGTCGAAAACGCCGCTGGAATGGATTCCGGGTCATCCTTATGCCAGCCATTTTATTAATGAAATTAATTTGTTGTTGCCCGCTGGTGAATTTTGGTTCTGTCGGGTGTACAACCAAGCCATGCCGTATGTCACGGACGACAAACTACGTGAGGATATGAAGCAGTTTGTTCGTCAGGAAGCCATGCATGCCCGTGCGCATGGTGGCGCGGTGAAAGAATATCTTAATCACCATCAGATTGAGACGGAAACCAACACCCAGCAGGGCGACAAGTTATTTGAAGTGCTGCTGGCTGATCAGCCGTTTGGGATGACCTTGCCAAAACGGTTGGAAAAGCCTTGGTTGGTATTTCGGCTTGGCATCATTGCGGCAGTAGAGCACATGACCTGCGTGCTGGGTAATTACATCCTTGAGAATGATAAATGGGATGAAGTCGGGGCAGATGCCACGCTGCTTGATCTATTGCGGTGGCACGGAGCGGAAGAAGTCGAACACCGTTGCGTGGCATTTGATGCCTATCGGCACCTTGGTGGAAATTATGTCTCACGCTATTATCTGGCGTGCATTACTATGCCGATGATCTTCGCCCTTTGGGTCAATGGCGCGGCACATATCATGAAACAAGACCCGCGTTTTGCTGATAAACGGCCTAGCGTGCTTCGACCCTGGGTGTGGTATCGCTGGTGGCGTGACGCCAAAAGCGGCATGCTGCCCGATCCCTTTTGGCTCGCACAGCAAGAGTTATCCTTCTTTAGCCCTTGGTATGACCCCTTAACCGAAGGATCGGCTGATTTGGCTGAACGTTATTTAGCATCATCGCCTGCGGCACGGCGTGCCGAGGCGATGGCTCAAGCGTCGTAGCGATTAGCCGCCTCGGGAGGTAAGGCCATGCCGCCCGTTTCCGCCACCTCGACGTGAGGTGGCTCATCACCCTGCTGCATTTCCTCCTCTTCTTCAGAGCGCGGATCCAGCTGGGTGATGACGGTGGATGTGTTGGTCACCGGCACATAATCACCCTGATCGGCCACACTAACCTTGTCGGCACCACGGCGTTGCGCAACCAACAGAGTAAGTACTAGTCCGATTAATGCGCAAAACAGGTACAGCCCCTGTGCCCCGCCTACTTTCATGGAAAGGCCGGCCAATAATGGCCCAGTGGCGGCACCCACGCCATAGAAAATCAACAGTGCGCCTGCGGCGGGAACCAGCTCGTCTGTCTCAATGCGGTCGTTGGCGTAGGCCACAGCAATCGGGTAGATGGTAAACGCCAAGCCGCCCCAAATGAGCGCCACACCCAGTTCGACAAACAACCATTGACCGGTCAACAGCAGTAATAGACTGGTGATAGCCGTTGCCAACCCTAACACCTGCATAATGCGTCGCCGCTTATAGCGATCCGAGAGCAGCCCTAACGGCCATTGCAGCAGCAGACCGCCAAAAATGGTCACCCCCATAAACACACCCACCGAACTGGCATCGCCGGTTTGAGAGAAGATATAGGTCGGCCCCAACGCGTAAAAAGCACCATTTAATAGTCCGGCGGCAAGGCAACCATAAAAAGCATGAGGCGCCTTGCTGAATAATGCCTTGAGGTTAAGGTCGGCCTTTTCCAGCGGCGCGGGAATCACGGCCTTGGTTAACGCAATGGGCAACAAACAGATGGAAAATAACAGGGCGCTAACGACCAACAAGCGGTGGCCGCTCTCGGCATCAAGCCCCAACAAGAATTGGCTGCCGCCGATGGCCAAATAGGTCACCACTTGATAAATAGAAAAAACACGGCCACGCATCGACGCTTCCGAGCGTTCGTTTAGCCAGGATTCAATCACCATGTAAGACGCCATCATGGAAATGCCGGTGCCAAAGCGCAGCACGGCCCAGAGAGAGGCTGAAGTGGTTAAAGTCAGCAGCAGGGTGGTGGTGACATTAACCGAACAGGCGGCTGCAAACGCACGAATGTGCCCCACGCGTCGAATGGCTTTCGAGCCTAGCTGGGCACCAGTTACCAAGCCGGCATAAAAACCCGTCATCACCATGGCGGTTGCCAAGGGGCCAGCACCAGCCTGGGTGAGTTTTAAACCTAATAAAGAGCCCAATAAGCCGTTGCCAAGCAACATAAGCAAGGCGGCTGACAATAAAGCAGTTAGCGAAAATAATGTGGCCAGCATGGGGAGCCCTCCCAATACGCATCGACGCGCACCGCAAAATAGTTTACTGCCCGATTAAATTAGTGTCACCGGAAACCGCGCGCATGCTACTCTCTTGTGTATGTATAAGGAATAGGCAGAAAAGTAAAAATGCGTCAATTAACCCCAGCCGATCGAATAAAGGGCGCGTTGCTCGGTGCATTCGTTGGCGACGCCCTCGCGCTTGGCGTGCATTGGTACTATAACCTCGAAGAAATGCGACGTGATTATGGCGACTGGATTACCGATTATACGACACCCAAAACCGGACGTTACCATGCCGGGCTAGCGGCAGGCGATTCATCACAGTCGGGCGTGATATTGGCCATGATGCTGCGTTCTCTGGCGTCCTGTCATGGCTATGACGAAACCGATTTTTGTCGTCGATTGGATGAGGAGCTTTTCCCGCAGCTGGACGGCACACCGATGGCCGGGCCAGGTGGCTTTACCAGCCAGTCGATACGCGAGGCCTGGCGCTTGCGTCGGCAGGGCAAGCCTTGGGGCGACGTAGCCGGTCTGGCCGATAACACCGAGGCGGCTGAGCGGGTGCTGGCTATCGCTGCCTACTATGCGGGCGATACAGCCGAGCTGGCCAAACAGGTCAGTGCCAATGTCGCACTCACACAGCGCGACCCGACGGTGGCTGCTATGACGTTGGCTTATGCGTTAGTGCTGGGCGAGCTTATTTCAGGTGAGCCATTGGACGTTGCGCTCTCAGGCAAGTTGATGGCAAAGGTGAAGCGCGGCGAGCTTCCTTTTCACACGGTAACGAGCGGCGACGAGATGATGACGCCCGCCGGACCTGAATCGCCTTTGTTGGCAGGACAGTTTGCCTCCCCGGATGCCTTGCTGACGGTGTCTTCCATTGCTCAGGCAGCCAGTGAGCACGTCATCGAGCCCGCCTGGAAGGTTTCACAAGTATATGGCATGCCTTGCGCGGTGTATCACCAGTTTCCGTCCGTTTATTATCTGGCGGCGCGCTTTCAAGGTGACGCGGAATTGGCCTTGCTGCATGCGATTAACGGAGGCGGCCAAAACATGGCTCGTGCCATGCTGACCGGCGCGCTTTGTGGCGCGATAGGTGGCGTGGAAGCGATTCCCGAACGGTTGCTTAATGGCTTGACAGAAGTCACGGCCTATCGCCAGCTGGTCGACGAGTTGGTGGCCTGAAGGATAAAAAAAGAGGCCGGGGATTGCCCGGCCTCTTGGTGTTGCAACGAACTGATGTATTAGATCAGGCCGAAAGCCAACATGGCGTCCGCCACACGACGGAAACCAAGAATGTTGGCGCCGACAACATAGTTGCCCTTGTAGCCGTACTTCTCGGCCGTGTTGTGACAATTTTCGTGCAGACGCTTCATGATGTGATGCAAGCGTTGTTCGGTAAATTCGAACTCCCAGGCATCACGGCTGGCGTTTTGCTGCATTTCCAGCGCACTGGTGGCCACACCACCGGCGTTGGATGCTTTGCCGGGTGCATAGGCAATGCCCGCATCCTGGAATGCCTGAATCGCATCCGGTGTGCTCGGCATGTTGGCACCTTCCGACACGGCAATGCAGCCATTCTTCAGCAGTGTCTTGGCAGAATCGCCGTTTAGCTCATTTTGTGTCGCACACGGCAGGGCGCAGTCACACGCAATATCCCAAATATTGCCATTTTCCAGATACTCGGCATTGCTGTGGTGCTTTTTGTACTCGTGGATGCGCTTACGCTCGACTTCCTTGATTTGCTTCACTGTGTCCAGCTTAATGCCGTCCGGGTCGTGAATCACACCGTTGGAATCGGATAGCGCAACGACTTTGGCACCCAGCTGTTGTAGCTTCTCGGTGGCATAAATCGCCACATTGCCGGAACCGGATACTACGCAAGTTTTGCCTTCCAGCTCTTCACCACGGGCTTTCAGCATTTCTTCCAGGAAGAAAACGGTGCCGTAGCCAGTGGCTTCGGTGCGCACCAGCGAGCCGCCCCACTTGGGGTTTTTGCCCGTAATCGTGCCAGACTCGTAGCGACCGGTGAGGCGCTTGTATTGACCAAAGAGGAAACCAACCTCGCGACCGCCCACGCCAATGTCGCCGGCCGGTACGTCGGTGTATTCGCCGATGTGATGGTACAACGTGGTCATAAAGCTTTGGCAGAAACGCATGACTTCGTCATCGCTCTTGCCTTTGGGGTTAAAATCGGCACCGCCTTTACCGCCGCCAATGGGCATGCCGGTAATGGCATTTTTGAAGATTTGTTCGAAACCGAGGAATTTGATGACGCCAAGGTAAACGGAAGGGTGGAAACGCAGGCCGCCTTTGTAGGGACCTAAAGCACTGTTGAAACCAACACGGAAACCGCGGTTAATGTGTACTTCGCCTTTATCGTCTTGCCACGGCACCCGGAAAATGATTTGGCGCTCTGGCTCGCAGATGCGTTCGATGATTTTTCGGTCAGCATATTCGGGGTGTTTATCGAGCACCGGACCGAGGGTGCTAATGACTTCGTGAACCGCCTGGTGGAATTCGCTTTCGCCCGGGTTGCGCTGGACGACTTCCTCATAAACACTAGCAACGCGTTCATTACCATTCATATAAGCTTGCTCCTGTGTGACTGGGGCGGCAAAATGCCGACGGACGTGAGAAAATATAGCGTTAAAGGTGTCTTGTAAAGGTGGAATTGCACCTTGTTGGACAAGTAATGCCCCACAAAAGGGCAGGAAATTAAAAAAATTTCCTGTCGATTGAACCACTTAATCAGGATGGTCAGCCGTTTGTCAAAGCCCCTACTTTTAATAGAGGAATTAGCTTGTGAGCGTGATGATCGCTCGCTGTTTGCGCCGTTTAGCTGGCAAGCCAAAAGTGGTGAGCTATGGCAGCTAACCGGCAGCAACGGCGCAGGAAAAACCACCTTACTGAAAACTTTGGCGGGGTTGCTGTTGCCTTATTCTGGTGCAATTAAGTGGCAACTTGGTGCAACAGATTACCGCGAACAGCTCTGTTATATCGGCCACCAACCCGGATTACGCGACGAGTTGAGCGCGCGCGAAAATCTGCAATGGCAATTACAATTACGTGGTCAACAAACAGCAATTCAGCCTGTGCTCGCCCAATTGGGGCTGGCGGGTTTTGATGATATCCCTGTTGCGCAATTATCTGCCGGGCAACGTCGCCGAGTGGCGCTGGCGCGTCTGTGGTTAGAAGACGCGCGCGTTTGGCTACTGGATGAACCCTTTACCGCCATTGATCACAAAGGGCGTGAGTTTCTCGAACAGCATCTGTCCGAGCTGGTGGCCGAGGGGAAGCTGGTCATCTACACCTCGCACCATCATGTAAATCCAGCAGCCAAACGGGTCGAGCTACGGGGTGGTCAGGTTCATCTGGTGACGGAGGCGGGCGCATGAGTGTCTTTGTCAGTTGCCTGAGGCGTGATCTCTTGCTTTTGTTGCGGTCGCCAGCGGAGTTGATTAACACCCTGTTTTTCTTCGTTATGGTGGTCAGCCTGTTTCCTTTGGCCATGACCACCGACGATGCCGGGCGGCAGCTGGCCGAGTTGGCACCTGTGGTTGTTTGGGTGGCGGCGCTGTTGGCCTTGTTGTTGTCGCTGGGCACATTGTTCCGGCGCGATTTTGAAGCCGGGGTAATCGAACAGCTAATTTGCGCACCGGTAATTCTTTATATCCCCGTGCTCGCGCGCCTGTTGGCACACTGGATGGTGGTGTGTCTGCCATTGGTGTTGCTGTCGCCATTGCTGGGCTATATGCTGCATGCGCCAGCCGAGGCTTTACAATTGTTATTCGTCTCGCTGTTGCTGGGAACGCCTACACTGACGATAATAGGTGCTATTGGCGCTGCGCTGACGCTAGGGCTAAATCGAGGCAGCATGCTGTTGGCGCTGCTGATTCTGCCACTTTATGTGCCAGTGCTGTTATTTGGTGCCGGTCTGGTGGCCAATGCCGGTAACGCCGATCTGGTTCGTGTCGTTATTGCGCTGCTGGGTGCCCTGTTGGTGCTGGCGCTGAGTCTGGGGCCCTTGGCTATTTCGCAGGCCCTGAAAATCAGTTCGGGAAATTGACATGCCCTTCTTTAGTTGGCTGAAACGCTTCTACCACCAACTGTCTTCGCCGAAATATTTTTATCAGTATGCCGGACGCTGGCTGCCTTGGTTGGCGTTGTTGGCCGCTGTTCTGCTCGGCGCCGGGCTGGTAAACGGTTTGCTGTTTGCACCGCCCGATTATCAGCAGGGCGATAGCTATCGCATCATCTTTATTCATGTGCCTGCGTCAATCGCCGCGTTGCTGGGCTATGTTGCCATGGCTGTGTGTGGCCTCATGATTCTAGTATGGCGGATGAAAATGGCGGAGATTCTACTGCGCTCCATTGCGCCCTTTGGCACATTGTTGGCCGCTATTTCCCTGATGACGGGTGCTCTCTGGGGACGGCCTACTTGGGGCACCTACTGGGTGTGGGATGCGCGCCTGACGTCGATGTTGATCTTGCTGTTCTTGTATGTGGGCATACAGGCATTGCATGCCGCTATTCGTGATCCCCGCCAAGCAGCTCGTGCGTCGGGCCTGTTGGCATTGGTGGGCGTGATTAATGTGGTTATCGTGAAATATTCGGTGGAATGGTGGTTTAGCCTGCATCAAGGCAGCACGCTGAAAATTGTCGGTGACACCACTATGCCCTGGAGCATGCTGACGCCTTTATTGTTATCGCTGTTTGGTTTTTATGCCCTGTTTGCGGTGGTGGTGTTAATGCGCGCGCGCAATGAAATCTTGTGGCGCGAAAGGCGCACCAATTGGGTCAAGAAATTACTTGAGGAGGCATAAATGGCGTTCCATTCTCTTGCCGACTTTTTTGCCATGGGAGGCTATGCCTTCTACGTGTGGACGGCCTACGGCATTTGTTTTGTGCTGCTGACCGGCTATGTATTGCTATTGCGGCACCAGCGTAAAGCGTTGCGCCGTCGCATCCAACAGCTGGCTTTACGAGAAGCCAGCCTGCGAGATATGTCATGAATCGTGTTCGTAAACAACGATTAATTGTTGTGTTGATTATTTTGGTCGGGCTGGCGGTGACCGTTGGCCTGGCGCTTTACGCCCTGCGCCAAAATATTAACTTCTTTTATTCGCCTGCCGAGGTGGTATCCGGTGTGGCGCCCGTGGGTGAAAAAATGCGTGTGGGCGGTCTGGTGGTTGAGGGGTCGGTAAAGAAAAACCCCAAAACATTGGACGTGCAGTTTGATTTGACTGACGGCGATGGCACTTTCACCGTTTACTATAATGGCATCTTGCCGGATTTGTTTCGTGAGGGGCAGGGCATTGTCGCCCGAGGTACGCTAGAGTCGCGGCACAAGTTTCGGGCGAACCTGGTGCTGGCAAAACACAATGCCACCTACACGCCCCCGGCGGTTAGCGAGGCATTGCGCAAGGCCGGTCATCTGCCGCCAAAGCCCGCCGACAAATAAAAATGCCAATTTTTTGACCAGACAAGCATTAATTTGCCACTTTTTTGCAAAAGCGGCTTGACTGGTAAGCAGAGTCTACATAGACTTTGCGCTCGCTCGGGGCACTGCTCAGAGCAAATCTGGGTCCCCTTCGTCTAGAGGCCTAGGACACCGCCCTTTCACGGCGGTAACAGG
>CAYVZZ010000013.1:0-26603 GCA_964456185.1 uncultured Alcanivoracaceae bacterium
GCACCAGCCCTAACAACATGGCGATCATCAACTCAACAAGACTAAATCCCTGCTGCGTCCGACGAGTCAACTGCTGTAGAGTTTGAATATGTTTCATAGCACCACCCGCGTCTTAACAGTCTGGATGGTGTCGCCATCGAGTCCGACATATTTTCCATCAAACTCTACTGTCACCGTACAAACTCCGTTCGCATCACAACTTACGATTCCTTTTGTTGTCGCAGCTTTCCCCAAATTATTACCTAGATCCTGACACCACTGATTGATCTGCACAGAGGCTAAACTGCCTCCAGCAGCAGGGCAGGCATTGGCTATTACCGTTTGGTTATAGCTGCCGCCTTCTGCATTTTTTTTATCAAGGCGCATGGCATCGACAATAGAGTAAATGGAAATGGTGGCGATTGAGCTGGCCATAGCATGGTTATTGGTGGAAAGGGCTTTCATTTGTAACCCCGCCACACCGATAAAGCCGATAGATAGCACCAGTAATGCTACTAGCACCTCGACTAGCCCAACCCCTTTCTCACGGGATAGCCTATTACGTAGTGTGTTGTCGCTATGGTTTCTCATGGACAAGCTCCGTGCGATTCGGTCACTTTCAAAATAGCGCCTGTTGTCATCATTATTTTCCGGTGATTGTTGCCGTCTATGTCGTCACTGCAGATGTCTGCAATAACACCTGTGTAGGGTTTGCTGCTACCAACCTGGTGAGCCAATCCCATGGCGTCATATCGTACTGGCGTCACGTTGGCAGCCAGTTGCAGGCCACTATCTGCAATAGCCACCCCTTGTAACAACTTTTCTGCCGAAATGTTTCCCGCATTATCTCGTGTTAAGACATACACGCTGGCCGTATCCGTGCCACAAGCCGTTCCCAATGTATCATTATCGTTAAGTCCCGAATCGTTGCTGCAAAATTGCACTTCTGCACTGCGTTTAATGGCTTCCATGCGAGCAGTATTTAGTGCAGTCACAATGCTGTTGGCTGTCGTGGTCAAGTTATTTGCCGCCGACATATGCCGAAAGCTCGGGATAGCCACCCCTACTAAAATGGCCAACACTAGCAAGGTGACGATCAACTCAACCAAGGTGAAGCCTTGCTGGTTTTTTTTCATATATACGATCATTCGCAGCTCACCAATTTTGAAGTGGACGGTATAAGTCGCCCTATTACCTAAGATCAACTCTCGTTAAATTGAGTGCATTTCTCAATACGCAATAGGATAGACGGTTATATGGCTGGCACGAACGGTAGAACAGCCCTCTTAGCGAGAGCCGCGCCGTTCGTTAAGAGGCTGATAACCTGTGTACTTTCGCGGCAGGGGGCGACAATTGGAACATTAAGGGATCAGCCAACTGCGCCACAAAACTGCTCGCCAACTTAATATCCCCATGCTTAAACAAACAGCGCAGATAGCCTTGCTCATCATAATCAAAGATCAGCAGTTCCAGGTCGAGCTTGGGCAGCTTGAGCATCAGGGTGCAGTCACGGGCGTGACTGGCGACGGGAAAGCTGGCCGCTTTGGCGTGTAGGCGACAGCCGAAGAAGTTGATATCAACGACATCCACGGCAATATCCAACCGATAACGGCTATCAACAGGAGATTCTGCCACTAGCCGGGCTTGCGGATTCACCGGAGTTAGCCGTGGGTTACGGCGCCGCTCCATTTTGGGGATGCTAGCGCGCGGAATGCGGCGAATACCTTTAATGTCCCCCATCGGACGGTCATTAAGAAAGGCGGAAAACATTTCCAAAGACGCCTCGCGCTGTTCGAGCTGCGCTAGGTGATCGGCGTTTTCAATTAAACAAAAAGTGGCATTGGGGCAGCCATAGGCAAACTGTGCATTTTCCCAAGGCAGGGTAAAGCTATCGTATTCGCCGGTGGCCACCAGTGTGTCGCACTCGGGATAGCCCAGCAGCTCTTCTACGGTGGTGAGGCGGGTGCCATTGATTTTATAGCGCTCGCGCTCGTTGTCGGTGAGGCGCTTCATTTGGCGCTGGAACATTTTGCGCGTGGTGCTGCGGATGCCGGTTTCTTTTAAGCGTGCGTAATTCACCAAATAAAGCACCACGGCTTGGCTAAAGGCGTCCATGCGGCCTTGCTCCAGCACGCGCACGGATTCTTCCACCAACATGCGCCAGCTTTTGCGCGGGCGCGTGACGATGCCGGTGACCAGCAATTTGCCGGTAGCCTGCGGGTATTTATAAGCATAAGTGCTGGCAATGGCCGAGCCAAGCGATAAGCCCATGGCGTGGATGCGTGGCCAGCCGGCTTCCTGGACAAACTCGTAAAGCAGGTCGGCCAGGTCTTCCATACCCAGATCGGGTGCCACCTGGGGGTTGTTGCCCAATGAAGGCAAATCCACCAGCACGACGGGGAAGTCCTCGTAAATGCGCTCGACACTATATTTATAGGAAGTGAAATTTTGGAAGGCACCACCCACTACCACCAGCGGCGGTTTGTGGGCGTTTTCAGGTGCCGAAAACGCCAAATAATCTACCCGCCATTCATCAATCATGGCGGTCTGCACGCCCTGCTTTAGCGCAGCGCGTGAATAAGGAACATATTCAAACGACATTGATTAGCCTGTTATTAAATTCTTATCGAATAATCAGCCGCCTATTGTTACGCTGCATAGCAGCGGCGTAAACTACTGCCGTCACAGTGTTACGGATATTATACGCAACACGCCAGCTCCTTTTTCATTGCACAGAGTCGATTCCATGAACATTCAGGACTACATGCAGCAGCTTGGCCAGCAGGCTCGTGCTGCGTCATTTGCCATGATGAAAGCCACCAGCGGCGATAAGAACCAGGCACTATTAGCCATTGCCGACATCTTGGTGGAACGTCGCGATAGTATTCTGGTGGCCAACAAACAGGACATGGACAAGGGGCGTGATAAAGGCCTCAGCGATGCGCTGCTTGACCGTTTGGAGCTGACGGACAAGCGCTTTGACGGTATGTGCGAGGGGCTAAGACAGGTAGCAGCCCTGCCTGATCCGGCCGGCGTTATCACCGATCTAAAATACCGCCCCAGCGGCATTCAAGTGGGCCGCATGCGCGTCCCCCTGGGCGTGGTGGGCATTATTTACGAATCGCGCCCCAATGTGACGGTGGATGCTGCGGCGCTCTGCTTGAAATCCGGTAATGCCGCCATTTTACGTGGTGGCTCCGAGGCGTTTCACAGCAACCAGGCCATTGCTGCTTGCGTGGTCGAAGGCCTGCGCCGTGCCGGTTTGCCGGATACCGCCGTGCAGGTGCTGGACACTACCGACCGTGCCGCCGTTGACGAACTGATCAGCCATCCCGAGTTTGTCGATGTCATCGTGCCGCGCGGTGGCCGTGGGTTGATCGAGCGTATCAGCAAAGGTGCTTCGGTGCCGGTGATTAAGCATTTGGATGGCAATTGTCACACCTATATCGATGCCGATGCCGATGATGACAAGGCGCTGAAAGTGACGCTAAACGCCAAGACCCACCGTTACGGCACCTGTAACACCACAGAGACACTGCTTGTTGCCGAGGCGAAAAAAGCATTATTGCCTAAACTGGCCGACGCCTTGCAGGAAAAAGGTGTGGAGCTGCGCGGTTGCGAGCGCACCCGGCAAATTCTCACGGGCATCAATGCCGCCGAAGACAGCGACTGGGATGCGGAATATCTGGCGCCTATTTTGGCGGTTAAAATCGTCGATAATTTCGATGCGGCCGTGGCGCATGTCAACCGTCATTCATCCGGCCACACCGAAGCCATCATTACCGAAAACTACACGCTGGCACGACGCTTCCTCACCGAAGTGGACTCGGCCTCGGTGATGGTGAACGCCTCCACCCGTTTCGCCGATGGCTTTGAATATGGTCTGGGCGCGGAAATCGGCATTTCCACCGACAAATTCCACGCCCGTGGCCCAGTCGGACTGGAAGGCCTCACCAGCCAAAAATGGATTGTGCTGGGCGACGGCACCATCCGCGAGTAATCCGTGACTGGCAAGGCACCACAGCCGCTGGTACTTTACGGCGGCAGCTTCGACCCGGTGCACAAGGCGCATTTGGCTTGTGCTCAGGCTGCAGCCGAGGCGCTTGGGCTGCCGGTCACCTTTCTACCCACGGCGGGCAACCCGCTAAAAGCCCGCACAGGTGCCCGCGATGAAGACCGCCTTGCCATGCTTAACCTGGCAATCGAGGACGACCCGCGCTTACAACTCAGTGAGTGGGAAATCAGCCAGCCGCCGCCGTCTTACACACATGCGACCTTGGTGCATTTTCGGCGTCAACTGGGTGGCCAACCATTAATTCTTGTTATCGGTGCCGATAGCTTGGCAGGCATGCCGCAATGGCGTAATTGGCAGATTTTTCGGCGTTTGTGTCATTTAGTCGTATTACCGAGACCAAAGGCACCAGCACCACCGCCTATGATTACCACCGCTTTTCCTGAAGGCGATGCCGAGCAATTGCTGTCGCAGCCAGCGGGTTTACGCTTAATGCTGGAGCAACCTCGGTTAGATATATCGTCGACCCAGATTCGAGACAATGTGGATGCGGCAAGTATTCTGCCCGTCAAAGTCGCCGCATATATTCGTGAAAACGGTCTGTATCGATAAGCATGTCGCCCAATAAATTGGGCTCCTACGACTTATTTGCTGGTAGGCGGCCAATTTATTGGGCGCTATCTGCTACATTCCACAGGGTGATTCTTCCACCACAATGTCCGATAATGCGCCAATGACCAGCCAATTACTCATTCGCCAACTGCCTCAAGCCGATTATCAGGCCTGCTGGCGGGCCATGTGCGATTTCACCGCCAACCGCGATGCTCATACGCCCGATGAGCTATGGCTACTGGAACACGCGCCCGTGTTTACGCTGGGGCGTGCCGCCAAGCCAGAGCATGTACTGGCACCGGGCGATATTCCGGTTATCTCTTGCGATAGGGGAGGCCAAGTGACACTCCACGCGCCCGGTCAAACGGTAGGCTACTTAATGTGGGACATTAACCGCCTCGGCATTGGCAGCCGTGTATTGGTAGAAACCTTAGAGGCATCCTTGGTCGAACTCTTGCAGGAACTAAACGTCGATGCCCACAGCAGCCGAAGCGCCCCCGGCATCTACGTAGGCCAACGCAAAATCGCCTCGCTGGGCTTGCGCATCCGCCATGGCTGCACCTACCATGGCTTCGCCTTTAATCGCGATATGGATTTACCGCTTTGGGAGCGCATCAATCCCTGCGGCTACATCGGCCAACAGGTCACGGATTTAAAACGGGAAGGCGTCGCCATCAGCCGCGCGGATTTAGAACAGTTACTCATTCAGCATCTATCCCGTGCCTTCGATATGGTACCCGAAAGCGCCGAAGCCCCAACACTCACCCAGCCACAAACGGCACCATCACCATGAGACAGAAGCAAAAAGTCAAAGTCGGCGATAAGCTACGCGCCGACCGCAAGGTTCACACCATCCCCGGCAGCGAGGCGAAAAAGCCTTATCTGCGCAAGCCGGAATGGATTCGGGTGAAGCTGCCGGAAGGCCGCAGCATCAACAAGGTGAAGGAGTCGGTGAAATCCCATCACCTCAATACCGTCTGCGAAGAGGCCAATTGCCCCAACCTGTCGGAATGTTGGGGGCACGGCACCGCCAGCTTTATGATTCTGGGCGACATCTGCACCCGTCGTTGTGCCTTTTGTGATGTCGCCTTTGGTCGCCCGGGGCAAATCGACCCCATGGAACCGGCCAATCTCGCCGCGTCAGTGGATGAAATGGGGCTGAAATATGTGGTCATCACATCCGTTGACCGAGATGACCTACCCGATGCCGGTGCCGGACATTTTGCCAACTGCATTCGTGCCATTCGTAAGCGTTGCCCCGATACGTTGATTGAAATTCTCACACCGGATTTTCGCCCCTGTCTCGACAAGGCGCTGGATATCCTTATTGAAACGCCGCCGGATATCTTCAATCACAATATGGAAACCGTGCCGCGCCTGTACAAAAGCATTCGTCCCGGCGCGCGCTTCGACCATTCCTTGAAACTGCTGCAACGCTACAAAGCTGCCAAACCGGAGATCCCCACTAAATCCGGCATCATGGTCGGTTTGGGCGAAACTGACGACGAAGTGGTCGAGACCATGCAAGCCATGCGCGACCACGACATCGACCGCATTACCATCGGCCAATATTTGCAGCCCAGCAAACACCATGCGCCCCTAGATCGCTATGTCCACCCGGACCAATTCCGCGAATATGCCCGCATCGCCAAGGAAATGGGCTTTAGCCAAGTGGCCTCCGGCCCCATGGTGCGCAGCTCTTACCATGCGGACTTGCAAAACATGGGCATCGACGTGGGCGATCAGGAAAAAGCGCAGTAATCATCACGCCACCAGACGATTGCCCGCTTTTGGTTTATCATACGCGGCGCAATCATCTGGAGGCCGTCATGTCACAACACAGCAACTTTTCCACCCTCTGCATCCATGACGGCAGCGGGCGCGATCCGCAGGGTGCCATGCATACGCCCCTGTACAATCACACCACCTTCGGTTTCGAGTGCACACAAGATGTGCTGGATGTAATCGAAGGGCGCAAAGCGGGCAACCTTTACACCCGTTTCGGCCAAAACCCCACCGTCAACGCCATCGAGCGCCATCTGGCCAAGCTGGAAGGTGGCGAAAGCGCCCTTGCTTTTAGTGCCGGCATGGCCGCCATCTCGGCTACGCTCATGGCTTATTGTCAGGCGGGTGACGAGATCATCACCGTAGGCGGCATCTATGGCGGCACGTTTCAACTGCTGGAACGTCACCTTAGCCAATTCAACATTCGCACCCGCCAAGTGCCTGGCGATGACATGGCTGTTTTGGAAGCTGCCATTAACGACAAAACCCGCGTGCTGTATTTTGAAACGCCAACCAACCCCAAGATGGAAATTGTCGATATTGCGGCCGTGGCGAAAACCGGCCAGAAAAACCAACTGACCGTGGTAGTCGATAACACCTTTGCCTCGCCAGCCAATCAGTCACCTTTAGCTTGGGGTGCCGATTTAGTGATACACAGCGCCACCAAATACTTGGGCGGCCACAGCGACCTGACAGGGGGTGTCGTAATAGGCAGCAAAGACAAGGTGGCACCCATCGGCAATTGGCGTAAAAACTTCGGCCAGATGATGGCACCCAATGTCGCCTTTTTATTAGAGCGCAGCCTAAAAACCCTTGCCGTGCGCGTGGAGCGTCACAACGCCAACGCAGCCGCCCTAGCCGATTTCTTAAATGGTCACTCGGCCATACGCCAGGTCAACTATCCCGGCCTGCCGGGTCACCCCGGCCACGAAATCGCCAAGCGTCAAATGCGCGGTTTCGGCGGCATGATCAGCTTTGAATACAACGGTGATGCCGCAGCAACAGCCGCCTTTGTCGACCGCCTAAAACTGTTTGCCATTGCCCCCAGCTTGGGCGGCGTCGAGAGTCTGATTACGCAACCAGTCACCACCACCCACCATGCACTCACCGAGACCGAACGTGAAGCCGCCGGCATTTCGGGCGGTTTAGTCCGATTATCCGTGGGCATTGAAGACATCGACGATCTGATTGCCGATCTCCAACAAGCGTTAGAGGGCTAATTCCGCCCTTTTTGGGGCAAAAAACTGGCTTTCTCGGGGAACCCACGGCAGAATTAGCACTCCAACCTTGTGAGTGCTAATATCGCCTCTCGGAGGAACAATAAATGACACAATCCATGCAACTTGCTACTGCCATGCCGCTGGTCGCTCCCGGACAAAATCTGGAGAGCTACATCCACTCGGTCAACAGCGTACCCGTGCTGACGCCAGAGCAAGAACAGGTACTAGCCAAACGCTTTTATGACGACAACGACCTGGACGCCGCTCGCCAGCTGGTGATGTCGCACCTACGTTTTGTCGTGCATGTGGCGCGCAGCTACATGGGCTACGGCCTGCCACTGGGTGATCTCATCCAGGAAGGCAATGTCGGCCTGATGAAAGCCGTTAAACGCTTCGACCCCAAAGTGGGCGTGCGCTTGGTAAGCTTTGCCGTGCATTGGATTAAAGCCGAAATTCACGACTATGTGCTGAAAAACTGGCGCATCGTTAAAGTGGCCACCACCAAAGCGCAGCGCAAGTTGTTCTTTAATCTGCGCCGCAACAAGCAATCGCTACATCGGCTGACTAATGCCGAAGCCGAGCGCGTGGCCACCGACCTGGGCGTAAAGCGCAAAGACGTGCAAGAAATGGAAAGCCGTTTGGCCGCATGGGATGCCTCTTTCGATGGTCCGTCCGATGCTGACGACGACCAGCCGCACGCCTCGCCCACGCATTATTTGCAAAGCGCCACACTTGACCCGGCCGTGCAAGTTGAAGAAGACGACCTGCAACAACGCCACAGCGCGCGTTTGCTGGCTGGCTTGCGCGCCCTGGATGCCCGCAGCCGCGATATCGTCGAAAGCCGCTGGCTCACCGACACCAAGGCCACCCTGCACGAGTTGGCTGCGCGTTACGACGTTTCCGCCGAGCGCATTCGTCAGTTGGAAAACAACGCCATCAAGAAATTGCGCGGCGCCATGGCCGCCTAATGAGTGCACTACTTGCCACGGGCGCCATCGACGGCGCCCTCGCTGTGGCACTAGGCGCTTTCGGTGCCCACGGCCTCAAAAAAATCGCCACTCCCGAGCAACTCGCTATTTGGCGCACCGCCTGCGAGTACCAGTTTTACCATGTCTTCGGCATCCTGCTGGTAGCACTGTTAAGCCTTCAGCCCGGCTTGGCCTCCGTTAGCATTGCCGGTTGGTTATTTCTGGCAGGCAGCGTGCTATTTAGCGGCAGTCTTTACCTTTTGGTCTTGGCAGGCACCCGCTGGATCGGCATCATTACGCCTTTGGGCGGCTTGGTGCTCATTGCCGGCTGGCTAACACTTGCCTGGCAAAGCCTAGCCTGACGGTAACCCCTAAAGCGACACTCATCCATGCAAGACTTCCTGCAACAACAGGCCGACCCGACCACGGGCCGTGTAATGCGCAAAGTCCGCAGCTTTGTGCTGCGCGAAGGCCGCCTCACCAAAGGCCAGCAAAACGCCCTCGACCGCCACTGGACAGCCTATGGCTTAGAGCAAGCCAGCGGCAAGCTCGACACACAAACCACCTTTGGCCGCCAAGCGCCTTTAGTGCTGGAAATCGGCTATGGCATGGGCGGTTCGCTGGTGCAAATGGCCGCCAACGAAACCAACAAGGATTTCATCGGCATCGAAGTCCACCGCCCTGGTGTGGGGGCACTCTTAATGGGAGTCGAACAGCATCAGCTCAACAATCTGCGTACCTATTGCGATGATGCGGTCGACGTGCTCAAAAACTGCATCCCCGAAAACAGTCTGGCGCGTGTCCAACTCTATTTCCCCGACCCCTGGCCGAAAAAACGTCACCACAAACGCCGCATCGTCCAAGCCGACTGGCTAGCACTCATCGCCAGCCGACTCGAACCCGGCGGCATCCTGCATTTAGCTACCGATTGGGAAGACTACGCCTGGTGGATGAGCGAGCACTGCCTCGCCGCGCCCGGCCTGCGCAACCTGGGCGATGAAAACGGCTTTCACCCACGCCCCGACTGGCGTCCGCTCACTAAATTCGAGCAACGTGGCCAGCGCCTCGGCCACGGCGTTTGGGATTTACTTTGGGAAAAATCATGAGCGATGCCGCGCAAGAAGAACGCCTCATCGAGCTGGAAACGCGCCTCGCCTACCAGGACGATTTGCTCGACCACCTCAACAAAACCCTGGCCGAGCAACAACAAGAACTGCTAGAGCTACGCACCCTCTGCCGCAAGCTCTTGCAGCAAATTCGACAAGCCCCCGAACAAGCCACCCAATGGCGCGCCGAAGACGAAGTCCCGCCGCATTATTGATGGCAGTCGCTAGGCTGGGCGGCGGTTACGTATGTAAATTGCTTTATTGTTCCCACGGCGCTCGGTTTCGAACAGGCCAATCGTTTCAACCAAGGCACTCAACTTGGCATACCCCCAATTGCGGGAATCAAAGTCCTTCTCTTTCTTACCGATATTGGAACCGACAGCTCCCAACCCTGCCCAGCCATCATCATCCGATGCATCTTCAATGGCGTTACGCAGCAGATTCATCAGCCGAGTGTCCTGTCGCAACTCTTTACATGGCACTCTCGGCTTAGGCCCCGTCTGCGCCTCATCATCAGGCACCTTCAACAAATCAGTATAGATAAAGCGATCACAGGCATTTTTGAAAGGGGCTGGCGTTTTTCGTTCGCCAAAGCCAAACACGGTTAAACCCGATTCGCGTATACGCCCCGCCAAACGGGTAAAGTCACTGTCGCTGGACACTAAACAAAAACCGTCAAACTGACGGGTATACAGCAAATCCATGGCATCAATAATCATTGCCGAATCGGTGGCGTTTTTACCGGTGGTGTAACTAAACTGCTGAATCGGCTGGATAGAGTGATTCAGCAGGTGCTCCTTCCAGCCCTTCAAGTGCATGTTTGTCCAGTCACCATAGGCACGCTTAACATGCGCCACGCCATATTTGGCAATTTCGTTCAGCAACTCTTTAACCAAACCCGCCTGTGCATTGTCGGCATCAATCAATACCGCCAGTCGACTACTTTCAGAGATATTCATAAATGCGTCCTAGCTCACCCAATAAGCCACAACCAGCCCCACAAATGGAAAAGCACCGGCTAGCTGATTGGTGCGAAAAGCCAGAAAACAGGCCAGTCGCTCGCGCTGCCAGGTGAGCTTTTGCTGCCAGACAAAACAAGCGGCCATGCCTGCTACGCCCAGGTACCAAGGCCAAGCCAAGCCGACTTTGGCACCCAGCATGACTAGCGCCAACAAGGTCAGCAGCTGCAGAATGCCCAACATGACGCGGTCGGCATCGCCGAACAAAATGGCGGTGCTTTTAATGCCGAGCTTGATGTCGTCATCGCGATCACACATGGCGTATTGAGTGTCGTACATCACCGTCCACAAGAGGTTGGCGGTAAATATCAGCCAGCACACAGCAGGCAACTCGCCGGTGATTTCCATGAATGCCATGGGAATCGCCCAAGAGAATGCCGCCCCCAACACCACCTGGGGCATGCTGGTGATACGTTTGCTAAAGGGATAGGCCACTAAAAGTGCCAAGGCCACCAGCGAGAGCAAAAAGGTTTCCCACTTTAGAAACAACACCAGCACCAGCGCCAGAAGAATTAGCACCGCAAACAGCCCCATGGCTTGTTTCACCGACAAAGCACCTGTGGCCAAAGGCCGACCGGTGGTGCGTTTCACATGTGCGTCAAAGTTGCGATCGGCATAGTCATTCATCACACAGCCTGCCGCACGCGTGACGAATACACCCAGGGTAAATATCACCACATTTTTTACGCTGGGCGTGCCACCGGCGGCGATCCACACCGCCCACAAGGTGGGCCACAACAACAGCACAGCGCCAACCGGCTTGTCCAGCCGCATTAGTTGTAGCCAGGGCAAAAGGGAGGCAGGGCAAAAACGCTCAACAAGGGTAGACAAGAAACAGCTCCTTAACGCGGTCCATATTTCTCAAAAGCTGATATTCTGGCCGATGACGCCGTAAAACGCCATCGGCCAGATCACGCTTAAAAACTGGCAGCGCTGGCCTGCTCCCAAGCGCGCAAATACTCGGCGGGTGCGGTGCCCGATTCAATGGTTCCCGCATCGAGGTACTCGTATAACTCGTCGTAATTTTTCACTTCATTAAACGATAGCCGCCGGTTCAGTTCACAAGGTTGCAGCTCCTCCACCTTGTCCATACCGGCAGCCGCCAGCACCCACTGAAAGTGCTCGACCGTGCTCTTGTGAAACTGATAGACGCGCTCGGCCTTGTCATCGACCACCAGGGCTTTATACAGCTTGGGGTCTTGCGTGGCGATGCCGGTGGGGCAGGTGTTGGTGTGGCAGCGTCTTGCTTGAATACAACCCAGCGCCAGCATCATGCCACGCGCGGAATTACACATGTCGGCTCCCATGGCGATTTTCGCGGCCATGTCGGCGCCGCTGACAATCTTGCCCGAGCAATTAATGCGGATTTCATCGCGTAGCCCAAGACCTACCAAAGCATTGTGTACGTAAATCAACGCATCGCGCAGGGGGGTCCCCAGAAAATCTGATAGCTCTTGCGGCGCGGCACCAGTACCGCCTTCGCCACCATCAACGGTAATAAAATCCACCAAAATACCGCTTTCTTTCATGGCTTTCATAATTGCCATAAACTGTCGGCGACTGCCCAGGCACAGCTTAAAGCCCACCGGCTTGCCGCCACTCAGCTCACGCAACTGTTGCATCCATTGCAGCATCTCCAGCGGCGAGGAAAAGGCACTGTGATAGGGTGGCGAATCCACATCCTGTCCCATGGGCACATGCCGTGCCTCGGCAATATCGGCAGTCACTTTAGCGGCAGGCAAAATACCGCCGCCGCCCGGCTTGGCACCTTGTGACAGCTTCACTTCGATCATCTTCACTTGGTCGCTAGAAGCTTGTTGGCTAAACAGATCCGGATTAAAACTGCCGTCTTCCTTACGGCAACCAAAATATCCCGTGCCAATTTGCCAAATTAAATCACCGCCGGGCGCACGATGGTAACGGCTAATGCCGCCCTCGCCAGTGCAATGCGCAAAACCGCCCTGCTTGGCGCCACTATTTAATGCCTGAATGGCGTTAGGTGACAAGGCACCAAAACTCATGGCAGAAATATTGAAACGTGACGCCGAATAGGGCTGGGTACATTGACTACTGCCCACCTGCACACGCATTTCTTCTGTTTGCGGCCACAAGGCCGTAACCGAGTGATTAATCCATTCATAGCCTGGCTTGTAGACATCCTCGATGGTGCCAAACGGGTGCAAGGGACGCAGCCCCTTGGCGCGCTGGTACACCATGTCGCGCTGCTCGCGCGAGAAGGGCAAGCCTTCCAAATCGCCTTCAATAAAATACTGACGGATCTGTTTGCGCACATCTTCCAACACATAACGCAAATGCCCAAACACCGGGTAATTGCGCAGCAACGTGTGGCGGTCTTGGGTCAGGTCATAAGTCGCTAGCAGGCTGAACGGAATGGCAAGCAGCAACAACCATAGAAAGGGCTGCCACCAGCCGGCGCCGATGAACAGCACAACGAGCGGAAAGAGAATGACATAAAGAAATACGCGCATGACAACATCCTTTTATTGTTTGAATAAACATCTCTCAGACAGCCTAACACAGCTTTTTGCTCAATTTCCGCCGTCTTTGTGGTTGAATAGGCGGCAAATTGATACGCACGCAAGGAATCATATGAATACCCCCACCAATGAACTCGGTGACGTCTCCATCCAAACCATCGCCATGCCGCAAGATGCCAACTGGTACGGTGATATCTTCGGCGGCTGGCTGGTCTCACAAATGGATTTGGCCGGTGCCGTCTGCGCGCGCAAACGCGCCCCGGGTCGCGTCGCCACCATCGCCATCGAAGGCATGACCTTTGTGAAAGCCGTCCCCATCGGCTCGGTAGTCACCTGCCGCACCCGCATCCTCAGCGAGGGCAACACCTCCATGCGCATCGCGGTCGACGCGCATATCAGCCACGAAGACGGCAGCAGCGAAAAAGTCACCGAAGGCGTATTTGTGTTTGTGGCCATTGATGACGATGGCAATAAGCGGGCATTGCCGTAACAATTCAACCCCCACGCACTTTGCCCTATGACAAAACCCTTTATTTAAGGCATGATAAACAGTAAATAATGTAAAACGGTGCAATGATGAACCGTTTCTGGCTGTTATTACTGTGGTTTGTTGTGGGAAGTGCCTATGCGGCGCCTGGCGTCATGGTGGTGCGGTATCCGCAGTCGCAAGATTCACAGGATACCCGCAGCCGTTACGCGGTGCAGTTACTGCAACTGGCGTTGGACAAGACAGTACCGGAATATGGCGCTTACAAGCTGAAGCCGGTGCAGGGTTTTAGAATACAAAGCCGCAATATCGCCCAGCTCGCCCGGGGCGAAGACTTGGATGTACTGTGGACAATGACCTCGCCAAAACGTGAGGCGCTATTACAGCCCATCCGCATTCCAATCCTTAAAGGTCTAATGGGTTATCGTTTGCTGCTCATTCGCCAGATCGATGCGCCCCAGTTTGCCCAAATCAATACGCTTGATGAATTACAGAATTATGTGGCCGGGCAGGGGCATGACTGGCCAGACACACGCATATTACAGGCTAACCAAATTGCTGTTCGCACCAGCACTAATTACGACGCCCTCTTCCGCCAGCTCGAAGCGGGGCGTTTTGACTTCATGCCGCGTGGTTTTAACGAGCCATTTGCCGAGCTGGCGGCGCACCCGTCATTGCATTTGATGGTGGAGCCCCATTTGGCGCTTTTCTACCCCACTGCAGAATACTTTTTTGTCAACAAACACAACGACAAGTTGGCTTCACGATTGCGCGCCGGTTTATTAAAGGCAATCGATGACGGCAGTTTTGACGCCTTGTTTTTGCAGTTCCCCACCAACGCGCGGGCGTTTTCCAAGGCCGACCTGCAATCGCGCACTATCATCACGCTGCGTAACCCTATGCTGCCAGAAGTGACACCACTGCTTAACGAAGCCTTGTGGTATTTCCCCAAGCGCGAAGCGGCAGCGGCTAATTAAGCCGGTTCCACCTTGGCGTATTGCTGCACCAGCCATTTGCTGCCGACGGTGTCGAAGTTGATTTGCATACGCGCGTTGCTGCCCAGCCCTTCGATGCGCAATAGAGTACCTTCACCAAAGCGTGCGTGCTTCA
The DNA here is from genome assembly GCA_964456185.1 of uncultured Alcanivoracaceae bacterium. Classification (GTDB taxonomy): domain Bacteria; phylum Pseudomonadota; class Gammaproteobacteria; order Pseudomonadales; family Alcanivoracaceae; genus CAYVZZ01. The sequence goes on from CAYVZZ010000013.1 coordinate 14,797, forward strand.
CACGCATGCCCAGGCAAAAGCCGTCCAGCTCGGTTTTCTCGCTCAGGCGTGGCGAGGGCTTGTTTCGCAATGAGGCGGTGTTGCGCGTGGCGCGCACTTCTTCCACTAGCTCGCTCGGCAGCTCACGCAAAAAGCGCGACGGCATGCGCATGGAATCGGTAACACCCCACAAACGCCGACTTTCAGCGTAGGTGAGATAAAGGCTGTGCATGGCGCGGGTGATGCCGACGTAACAAAGCCGACGTTCTTCTTGCAGGCGTTGTGGATCATCAGCCGACAACTGATGAGGAAAAAGCCCTTCTTCCATGCCCGCCAAGAACACCAGCGGAAATTCCAACCCTTTGGCGGAATGTAGGGTCATCATTTGCACGGCGTCGCCTTCGTCATCATCGCGGTCACCGGCATCCAGTGATACCTGATCCAGAAACAGCGTCAGCGGATCCAGGCCTTCGCTTTCATCGGCTTCGTCCGGCTCGAATTCGCGTGTGGCACCAATCAGCTCTTTTAGCGTTTCGCAACGATCGGTGTGTTTACTCTGGTCTTCACGCTGGTATTTTTCCCAGAGACCCGACTGGTGAATGACGATGCGCGTTTGCTCCGACAGCGGCTTGTCTTTACAGGCGATTTGCAGTTCGCCGATCAGCTCGAGGAAACGTCCCACGGCACTAGCCGCTCGGCCTGATAACTGTTGACCTGCCACTAATTCAGAGGCTGCACGCCATAACGGCAGGCCGCGCTGACGGGCTTCATCACGAATTAAGGTTAACGTCTTCTGACCAATGCCTCGCGCTGGCACATTTATCACCCGCTCCATAGCCGCGTCGGATTCGGGGCGATTAATGAGCTGCAAATAGGCCAGAGCGTGTTTGATTTCCTGACGCTGGAAAAAGCGCTGGCCGCCGTAAATGCGGTAGCTGATGCCGCATTGCAGCAGAGCTTCTTCCAGCACACGCGACTGGGCGTTGGAGCGATACAAAATAGCTACGTCGCTGGCGGCTTGCCCGCTGTCCAACCAGGCTTGAATGCGTCCGGTAATGAAGCGGGCTTCGTCCACTTCATTAAAGGCGGCGTAACTGTGTAGCGGTTCGCCATCCTTTCCCTCGGTCCACAGAGTCTTTCCGAGGCGATCGGCGTTGTGGGAAATAACCGCATTAGCGGCTTTCAAGATATTGCTGGTCGAGCGATAGTTTTGTTCTAGGCGAATGGTGCGCAGCGTTGGAAAATCCTGCCCCAGCAGCTGCAAATTTTCGACCTTGGCACCGCGCCAGCCGTAGATGGATTGGTCATCGTCACCCACCACGGTGACGCCATTGTCATCACAGGCTAACAACTTGAGCCAGGCATATTGAATGGCGTTGGTATCTTGAAACTCGTCGACCAATAAATGCCGGAAACGGCGTTGGTAATGCTGCAGCAATTCACTGTTATCACGCAACAATTCCAGCGCGCGTAACAACAGCTCGTTGAAATCGACCAGCCCGCTTTTCTGGCAACGTTCCTCATAGGCGGTGTAGATCCGCAGCATGGTTTGCCGAAACAAATCATGCCCTGCCTCGACGTGTCGTGCCCGCAGGCCATCGTCTTTGCAACGGTTAATAAAGCCAGCCGCCTGACGCGCCGGCCAGCGTTTTTCATCCAACTCCTGCTCGCGCAGAATACGCTTAACCAACCGCACCTGATCATCGGAATCCATAATCTGGAAGCCTTCGACCAAGCCGGCCTCTTGCCAGTGGCGACGCAACAAACGGTGGGCGATACCATGAAAAGTGCCCACCCACATGCCGCCAACCGGGCGCGCAAGTAGCTCTTCCAGCCGCCCGCGCATTTCACGCGCAGCCTTATTCGTAAAGGTGACGGCCAAAATGGCATGCGGGCTGATGTATTCTTGCGTCACCAGCCAGGCAATGCGATGCACCAGTACGCGCGTTTTACCGGAACCGGCACCCGCAAGCACTAATAAACGAGAGTCATCGGCCACCACCGCATCGCGCTGAGCCGGATTCAAAAGGTCGAGCAATATATCGGGATTCATCATGGCGCAACATGGTAGCAAAAACGAAAGAAGGGCGCGCTAACCGAATACAGCACCTAACATTGATGAAATGAATGTACAAAGTCGTAAATCAACCTTTATTTTTTCGTACATTCGTGCAGACTGAAGCAGTAGAGCTGAAAATGGATTTTTCAGTGACGGGATGGCGCAGCCGATTACAATAAACCGCCAACTTAAGTAAATGGAAGCCATCGTTTTGGAGATGCCGTTGGTTACCCCACCGCAGACAACAAGCCGTGCATTGTATTTTGAGCAAGCAAAACTGCTGCTCCGTGCCGCTCCTTTGCTGTTACTCACTGAAGTATTGGCAATTGGCGCAATCGCTTGGCTTTATGCTGATGGCCCCGCCTCACTGCAGGCTTGGTGGTTATGGGTGCTGCTATCTCTCTTATCCATCGGCGGCCGCTTCCTCTTTATTGTCCCCTATCGTCGGCAAGTGCGTGATGCCCGGTCGAACGGGAACACGGCTTCCATTGATTCAAGGCATTTTTTGCGCCAACTCACGGCAGTTATCTTGGCCGGCACGCTGCCCTTTATCATTGCCGCCCCGCTATTTGTTCCGCCTACTTCGGCAGCACTTGTGTCTTATCTGCCCACTTTGCAGCTATTATCTTGTTACGTTGCCCTCTTGGGGCTGTGTTTTGTTGCCATTGGCAGTACAGCAGCCAAACAATCGCTCATGGTGGCGTACATCCTGCTCGTCATGAGCCCGATCACCATCACCAGTAACTGGGATGACATCACCGGCCACACTACTGCACTGGTTGCGCTGCTGCCCGTGCTTATTATTGGCATGCTGATTGCCGGCACCCTTGTCAATCGTGTGGTGATGCACACGTTACGCACCAAATTGAACAACCGCTCGCTCATCAGCTTTCTGGAAACAGCACGGAAGGATGCAGAGGGGCTCAGTAACAAGCTGGCACAGGAAATGTTTGAACGTCGTGAAGCACGGCAAAACCTGCAAAAAGCAAAAGAGCGGCTTGAGCTCATGGTCGACTCACGCACCAAAGAGCTACGCAACGCCAACCAAGAGCTCACCTCGACTAGCCGCTTGTTGCAACTGGCACTGGATGCCAGCCAAATCGCCATGTGGGAATGGCACCTGGATACCGACAACGCCTTTCAGGCCAATGCAGAAGAGCTGCTGGGGATCAAATTACAACCGGATGGCGTGCCCGAACAATTGCGTCACCTCATCCACCCGGATGATCGCCCTGCGGTGCGCCACGCCATGACTGAGCATCTGCGCGGCAACACGCCTTATTATAAAAGCATCTATCGCATGAAGCATGCTGACGGCTCTTGGGTGTGGGTAGAAGACCACGGCCAGGTCATTGAACGTAATAGCGACCAGCACGCCACCCATATGATTGGTACGCGGCGCGATGTCACCGAACAACAAGAAGCTGAAAACCAACGCCGGCTAGCGGCCACCGTATTTGAAAGTGCAGCCGAGGCTATCTTTGTTTTCGACAGCAAATTTCACTTTCTCGCGGTTAACGACAGCTTTAGCTATATCACTGGGTTTGATGAAGACGATGTCATTGGTCACGTTGTGCGCCCCATCAACAAAGAAAATGCATCAATTTACGAAGACATTAAACAGCAGCTATACAGCGAGGGCTTTTGGCAAGGCGAACTGCACGCCCGACGAAAAAATGGTGAATTTTACCCACAGTGGCTACAAATTAACGCCGTTTATAACGATGACCACCAGCTTACTCACTTTGTCGCCATGGCGTCAGATCTCACCGAGCGCCGTAAGGGCGAAGAACGCCTTAAGTTCCTATCCAGCCATGACCGCCTTACTGGTTTGGCTAACCGCAAACAATTCAGCGATGCACTACAGCGCCAAATCACCATGGCGCATCTCAAGCGCACCCAAGTGGCTTTGCTGTATCTCAACATTGACCGTTTCAAAGCCATCAACGACAGTCTTGGGCATCAAATTGGTGACGAGGTATTGAAAATTTGTGCACAACGCCTACAAGAACACCGCATCAGCGATGAAATGGTGGCGCGTATTGATGGCGATGAATTTACTATCTTACTGCCGTATCAGAATGATAAAACGGTTCACAAACTCAGCACCCGCCTAATCAACTGCTTAAAGCAACCCATCAAAGTGCAAGATCACGAGCTTCTACTGGGCGCTAGCGTCGGCATTTCGTTGTATCCGGAGACGGCCGAAGATTCACACACCATGATCAGCCAAGCCGATATCGCCATGCACCAAGCCAAACGCAAAGGCGGCAATATCGCGCAGCTTTATCGCAGCGACATGCGCATGGCGACCATCGAGCAGCTGGCGCTAGAAACCAGCTTGCGCAAGGCCGTCACCAACGAAGAATTCCGCGTTTATTACCAACCCAAACTCGATCTGGCCAATGGCAAGATTGTCGGCGCCGAAGCATTAGTACGCTGGCAACACCCCACCATGGGACTGCTTAGCCCCGCAGCTTTCGTGCCGCTGGCCGAAGAAACCGGTCTAATTACCGATATTGGCGAATGGGTGTTGCACGAAGCCTGCCGCCAGACATCTGACTGGCATAAGCGCGGTATCGACACGCACCTAAAAATGTCGGTCAACCTGTCGGCGCAGCAGTTCCGCAGCACAGATGTGGTTCAACTCGTGCAATCAGCACTTGAGACGAGTCAGCTGTCGCCATCGCAACTGGAAATGGAGATCACCGAGACGCTTCTGATGGACGATCTCGAAGCCAACATCGATATTTTAAGCGATATTCGAGGTATCGGCGTCGGTCTGTCATTGGATGATTTCGGTACTGGCTACTCCTCGCTAAGTTATCTGAAACGTTTCCCCATCGACGAACTAAAAATCGATCGCGCTTTTGTGATGGATCTCGACGGCAGCAGCGAAGATGCCGCCATTGTGCAGGCCGTCATCACCATGGCGCATAGCCTCAACCTCAACGTCATTGCTGAGGGCGTAGAAACCCAATCACAACTGGAAATCTTGCGCAGCATGGGGGCTGATGCCATCCAGGGCTATCTGATTAGCCGCCCGGTCCCCGCCGAAGACTTTGAGGAGTTGCTGACAAACCAGCATAATTGGCGACGTCAGCAATAATCTAGGCTCATCTTTCGTGCACATCCTGATTGTTAAAATGACCTCCATGGGGGACTTGGTGCAGGCATTGCCCGCACTCAGTGACGCCCGGCAGGTCTTTCCCGATATTACCTTCGATTGGGTGGCCGATACCGCTTTTGCCGAGATACCTACTTGGCACCCAGCCGTTAACAAGGTCATCGTCAGCGCTCACCGACGCTGGAAACAAGCCCCGCGCGACGCCTTGCGCAATCAGCCGGGTGCTTTTCGGCCTTTTGTGCGCCAACTACGCGCCAAGCGTTATGACGCCATCATTGATGCGCAAACCAATATTAAAAGCGCAGTAGTAACTGCCATGACACGCGGCATTAAACACGGCCCCGACAAAACCGGTGTGCGGGAATATCCGGCGCACTGGGCGTATCGGCGGCGTCATAATGTCAGCCAGCAGCAACACTCGATTCGCCGCTGGCGCGAACTGTTTGCCAAATCGCTGGGTTATACCTTGCCCAACACGCCCCCCGATTTTGGCCTAAAAGACAAAAGCTGGCCGGCAACCAACAACCTGCCAGCAAGTGACTATATTGTGGGCGTGCCCAATGCCAGCTGGCCAACCAAGCAATGGCAAGACGACCACTGGCGCAACATCATTGCGCTGGCCGCCAAACGGCAGCTTAAGGTGCTGCTCACATCTGGCTCGGCTGCCGAAAAAGCCCACTGTGACCGCCTGGCGAAAGGCTTTGACAATGCCATCGCCCTGCCACGTAAAAGCCTCACCGAGATGGCCGCTATTATGCTTGGCGCGCGCGGCACGATTAGTGTCGATACGGGATTGGCGCATGTTTCCGCCGCTTTGGATATCCCCACCCTGACCCTTTATGGCCCCACTGACCCGGCACTGATCGGCGCAACCGGTGCAGCCTCGGTGCACCTTGTGGCTAGCGGCTATGATTGCATTCCCTGCTACAACAAGACTTGCGAGGTAGCACACTATCGCGGCCCCGACGCGCAATGTTTGCGCGACATTGCGGTTCATGATGTGTGGCAGCGTTTCACCCAACTGGCCGGGCTAACATGATTTTTCGCTGGTTTGAATCACGTATCAAGGTGTTTGACGAGGTGCCGGAAGGCACCCCTCCCAAAACGGTCGGACGCTTTTACTTGTTTTATTTACGCCAAGTCTGGCCGGTTTTTGTGGCGTTACTGGTCGTTGGTTTTTTCGTCGCCGGTATCGAAGTCGCACTGTTTGGCTTCATCGGGCGTTTGGTCGATTTGGTGAAAAATGCCGAAGCGGCCACCTTCTTTACGGCGCATGGTGAAGAGCTGGCCTGGATGGCCTTTGTGGTGGTTATCGCTCGCCCCTTTTTCAGCTTTCTGCACAACCTGCTGATTAACCAAACCGTCGCCCCGCACCTCACCAACCGCATTCGCTGGCAAAACCATCGCTATGTGATGCAACAAAGCATGGCGTTTTTCCAAAATGACCATGCCGGTCGCATTGCCAACCGCATCATGCGTACCGGCATGTCGATTCGCCAATCGACCATGCAGGTGGTCAACGCGCTTTGGTATGTCACCGTCTATGTGGGTAGCGCCATGGCGCTATTCGTACAGGCCGACGTTTGGCTAGTAGCGCCGCTATTGGTTTGGGTGGTGTTCTACATCGGTGCCTTGGCGATTTTTATTCCCCAATTGAAAAAGCGTTCTTGGCTGGCATCGGCGGCCGCTTCGAAACTCATGGGGCGGGTGGTCGACGGCTACACCAACGTGCTCACTCTAAAACTGTTTGCACGCCGTCGGCACGAAACCCGTTATGTGCGTGATGCCATGGCCGAGCAGACTCACAAATTAGCCCGCATGACACGTATTTCAACGCTGCTCAACTCCAGTGTCACTACCATGAATGGCGGACTAATCGCCGGTACTGCCGCACTCGGTTTGTGGCTTTGGAGTAAAGGTAACGTCACCGTGGGTGACATTGCCCTATCCACCGGGCTCGTCATTCGCATCAGCAACATGTCCGGCTGGATTATGATGGTCGTCAACATGGTGTTCGAGGCCGTGGGCACGGTGCAAGACGGCATCACCAGCATTTCCCATCCACTCGACGTGCAAGATGCACCCGATGCACCACCGTTAAAAGTCACCAATGGCGAGGTAAGGCTGACCCAAGTCGGTTTCCATTACGACCAACAACGCCCACTATTTGAGCAACTTGATTTGGCCGTAAAAGGTGGTGAGAAAATCGGTCTGGTCGGCCCCTCTGGTGCCGGGAAGTCCACCCTCGTCCGGCTGCTGTTACGCCTTTACGATTTGAATCAGGGACAGATTCACATTGACGGGCAAGACATCGCCCGAGTGTCACAAGAAAGCCTGCGCTCGCAAATCGGCATGGTGACGCAAGATACCTCACTGCTGCACCGTTCCATCCGCGACAATATTCTCTACGGCGATCCCAGTGCGGATGAGGCCGCCATCGATGATGCGGTGCGCCGCGCCAAGGCCGATACGTTTATTCCCCAGCTGGAAGACAACAAAGGGCGCAAAGGTTATGACGCACTGGTAGGTGAACGCGGCGTCAAACTCAGCGGCGGCCAGCGCCAACGCATTGCCATCGCCCGGGTGTTACTGAAAAACGCTCCCATCCTCATTTTGGACGAAGCCACCAGCGCCCTGGATTCCGAAGTTGAAGCCGCCATTCAAGACAGCCTCGATGCGCTGATGGACAACAAAACCGTTATCGCCATCGCCCATCGATTATCCACTATTGCACGCATGGACCGCTTAATCGTCATGGAAGAAGGGCGCATTGTCGAAATGGGCAGTCACAACGAATTGCTGGCAAACAACGGCCTATATGCCCGCCTTTGGCAACGACAGACCGGGGGCTATATGGGGGAAGTGTAACTGCTATACCGGCCACACCTCCAAACCGACTGACTTACGCTAACACGCGTTCTGGTGAATATCTCGCTTATCGAAAAACCCGACAGGTTTGTCCGCCTTATCAGGGTGCAGCCAACAGATGTAGGACGAGTTTTATATCGTCAATATTTGTTGAAGCCGTTGGTAAGCCTCTAAATGTTTTTCTGGACTCATTTTGGCCAAGTTTTGCATTTTCCAACGAACAGCAGGTAACTGGTCGATTCCTGAAAGCTCCAAAAAAGACCAGTTGGGGGTGCGGTTCTTGAAAGACAGTAAAAATGATCGCTCTTTTGGCGTCAAAGACGAGTTTATGAGCCTCAGCAATTGCTCGCGAGTTGCTTCAAGCTCTGCTTGGGGAACGACCTCATCGGTCATATTCCGAAACTCCCCTTCGTAAACACCTGAGATATCTTTGAAGTTTGGTCTAAGCAGTTCGGAAATAGGGCGCGGGTGGCTAATGATATAAACCAACAAGGCTCTGCGAAGCTCATCGGTTAACCCCTCGTTATCAAGCAGCTGCTTAACATCGAACAGGTCCCTCGGATGTTGCCGATCCAATGCAGCACAGATTTTCCCCGCGTATAAATCAGCAAAGCTCACCACTGAGATCTCGGCAAAACCAAACTCATCTTCAACAGTCCCACTTACTGGCATGACTTGGGGCTCAAAAACCGTACCGCGTAGTACAGGAGACAACTCAATTTTGATTTGAACATTATCGTGCTCTACCAATAAGCGCAGGGCATCTGATTTATCCTGGAAGACGCGAACAACACGAGTATTGCTGATATTAGCTGTGATCGTGGAGGCAAGGGTTTCTAGGTTACTCCTGATGGTATGTAGGGCTTCATTTCGTTCCATCATGGGCAGAAAAACTAAATCGATATCAACCGAAAACCGGGGAAAGTCACGAACAAACAGGTTGATAGCGGCTCCACCTTTTAGAGCAAAACAGTCGTGCTGCGCAACAAAAGGAATAGTCCTGAGTAGTAGCTGCACCTGCCGGCAGTAGTGGCTTTGTCTATGCATGTTGTCACATATCCTTCGGCACCGTTATTTTCCAGGTTGGATCCAGCTTGCCACCCTTAGCAATCAATCGTTTTCCAGTGCCCAGTACATACTGTTTTGGTGTGAGGTACTTAAGCCAAGCGTGTTGATGTCTTTCTGCCAGCCAGAGAAAGAGACGCTTGGCCTTGATACTGCTGCAGGCTTTCAGCAAGGCATTCAACTTACGTGGCGATAGGTTGTGTAATCCTTGCATAAGTTGATCAGCATGTTCAAAGCTGATGGTATTGGGCACTATAGCCAAAAGCTCCAAAATGGCTTTCTCTGGGCAGGAATAATGCAATAAAGGAAGTGATGCTTGCCAGTTATCTTGCCTCAGATACCGATTGTCTTGCATCAGCGTCTCTGACCATAGGCGACGAGTGCCATGCCACTCAAATTGTGCTGGTACATCAATTCTAGCCAGCCATCTAGGCAGCATCTCAGCGGAATAGAGGTGAACCTTGGGTTGGTTTCCTCTGGACAGGTAATGGCCAAGTCCTTCCAACTCTAACGCTGTCAGACCTCCAGCATGGACAGGAACATCGGCCATGCGTTGCAACGAGGCAACGATTCCTTTCCAGGACAGCCTCGCTTCTTGCCTAGTGTAAACACCGGCTGCAATAGGAATCAGCGTTTGGCTCCGCACTGCATTATCCAGAAAATGCCGGTTGAGTCCTTGCGCCCTCAGCCATGATTTGGTGGCGATCATATTCAACGGCAGCAGTTTCTGTAGTTGCTGTCTAGCTTCAGTGTTTAGCATGACCGCCCCAGACCGGTTTATAAATATTCAAATACACGTTAATTATTGACGTAATTTTTGTATTATTCAAACCATTTTAAGGGCTCGGTTTATAAATTCACAGTTTCACTGTTGATTTATACCGACCATGCCTCCAAACCGACTGACTTACGCCAGCCCTTGTGCACTTAATGCTTTCTGCACGGCCGTATCGGCCTGCATACGTGCCGTAAAGGCGGCCAAATTATCCAGACCATTCATGTCCAGCTTCAGGAAGTTGGCCCAAAACAGTGTGACGAACAAATACGCATCGGCAATCGAGCGTTGGCCGGTGAGCCATTCTTTATCGGCCAGCTGTTGATCCAGACGGCTGAAATACTGGCGTAATGTTTGGCTCGCTTGTGCTTTCATTTTGTCTTCAACCGTCGCATCTTTGAGATAGGGTGCGCCGACAAAGAAGGCTTTAAATGCGGGGTGAACTTCCGAGTTAATCAACCCCAGCCAGCTATTCACTACCGCCCGACTTTTAGGCGAGTCACCGTGTAGCTCGGCCTCCGGGTGGGTTTCGGCCAAATACTGCAAAATTGCTGCATTTTGTGTCAGCACCCAGCCATCATCTTCCAGAATCGGCACCTTGTGGTTGGGGTTCAGCTTAAGCAACTCGGGGTTATCCAGATCACCACGCTCAATCAGCGCTAATTCATACGGCTTGCCAATCCATTCCAACACAATGTGCGAGGCCAGCGCGCAGGAGCCGGCAAAGCTATACAGTTTCATTACAAGATTCCTTCATTAATTAGTAATCCAGCTTAGTATCTGCCGCCCTTATCACTTCATCAACCACAACACTCACGTCACAAAGTCTTTTTACATTCGCTCAGCGCCTGGACGCGATAGCGGCAACTGAACTTCGCGAGTCTGCCACCATCGAACTAATGAACCCGTTTTATTTTGGTGGCCTGTGCATCAACGCTCTGAACACGACATAAAACCTGTCTCTGCCCTCCAGCCCAACTTCCCCGACAGTGCTTTAGGACGCTTTGCTTTTCGCCTCTGGCACCTGCGACGTTGGTTGCCCATAGTGTCCTTTGTCATGGGGTTAATCAGTTGCTTCTTGGTACAACGCCAACCCGCCATGGTGCAATGGCTGGCCGCTATCATGTTGGCAAACTGGCTGTTGCTGCTGGCAGAACCATTTATTGTCGCCTGGGTGAGTCGCTTTACACGCCACCGCTTGCCGGCGATGTTAGGTCGTTATGCGACTCAACTGGTGCATCAGGAAACACTCTTTTTTGTGCTGCCTTTTTTCCTGTCGTCCACCGTTTGGTTAAGCGGCCAGGTCGTCGTAACCGGGCTAGTTGCCATGGCTGCGTTAGCTTCTATTATCGATCCATTCTATCACGACCATATCAGTAAACGGCGCTGGCTATCGCTCGGTTTTCACGGCTTCACTTTAGTAGTGATGCTGTTAACCGCTGCACCACTCTTGTTTGATCTCACCATGGCTCAGACACTTATCATGGCGTCTCTGGCGTTGGGAGTGAGTGCCTTGCCCAGCTTCATCCATGCGTTGGGCACGCACTCGTGGCGTTGGTGCGCAGCCCTTCTACTTTCATGCACTGTAGGGCTGGGGGCTTGGTTGGGTCGTTATTGGGTTCCTGCCGTCACCCTGCAAACCACTGCCTTATCGATTACCACGCAGTTTGATGCCCAGCAGCGCGACCCGGGGCTGGCGCGTCAACAATTTTCGCTAAGCGAGCTACGTCGTCACGGGCTATATGCTTACAGTCGAATCATTGCGCCCACTGGGCTAAAACAAAAGGTGCAGCATATATGGCGACACAACGGTCACATTGTCGACCGTATTCCGCTGCGCATTGTCGGCAGTGGAGAGACCCGTCCTGGCTACCGCACCTGGAGCCACAAGCAAGCCTTTGGCCAATCACCCGTCGGCCACTGGCAACTTGAAG
>CAYVZZ010000013.1:26613-26859 GCA_964456185.1 uncultured Alcanivoracaceae bacterium
CGATATTCTGCACCTGCTCGCGAATCTGCTCGATAAGCACTTTTAGCTCCACCGCCGCGCGGGTGGTTTCGATGGCAGCCGATTTGGAGCCTAGCGTGTTGGCTTCACGGTTAAATTCTTGCATGAGAAAATCCAGCCGCCGCCCAAGGCTCTTTTTATGCTGGGCATTTTTAGCGGGCGATTGCTCCAGCTGATAGCGGGCTTCTTTGACGTGGGCATCCAGGCGATCCAGCTCTTCGGCCACAT
>CAYVZZ010000013.1:26869-31950 GCA_964456185.1 uncultured Alcanivoracaceae bacterium
GACGCTGCAACAGGGTCACCAGCGCCTGCTCCAACCGCTCTGGGTCGGTCTCAGCCAGTTCTCGCGCCTGTTCGGCAATGTCGTCCTGCTTTTGTTTAAGGATGTCAGGCAAGGCGGCGCGTACCTGCGCCACCTGCTCGCTGATTTGTGTCAGACGGGCGTCGACAAAGCGCTTTAGCTCGGCGCCTTCCCGCTCACGGTTAGCCACCAGCTGTTGCAAGGCGTCATCAAACAAACCCAGTGCGTCTTCTTTAACGGGGGCCAGATCCGGTGATTTGCAGTGCATCACTCCCGGCAGCGCCAAAATATCCGTCAGGCTAACCGGGCCGGCATGCAAGATGATGTCGCCCGCTTCACGGGTCAATTCGGCCAGTTGGGCAACCTTGGCTTTGTTGAGCACTAGCTCGCTGTCGTCTGCCAAGGCGTCATAGCGCAGGCGGATATCCACCTTGCCGCGCTCCAGCTTTTGGCGGCAGCGGGCGCGCAGCTCGGTTTCCAGCTCACGCCAGCTATCCGGCAGATGGCTATTAATTTCCAGATAACGATGGTTCACACAGCGAATTTCCCAAACAAGGCGGTAGTTTTCTTGTTCGCTGCGGCTGGTGGCAAAGGCGGTCATGCTACGAATCATGGGTCGACTCCTTAAACAGGTTTTTTCATTGTAGCAGCTAGCACAAGGCACCCTGCTTTCCGTTACAATGTGCAGCTCATGTTATTTCATTAGCTGGAGAATCCTATGCGTCCGTCCGGTCGTGCCAACAACGCCATGCGCGAAGTCACTTTTACCCGCGATTTCACCTGTCATGCCGAAGGCAGCGTGTTGGTGGAATACGGCAACACCAAAGTGCTGTGTACTGCTTCGGTAGAAAGTGGCGTACCGCGCTTTTTGAAGGGCAAAGGACGTGGCTGGCTGACGGCGGAATACAGCATGCTACCGCGCGCCACCAATACCCGTGGCAACCGTGAAGCCACACGCGGCAAACAAAGCGGCCGTACGGTGGAAATCCAGCGTCTTATTGGGCGTTCTTTGCGTGCTGCAGTCGACATGGAAAAGCTCGGCGAGCACACCATCAAAATCGACTGTGATGTACTGCAGGCGGATGGCGGCACGCGCACGGCCTCAATCACGGGCGCGGCAGTGGCGTTGGTCGACGCCCTCACCTGGATGTTGGAAAAGAAAAAGATCAAAGAAGATCCGTTACTGGCGCTTATTGGCTCGGTGTCGGTGGGCATCTATAAGGGTGAACCCGTGCTGGATCTGGAATACATTGAAGACTCCAACGCAGATACCGATATGAATGTGGTGATGACGCAGCACGGCGGCTTTGTGGAAATTCAAGGCACGGCTGAAGCCGAACCCTTCACCTTTGAACAGCAACAAGCCATGTTACAGCTGGCCAAAGACGGCATTGCCGATCTGGTGAAAAAACAACAAGCCGCACTGGGCTGGTAAGGAGCAATCGTCATGCAGGCGTATCAACAACGGTTTTATGATTTATCGCTGCAACAGAAAGCCTTGAGCTTTGGCGAATTCACCTTGAAATCGGGGCGCAAAAGCCCCTATTTCTTCAATGCCGGCACCTTTAACACGGGGGCGGCTTTGGCCACCTTGGCATCCTGTTACGCCGATGCCATCGTCGCCAGCGGTATCAAGTTCGACATGCTATTCGGTCCGGCCTACAAAGGCATTCCGTTGGTGGCGGCCATTGCCTGTGCTTTGGCAGAGAAACATCAACGCGACCTGCCTTGGGCGTTTAATCGCAAGGAAGCCAAAGACCATGGCGAAGGTGGCTGGTTAGTCGGCGCCCCGTTAAAAGGCCGTGTTCTAGTGGTCGATGACGTCATCACAGCCGGAACGGCTATTGGTCAGGTTGCCGACTTGCTAGCACCGACGGAAGGCACGCTAGCGGGCGTTATGGTGGCGCTGGACCGCCAAGAAAAAGGCCAGGGCGAGCTTTCTGCCACCCAGGAAGTATCCGAAAAGCTAGGGGTGCCGGTTGCATCTATTCTGGCTTTAACCGATATTATTGAATGTCTATCGCAGGATGCATCACAAACAACGGCACTGGACGCCATGCAGAATTACCGTAAACAATACGGTGTGGCTTAATAATAAAAAGGACGCTCTATGCGCTTGACGGGTTTGACATTATTTCTCGGCGGCTGCCTGCTGGCCGCCACACTGCCCGCCATGGCAGCGGGAAATGACGGTTTCCGCCTGCCACCTAATGCCACTTTCCGTTACGTAAACGATAAGGGCATTACGGTGATTTCCAGCTCGCTCACCGAAGATGCCCTCTATGCCGGCTATGAAATCCTTAACGCCAATGGCCGTGTGGTCGAAATTGTGCCGCCCGGCATTCCCAAAGCGCAACGCGAAGCCATGCGCAAAAAACAAGAGCGCAAAGAACAAAATCAGCAGCTCTTGCGCATGTATATCGGCCCACGCGGTGCGGCACGCACTCGCGACCGCAAAATTGAAGCCATCCAACTTAAGATGAACTACGCGCGCAACCAAAAATTGCGCTTACAACACAAACTGCATGAACAAATCGATCGTGCCGCTGGCTTCCAAAAACGCGGTGCCGACGTGCCCACCGGCACTCAAGATCTGATCGACATGTATAGCGGTCAACTTGATGCCGTTAAGCAGCAGCTTGCCAATTACAAAAACGAAATACAGCAAATTACCCAGCATTTTGACGACATCATCAAACGGCTAGAAAAGCTCACGGGCGAAACGCTTCCCGAGCCAAAACCGAAGGACAAAACACAACACACCTCCACGGCGGCGGCTTCCTAAAACCTTTGTTTTCGACTAAACGCCGCCCATTGAACCCTCCGGCGGCTCGCCTGTCTTACCAAGCGCATTCACGGAACGAGTTGTCATGAAATTCTCTCTCATTTTTTCGTTGGTTCTGCTTCTCAGCTGGCCATTACAAAGCCTTGCCGCCAATAACACCCACCAATTCACGCTGGACAACGGGCTAACCGTACTGGTGCGCGAAAACCATCAAGCACCCGTGGTTACGGTGATGGTGTGGTACAAGGTCGGCAGCATCGACGAGCCCGCCGGTGCGACCGGCATCAGTCATGTGCTGGAGCACATGATGTTCAAAGGCACCAAACATCTGAAGCCGGGTGAATTTTCCAGCCTGGTGTCACGCTATGGCGGCAGCCAAAATGCCTTTACCAGCTACGATTACACTGCCTATTACCAGCAGTATGCGGCCAGCCGCCTGCCCTTGGCGCTGGAGCTGGAAGCCGAACGCATGCATAACCTGGTGATTGATCCGGACGAATTTGCCAGCGAATTAAAAGTGGTCAAAGAAGAACGCCGCATGCGCGTGCTTGACCAGCCCAACTCTTATGCCTGGGAGCGTTTTGCGGCCATTGCCCGCCCCGGCACCGGCTATGCCCACCCCACCATCGGTTGGCTGAACGATTTGGATAACATCACGCCCGAGAAACTGCGCGACTGGTACCGACGCTATTATCAACCGGCCAACGCCTATCTGGTCATCGTCGGCGATGTCTCGCTAAAACACACCAAACAACTGGTTAAGCGCTATTTTGCCGACATTCCCAGTCAAGGTGAACCTTGGCACGCGTCCGGTGCCTTGCAGCCGGCGGCCGGGCAACGCCTGATTACCTTGCATGTGCCGGTCAAAGTGCCTGCCCTGTATATGGCGTACAACGTGCCCACACTGGGTAACGCCAAGCAGACCGACACCTTCTATGCGTTATCCATGTTGGCCGGTGTCTTGGATGGCGGTGCCAGCTCCCGTCTGCCCACCCGTTTGGTACGCGGCAAACGCCTGCTGGCTGGTGTCAGCGCCGGTTATGGTGGTAGCGGCCGTGGCGGCGGATTATTTACCTTAACGGCCACTCCCAACCCGGGCGTTAGCTTGCAAGAAGCCCAGACGGCATTACTCGAACAACTGGAAGACATCAAAGAAACGCCTCCCAGCGAGGCTGAAATGCAGCGTGTCCGGGCGCAAGTCCTGGCCAGCGATGTTTACAGCAAAGACTCCAACATGGGACAAGCAATGACATTGGGGCACCTGCTGACAGTAGGCCTGCCCTGGCAGCTGGCAGATAATTTCGCCGCGAACCTGGCCAAGGTAACACCCGAGGACGTCAGCCAGGTGGCCGCCAAATGGCTCGTCAAGTCACGTCGCACCATTGCCCATGTGTTACCCACCGCCGACCAGCAGGAGACGACCGATGAATAAACTGCGTTTCTTTATGGCGTGTGGCTTGGCTGCATTGCTCGCCGCCTGCTCGACCACGACCAATACCGCCAGCACAGCAGCCGGGTTTCCGCATTCCTTGGCGCACATTGACATGGCCAGCACCACGCCATCCTTGGACATTAAACGCTGGACAACAGACACCGGCAGCCAGGTGTCATTTGTGCGCAACCCGTCACTGCCCATGCTGGACATCCAGCTCACCTTTGCGGCGGGCTCCAGTCGTGACGGTGGCGTGCCCGGGCTGGCCGCCTTGACCAGCAGCTTGATTGGCGAAACCACCCAAAGCGGCCTGGACAGTGATGCCATTGCCAAGCAATTCGACAACCACGGCGCCCGCCTTTCGGCGGGCAGCTATCACGATATGGGCGTCATTCACCTGCGCAGTCTCACCGATCCGGAATACCTCAAGCCCAATATCAACTTGCTGTTACAGGTGCTAAAACCGGCCTTTACCCCAAAAGACCTCACGCGTATTCGCACGCAAATGTTGCAAGGGTTACGCATGAGCAAGCAGGTACCTGGCCCGCAAGCCAGCAAGGCTTTCATGAAGACTATTTTCGGCGAGCATCCTTATGCACACCCGTCCAGCGGCACGCTTACCAGCTTGCCGGACATTGAGCGCGAGCAACTCAAGGCGTTTTACCAGCAGTTTTATGCGGCGGGTAATGTGGTCATTGCCCTAGTGGGTGATATCACCCAAGCTAAGGCGAAGCAGCTGGCCAACCGCATTAGCACGGCACTCCCCCAAGGCGACCATGCGGCCGTTTTACCCAAAGCCCAGCCGGTTGATCATCGCCAGTTGATTCATGTGCCCTTCCAGTCGAG
>CAYVZZ010000014.1:0-30285 GCA_964456185.1 uncultured Alcanivoracaceae bacterium
CCCTGTCCGCGATTACTTCACTGGAAAAAATACCGCAAGAACACGGCTGAGTTGGTGCCAAATTCTGACCCAGCATCCGATGTGGTGAAGCCAAACGACGCTTCAGCACCCAGCATCACGTTACTGACAGGCAAGTAACCAAAGCCTACAGTGGGTGCCAGCGTAAACGCTGTATAGCTATCACCCACTGACGGCGACACGCTGGCGAGACCAACACGGCCGCCAAAGTAGGCGCGCGTCTTTTGGCTTGATTCAAAATCCACAAACAAACCTGTGCCAATCCCCAACGAGCTTGAGCTTGAGCCTTTGTCTGGTGATTCGTTATGGTAAGCAAGATACGGCTCAAACCACAATTTGCCATCGGCGGGCTGAATGGGCAGGAAAAGCGTCGTGTCGTTATCATTGCCAATGGCGACGCCCATGCCCAACGAGGTCGATTTTTTGGCGGCCACGGC
This sequence comes from uncultured Alcanivoracaceae bacterium, assembly GCA_964456185.1. Classification (GTDB taxonomy): domain Bacteria; phylum Pseudomonadota; class Gammaproteobacteria; order Pseudomonadales; family Alcanivoracaceae; genus CAYVZZ01. The sequence continues at coordinate 456 of CAYVZZ010000014.1, forward strand.
GGAAGTGGCCAATGCCAAACTACAAACAGATGCCAACAGTAGGGTTATTGCTTTTTTCATGGTGTGCTCCTTTGAGTATTGTAAGTGATTACGTTGATGCGGCCACAGCAGTGTTGCCCGTGGCCGCTCATGTTGGTGTTAATGCAGTAGTTGACTACTCCCAGACATACGAGGCTTGTCCCCCCTTCCCTGTGCCGCTGAAGGTAGTGATCACTCCATTTATCAGTGGCGTTTCCATGAATAGGCATGCATCATCTGGCTGTGGGGTGTGACCAGGGTCATAGATATGCATACTATAGTCGGCAAAGTCACCGCAGAATTGAGCTTGATCATTTGGCACACCGACATTCTTTAACGTTTTATTGAAGTACACTGTAGGGAGTTCTCCTGGTAGGTTCGTAGAAATCTTAACCTTCACGGTTTCACTACCCGAACCCAACTTGCTGCGAATGTAATTTTCGATATCGCTATCGGTGGGCGTAGTGCCACCACCCGGCGTGGTGCTGCCACTGGGGTTGGCAATACGCAAGGCAGCTTCATCAGCCTTCATGAAATGGCCGTGACCACAGGTGGTTTCGTAGTAGCTTATGTCGTTTTTGAATTGCAGGTTTCCCGTCCCTACAGCGCCACAATTTATGTAATCAATGGCCGCCACCGCTCCCTGCTCAGGGATCAACACGGATATGTGGGCGATATTCGCTGCACTGGGCACCTGCATCACGCGCAGAATAGCGTTGTTGGCCGTAAGCGTATCGTTAGTGCCGGGAATGGTGAGCGTATAAGTCTGCGGACCAAACACCTCGACATAGGCCGTTACTGTCGTGGTTCCACTTGTTTCGATAATAGACTCGCCGCTTTTTCCACCTGTTTGGATGTAACGTGAAAACTTGGCTATCGAACCATCGGGGTTGGTGACAGTGAAATTGCTGCTGGTCCAGCTATAACTCACCGGGTCGCCTGCACTTAAAGCACCGGTTGAGGTGATGTCAGCAGAGTTAGCTTTGATATCAAAAGCCCGTGTACGCGTACCTTGACTCACAAATTTGCTGCTAGTGCTATTCCATTGATATACAGTTTCCGACACACTGGGTGTGTCGCCCGTATCGCCGGGCACCATGTAACACTTCATATCGGCTATACCTGCACTGTCAACGCAGGCATTGTCGCCAGGCGCGCCGCCTACGGTGATGCCGCCATCGCCAGCACCTCCACTGGAGCCACCTCCCGTGCCGCCATCATCACCGCCGCCTCCGCCACCACAGGCGGAAAACGCCAAGGCGGAAAGCAGAATAATCCCCATATTTTTAAATTTTGCTTTTTGCTGGCTATTCATGACACATCTCCGATGTTGTCTTGCTTTGATGATTAGTAAATCGCCCTATCACAATCAGAAGCCATCGATTGGCGCAGTCATACCGGCGCCTGACAAGTCATCGTTGGCGGGCGCAGCCATTAAGTGTTTGAGAGAGCCTGCTGTGCGTGTGTTGACGTAAACCACTTCAAAGCTTTCATCCAGACCATCTTCATAAGCCACACGAATCAAACGATGAGGGCCCGGAGCAGGACGCCCCATTCCAATGCTTTCAGCGGCTTTGCTCAGCTCGCCCAAGATGACACGGCCGCCAAGTGGGTTATCGGCATCGACCGCCGCAATTTCTTTGTTATTGCACGCCATGAACACTTCGCTGGGCTGCAAGCTGAAAAATCTTCCGCCTGCATAGTTGGTATTTCCCGAGGTAGATGCGCCTATCCAGCGACAGCCTTTCAGTTCAACTCGCTTGGTGCCATCAACCTTGATGGCGGTGGCGTAATCTTTGCTATCGTATTGACGGTTATAGAAGAACCAGCCATCTTGGCTGACGGCAGCTATTGCTGAGATACCGCCAGTATTACTGCGGCCATCCAGAGTCACTGAGTTCTGGCCATCCAGAGAAATCGCGATAAGTTTCTCGTTTATTTCCCACAGCAGGCGCGTACCAGCATCCACAAGAAAGCCACCCACTATGGCGCCTTCTCCGGTCGTGATGCCCCCGCCTTTATGCCAAACCTCTTCCCAGCCAATTTGCCCAGGCGTCGATGTGATTTTGTAAAGGAAGGCATGAGTCTCGATATCCCCGACGCCAGAGCCACCTGCTATATCGCCGAATATATCACCAAGCCCCCCATCACCTGCCGCAATGTAAAGCGTGTTGCCATCCTTTCCAACTACACGCCCTGCCTGACCTTCTCCAAACATCGTAAGCTCTGACGTTTCTAAGCTTTCGCCCGCGTCATTCTTAAGTAGGTGCAGCTTGCCTGGCGTAGCAATATCGCCGTATTCGTAAAACCACAGTGTATTGGTGACCGACAGACCAGTGGCACTGGCACCAGTGGCGATGGTCAAAACAACACCGTTGTCCAACCAATAGGTGCCCGTAACAAAAGACGCTGGTCCTTCAATTTTTTGCAACTCCACATTACCCGAGCCATCGGCATTGGGAATGCAGGTGGCTATCGCCAGATCAGCATCTTCAACTCTTGCTAAACAATTCCCCTGGTTTGTATCTACCACCAGCCAAGCGTCAGAATATCCAACGGATGTATTAAATAGATTGGTTTGAGTAATCAATCCAGGCGCAAAGCTCTGCGGCGCTTCGGTAGTATCTGCATCAAATGACACCCGCTTGAACTGTCTTGGGTCAACACTAGGGTCACCGGCTTCAAATGCGAAAAGTGCCTTGTCGGGGTCATTCAGATCGAACGCAATCACCTTTCCAGTCATGGCCGCTGCCCCTAAACCAGCGTCACTGCTGATCTGTTGGGGAGTCGTGCTGCTTACATCCACGCGCATCAGTTTGCCGGGCAGGACTAAAGTGGATCCACCTGGCAGAGGCGTTACCTTATCCTGCGCATAAACTACCGATGCAATGTGGTAGTTGGATGCTTTACCAGTGGTTGCATCAAAAGTTGCGCCATGCAACGTCGCCGGGAACACCTTCTGAGAACCAAGAAGTGACAAACGCTTATCAATAACATTGGAAGTATCTGTCATTGGGTCGTAGGCCATTAGGTAGGGTTGGGCAGCAGGAGTGCTTGATGCAGGATCACTGTGTGAGGCATCAATATAAAACAGCGGGTAACTTTGGTTAGCATCCCCGGTCAGCCCACTGATAGTCGGGATGCTAGTCGTCGTAGGAATATTGTCTGTGATATTTGGCCCAGGCCCGCCTGAGCCGCCCGAACCGCCATCATCAGAGCCACCGCCACCGCCACCGCAGGCAGCTAATCCCAGTGTAAGCAGACAAGCCAGCAGAAGCCGTTCGGTCAACCGGAAGAAACTCTGGTAACTAGATGTTGTGTGGTCGTAACTCATGACGTTCCCTCACTCTATTTTTCTAATCAATTTGTCCGCGCAAAAAGCGCGCTTTTCTTAACCACTAGCGTAAAGACAAACTCAACCCAATTGCAGACCACAAGTGAGGGGGAGGGCACATACACCATCCCCCTCAAATGAGGGGGATGGCTAACCCTGTGTGCACGGGGTAAGGTATGAAAAGGTAACGACGTAGAGGCCAATAATGTGAAGATGGGGCTGATTCTGGAAGATCATGATGGTGCACAGCGCTGGATGCGCCAGGTATTGCTTGAGGTTTTCCCCGCCATGACCGTAAGCACGGCCATGGGCGTGGGCGCCGCCAACGAAACGCTTGAGCATTTGCATGCCGCTGGCATCAAGCTCGATATGGCACTGGTAGATCTGAGCTTGCCAGACGGGACCGGCATTGATTTTATTCGTGAGCTGCGTCGGCTCGAACCGGACTGCCTGTGTGTGGTCATCACCATTCACGATGACGATCGACATGTGTTTCGTGCGCTACGCGCGGGGGCGGCCGGCTACCTTCTCAAGCAGCAATCCCAGCAGGAGCTGGCTAAACGCCTTAGCGGCATTGTTAATGGTGAGCCGCCACTGTCACCCGCCATTGCTCACCGCGTATTGGCCACGTTTTCGCAGGGCGAAGGCGAGGATGAACAAGATGAGGGCAACACCATGACGCCACGCGAGGCAGAGGTGCTACAACTGATTGCCAAGGGCTTTACGCTCTCCAAGGTGGCCGACATGCTGGGAATAAGCCGCCATACGGTTGCCGGCCATGTGAAGAACATCTATCGTAAGCTGGAAATTTCATCTCGTGCCGAGGCCACCCAGCAGGCCATGCGGCTGGGTATAATTTAAAGGTGCTCACAGGTATGACTAAAGTGGCAACGGCAAGCTGATTTCTAACTGACATCCACGAGGTTGACTAGGCAGCCACGTCGCCTTGCCGCCCAAATCGCCCGTACGGGTGTGAATCGTGCGTGTCCCATGCCCTGGCGCCCACGCCTGAATGTCGGTCGTTTCACCGTTATCCGTAATGGAAATGGTCATGCTATTAGACTCAACCTGCCATTTCACTTCAACGCGGTCAGCCTGGGCATGGCGTATAACGTTGGTTACCCCTTCACGCAAGGTGCGCATGATGTTGCTCACTGCTCGCGCCGATACCACCATGTTGTCGGGCAAGCGACCAACCAGGCTCCACTCCAATGTCAGCCCCGCATTCTCAAGTCGTGTTCTGGCTTCACCCTCACAGGTTGTGATAAGCCCCCTGAGCTGTGCCGAGTCTCCAGAGGCGGCATTCACCAGCCCTCGCAGGTCATCGATCGCCGCCAATGCAATATCACGGCTTGCCGGCGTGTCCGAGGCGTAAACCAAACTCAGCAAACGCGCACCAAGGTCATCGTGCAAATCACGCATAATGCGGCTTCGCTCCGCTTCGGCACCTGCTTCACGCTCTCGTAGCCCTTGTAATGCCTTACTGGTCAGGTCATAAATCAGGCTGGCCAAATGCAAATCCTGTGGCGAAAACAGGCGCCCACCCTCTTCAGGAAATTCCAATACTTGTGGCTTACCACCATCCTTCAATGCAGGCATCAGCATGCGGACACCATCGGTAGATATTTCCACTTCCTTCACAACGTCTTCATAATCTTGCAACAATAATGGCTTAAACGTATGACTCAGCAAATAAGGCCAGATGGTAATGATCTGTTGCTCGGATTTTGCGGCAAACAACAAGTCGACCAGTTTTCTCAACGCATCATCTTGTGAAGCGCTAAAATGCCGCCCAAGCTTCTGCCAAAGTAGCTGACGTAATGGAAAGTAGAGCCAACCCGACAGCGCCAGAGAAACCGCCAGTGCCGTGCTGGTGGTCATATTGACGAAAAAGATAAGCAACAGATCAAGCCCCAATACCATCAGGCCCGCAACAAACCAAAGCCACGTTTTAAACCACCAGCGCTCAATATCAAACAGGCGATAGCGCAACAGCCCCGCTGCCAAGCCGAGATAAACCATGAGAAACCCACCATAGCCCACCGCTACCGGCACCAACGGCGAGGAACCAAACGCCGGCGGAATAGTTACCAGGCCGATCAACATGACCGTGCCGGAAAAGATCGCCAAGAGACACCACTTCAGCGCAGCGCGATCGGTGGGATGCCCCAGACTGGCACGCCATTGCCAGCCGGCAAAAATCAGTCCGGTGACATAACAAACGAAAATGGGTAAATAAATAGTAACGCCCGCACCTTCGCCTATTTTCAGGAAATCCAGTAGCCAGCAGATGGTTACAGCCACAAACACGAATGCTGGCACCAGCAACGGAAAACGCGTCAAGCGTCGTGGATATACCCAAAAAAGCGAGACTAGAGTTGCACAAATCAACAGTGTTCCCGCATGATTGATCGCTGACAACAACTGGAATAATTGTCCATCAATTATTAGATCACGATGAGTGTATATGCTCAGCGGTAAGCCATTGATCAAAACAGCAAAACCAGACAGCGCAAAGAAGCGCGCTGCAATTTGCCCTTTCCTGACAACCCAAATACCCAAGGCAATAAAAAGGGAAATCAATGCATAAGCGATCTGTATGGCGAACTCACTAAACAAAGACGTGAGCGGCGCGGGTTCCATGTGCAAACGAATTTCTTGCCCACTTAGAGTAGTCACTACTGGGGAATTATTGACTATTTGTGCGAGCAACGACTGATCGTCAATAAACTGCTTTAACTCGGCGTAAGAAAGGGTGTCTGGCTCATCTATCAACAAATTAGGGTTCAGAACGACGCTTCGTCCGCTGGCATCACTCATCGCCACAATGACTTGCCCGGGAATGATGCGCCCATAATTAGGTGAATCATGATCGACGCTGACCACGCTTAACCCATGCCCTCCTGTTGCCGCAGCAAAATTAATGCCGAGCCAAGGCAAACTAAGCGCAATGTAACCAGCAAGACACGAAAGGAAGGCTGCGACAATCGCACTAGCCAACAGCAATCTTCTCGGCACGAAGAGCCAAGAAAACCGCTGCATAAGAGAAAATTTTGATAACAGCAAGATACGGCTCCGCCCAAACGATAAGAAACCTTTACCCTATCGCATTTATCCTTTAACCGAAATCGATCATGCTCCACAGCAGCGCAAACATGAATAAGGCATGGCGAAGGCTGTTAGCCTTATTTGCGCCTACGCAACAAACGCGCGGCCTCTAACGCGAAATACGTCAAAATGCCATCAGCACCGGCACGCTTAAAACCATTCAAGGATTCCAGAATAATCTTGTCACGCTCCAGCCAGCCGTTTTCAAAGGCGGCGCAATGCATGGCGTATTCACCACTCACTTGATAGGCATAGGTGGGCACGCGAAATTCGTCTTTCACGCGGCGCACCACATCCAAATAGGGCATGCCCGGCTTCACCATCACCATATCCGCGCCTTCGGCCAGGTCGGCGGCGACTTCCTGCAAGGCTTCATCGCCGTTGGCCGGGTCCATTTGGTAGGTGCGTTTATCGGCTTTACCCAAATTGGCTGCCGAGCCCACAGCATCACGGAAGGGGCCGTAATAAGACGAGGCATATTTGGCGGAATACGCGAGAATGCGGGTATGAATATAACCGGCGGCTTCCAGCGCCTTGCGCACTTCACCGATACGCCCGTCCATCATATCGGAGGGGGCGACCACATCGGCACCGGCTTCGGCATGGCTTAATGCTTGCTTTACCAGCGCCTCAATCGTCGGCTCATTCATCACATAGCCATCGTCATCGATGATGCCGTCCTGACCATGCGAGGTGAACGGGTCGAGCGCGGCATCGGTAATCACGCCCAATTCGGGAAACTCTTTTTTCAAGGCGCGCACACAACGCTGGGCAATGGCGTCCGGGTTCCAGGCTTCGCTGGCGTCCAGGCTTTTACGGTCAGCGGGCGTCACCGGAAACAACGCCAAGGCGGGAATGCCCAGCTCAGCCGCCTCTTCTGCCTGGCGCAACAATAAATCAATGCTCAAGCGCTCTACCCCGGGCATGGACGGCACTGCTTCGCGCTGGTTCTCGCCATCGAGCACAAACACCGGCAAAATCAAATCGTTCGGCGTCAGCACATTTTCACGCATCAGACGGCGCGAAAAATCATCACGGCGCATACGGCGGGCACGAAAAGCAGGATAAGCAGCACGCGGAAAAGTCATGGAACACCCAATTGGTTACACTGTGGGGCGGATTGTACTACTTTCAGCAGGAACACCACCATGCCACGTCCATCGAAATACATCACCCGCGCTGGCTACGATGCCCTGGAACGCGAGTTGTACCAGCTTTGGAAGGTAGAAAGACCGGCGATTACCCAGTCGGTGCGCGAAGCCGCCGCGCAAGGCGACCGTTCGGAAAACGCCGAATACATTTACGGCAAAAAGCGCATGCGCGAAATCGACCGCCGGGTGCGTTACCTCACCAAACGACTGGATGGCATGACCATTGTTGACCAGCAACCGGATGACCCCTCGCGGGTATTCTTTGGAGCTTGGGTGACATTGGAAGACGCCAAAGGAGAAACCTACCGCTGGCGCTTGGTGGGACCGGACGAATTTGACGCCGCCCCCGGCTACATCAGTATTGATTCGCCCATGGCACGCGCCTTATTGAAACACCAAGTCGATGATGAAATCGTCGTGCGTCTACCAGAAAGCCGCAAGACCTATACAATAGTTGCTATTGATTACGAATAAGCCGGATTTGTCTATGTCGCAACGCACCAGTTCTTTCAAACGCTTCATTAACCAATCCCTGATTGGCGGCCTCACCGTGCTCTTGCCGGTAATTATCGTGCTGCTGCTGATTCGCTGGATTTACACCTCGCTGACGGACATCATGGCGCCCTTTTCCAGCACGCTGCAAGACTGGCTCAACCTCAATCAGTTTGAAGCCAACTCGTTAATTTTATTAGTGCTGGTGTTGGTGTGCTTTTTATTGGGCAACTTTGTTTCTACCCGTGCCGGTGACTGGCTCTGGAAAAAACTAGAGAGCTGGATGGTGCGCCGCATTCCCGGTTACCGCATGGTCAACGACTTGGTGTCACAACTCGTGGGAAACAACCGCAACAAAGCCACCCGTCGTGGTGAAGTCGCCAATATCTGGCTATATGGCCGTGATGCCGGCGTCTGCCTGACCGGCTTAATCACCGCACGCCACGATGACGACCGCGTTACGGTATTCATCCCCTGTGGCCCCAACCCCACCACCGGCTACATCTATCATGTCAGCAATGACTTGGTCGATCTCTGCCCGCACGTACGCGTTGAACAACTGATGAAAATGGCCGTCGCCTGCGGCGTTGGCAGCCGCAATATCTTGGATAAAAACGCCAAAAATCACAGTGATGACATTGCATCCGACGCAACCCACCCTCAAAACACCCCCTAAAAGGGACAGTTTGGCGATTTGTTCGCCACTTCGCCGCAAGAGGGAATTGACAAGCGCCGCCGCCATCCGTAAAGTTGCGCTCTCTCAAGTCGCCCTGCGCCACATAATCCATTCGGATTTGCAGACAGCGGCAACAAAAGCGAAAATAACGTTCGCAAAACGTAAATCGCGATCAGTTGGGGTATAGCCAAGCGGTAAGGCAACGGGTTTTGATCCCGTCATGCGCAGGTTCGAATCCTGCTACCCCAGCCATTTTCCTTTCCTGCAGATATCGACTAACAAAGAAGGCGGCGCAGCCATGTCCAACCTCGTTGTTTTTACCGGCAATGCCAACCCCGAACTGGCATCCACCATCGTGCAACAACTGCACACCCCCCTGGGGCAAGCCGATGTCGATACCTTTAGCGATGGCGAAGTCGCCATTGAAGTACAGGAGAACGTGCGCGGCAAAGACGTCTTCATCGTCCAATCCACCTGCGCGCCCACCAACAACAACTTGATGGAAATTTTGGTGCTGGCCGATAGCTTGCGCCGTTCCTCGGCTGGCCGTATTACCGCTGTCATGCCTTACTTTGGCTACTCCCGCCAAGACCGCCGTGTGCGCAGCCGCCGTGTGCCAATTACCGCCAAAGTCGTCGCCGACATGATTACCGCTGCCGGCATCGACCGGGTAGTAACAGTTGACCTGCACGCCGAACAGATACAAGGCTTTTTCGATATCCCGGTGGACAACGTTTACGCCACCCCGCTCATCGTTAACGACATCAAAGAGCAACAATATCGCGATTTGATGGTTGTCAGCCCGGACGTTGGCGGCGTGGTTCGTGCGCGCGCTCTGGCAAAACAACTCGGCGACACCGACCTTGCCATCATCGACAAGCGTCGCCCCAAGGCCAATGTGTCGCAAGTCATGCACATTATCGGTGAAGTCGAAGGCCGCTCTTGTGTCTTGGTTGATGACATCGTCGACACCGCCGGCACCCTCTGCAAAGCCGTTAAAGCACTAAAAGACCGCGGTGCCGCCGAAGTCTACGCCTACTGCACCCACGCTGTTTTGTCTGGCTCCGCCATCGACAACATCAGCGCCTCCGGCCTCGACCAGCTAGTCGTCACCGACACCATTCCGCTGTCTGACGCCGCCAAAGCCACCGGCAAAATCCGCACCGTTAGCCTGGCTCCCATGCTGGCCGAAACCATTCGTCGTATTAACAACGAAGAGTCTCTCTCGGCCATGTTTGATAGTTTGAACGGCGATTAACTGTCTTTCATTAGTTATGAATTTTCCCATAACCGCCTGAAATGGCGGTTATTTTTTTGTCTTTATTACAAAGTTTGACATTTATCAAACTTGGAGTGACTATTTAGTCACGGTCGTACAAAAAGCATTCAACAAGCACAACTTGAAGCACAGCGATTATTCGCCTTGGCAAACGGGGATTTTGCGATAACAAGGAGACACCCATGAAACGGTCGAGCCTACTACATCAGTACTTTGGGTCTGTTAATTGCCCTGCCCTTGTCCACCGCGCAGGCAAACGCCAACAACACCGATCACTACACCCAAGAGGGCACCCGACAATATGTGGGCGTTGCCGGCTCTTGGCTAAGAACCGATAGTGATCGCAACATCGATCGTGATGCTGGGGGTTATGGCGTCTTTTACGGTCGCCAAATCAGTGATCACCTGTGGTGGGAAACCGGGCTCGACTTCTTCAAAATGGGCACCGATCTGCCCAATGACAGCGACTACTACCAATATCACCTGATGACAGGTCTGGCTTGGGCATTTGGCGATCGGCGAGGCCTTACTCCTTACGCCATCATGCAGATTGGTGCCATAAAGCATGAAGTTCTACCAACTGGCGACAACGATACCAACTTTGGTGCCAATGCAGGTTTGGGACTAGTGACCGGCTCATTGTTTGATAACGGCATGAAAATCCGCCTTGATGCGCGTTACGTTTACGATACCTTCGACGGTGCGCGCGCCACCAACAGTGTCGACGACGGTGACTTCGGCGACATTCGCGTATCACTCGGATTAGAATTCCCACTTGGCCGCACGCGCGTGATCGAACACACCAACACCATCGTCAAAACCAAAACTGTTCCCGTTAAAGTTGAAACGGTATTCCACGACAGCGACGGCGACAGCATTGGCGACAAAGTCGATCAGTGCCCCGACACGCCGCAAGGGGTTCGCGTTGACGCCACCGGCTGCCTAATTGCCAATCAGCGGTTTGTTCTCAAAAACTTATTATTCGAGCTCAACTCCAGCCGCTTAACGGTCGATTCTCGTACTAGCCTGCGCAAAGTGGCTAACGCCCTGGCCTCCCACGATGAGATCAATGTTGAAGTGTCCGGCTACACCGATAGCTCAGGCAGCGCCTCTTATAACAAGGACCTATCCAAGCAGCGCGCCAAGTCCGTACGCGATTTCTTGGTATCCGAGGGCGTTCCCGCCTCGCGGATAACCTACAAAGGCTATGGCGAGACCGACCCAATCGCCAGCAATGACACTGTATCTGGGCGCGCACTCAATCGACGTGTCGAGTTACATCTATCCGAGAGCAAATGATTTAGCGGGCGTCTTCAGGGATGAAGTCGGAGACGCCCATCACGTAGGTGGGTAAGCAACGAAACACACCAAAAAACGGCGCGTGACGGTTTACCCACCCATACAGAATGGCTTACCCGGCAAGGAGACTGTTATGGCTCGCCTCAAATTACTTTTCGCATGCTTGTTATGTCTACTATTCAGCTTTGCGCTGAGCGGCTGTGAGACGCACAACAGTGATTCCGATGCAGCATCACCGCCTGTCACACCCGTCAACACGTCAGCCGACCCCAGCATACCGGTCTACTCGCCATCCAATCCCGACTGGGACAACGACGGCATTAACAACCCAGCTGATAATTGCCAACGCGTTGCCAACGCCAACCAGTCCGACACAGATGGTGACGGCATAGGCGATGTCTGCGACCTCAACATCGATACCGATAATGACGGCCTTGACGATGGCATTGATATTTGTCCGGCAGTCGCCAACCCCAACCAGCTCGACCAAGATCATGACGGCAAAGGCAACCTATGCGACGCCGATCAAGACGGCGACGGCATTTCTGATAATGGAACTAATCCCGACAACTGTCCGTTAGTCGCCAATCCCAACCAAAAAGACACCGATGGCGACGGCATTGGCGATGCCTGTGAAACCGATGGTGATGGCGATGGTATTGCCGACGTCAACGATAATTGTCCCATTGCTACTAATCCCAACCAGGCAGACATGGACAATGACAATATGGGTGACGTTTGTGACACCGACAAAGATGCCGACGGCGTAGACAATACGCAAGACAGTTGTCCGGCAACCCCGGGGCAACAAGCCAATGGCTGCCCGAGCACCACCCCCACCACGCCGCCCGCTAATCCACAAGGTGACGACGACGGTGATGGCATCACCAACGGCCTCGACAACTGTCCTTATGACGTCAATGCCAACCAGAAAGACAACGATGGTGACGGCGTTGGCGATGTCTGCGACACCGACAATGACAACGACAGTGTCACCAACAACTTGGATAACTGCCCGCTCACTGCCAACACGAATCAAAAAGACGCCGATGGCGACGGTGTTGGTGACAGTTGCGACACCAACTTCAGCTGTCTGCCCAATGGAACGCTCTACAAACCGCTGACCGGGACAACAAACTATGCCGCAACAGACAGCCACTCGGCACTGTGTCTGGGTTGTGACATTACCGACACTGGCAATGTCATCAACGGCCAACCCGCCTCATTTGCTACCGCCAACATCCCGGCATCACTTGGCTTGCTCAACTCGCCGCATCTTGACTTAAATGTCAACGCCATAAGCAGCGCCGGCAAAACCAGCATGAAGAGCGTCAAAACGCTTGGCTTCGTCATCTCCAACCCCACTAATGCCACCATCGGCTTATCAGCCTTGGGTAACGGCTTGGTTATCTCTCTGCTAGACGGCAGCGGCACCATCGTTGCCACCAGCAACACAAATAACGCATCGCCTCTTGCGCTTGACCTTTTAGGCAGTGGTGCCGGTCAGACCAAGCAGCGTTTCCTGGCTGTATCAGCCAATGGCGGCACCCTGCCTGACTTTGAAACTGCGCAATTGAAATTTCAAACAAAGACATTGCTTGGCATACTCGGCCTGGGTGCCAACGTAAAATTCCGCATCCACCGCCTGTGCATCGCAAAATAAGCAAACCGAGCCAACACTCCTTTTTCCCGGCAGCTCACCTGCCGGGACTTTTTTATCTGGCTCGCGAACAAAGATCACTTTTTGTCCTAACGCGAACGAAAAATCCGCTTGACAAGAAGACAAACTCGCGTATAAATATATGCATCAACAACTTATAGTTATTTCTTAATTATTTAGTTGAAGGCTTGAAATGTAACAAAGCTTTACGATATAGTCTGGATAGCTCGCTGATCCGGGCTAAATACTTACAACGTAAGCTGACAAACCTATTGAGGGGATATCTCATGAAAAAGAAGCTACTCACTATCGCAGTCGCCGCAGCCGCTCTGCCGCTCGCCGCTCAAGCTGCTAGCCCGGAGTTTTATGGCCGCTTAAATGTTGACCTGTCTAACACCGCTTATGAAAATTCTTCCAGCACGTCTGGCACAAACACTTTCGGACCAACTGCCAGCAGCTGGGATGTTGATGACTACAAAAACTGGGTTGGCGTACGTGGCGAACTGCCGCTGTACAACGACAACTTAAAAGCTATCTACCAAATTGAGCGTGGCGTAGACATCAACGATAAAAATGGCGCACTATCTCCCCGTAACACCTACGTCGGTCTTGCCGGCGAGAAATGGGGACGGGTATTTGTTGGTACCTACGACAGCGTTGTCAAACAAGCTGAAGGCAAAGCCGACAAGTTCAACAACACCCTAGCCGAAATGGATCGCTACATCTCGGGGCAAAATCGTTACAAAAACACTATCAACTATCAGTCCGCCAACATGGGTGGCTTAACAGTTAACTTGCAGGTCATTCCCGGTGAGGCTAGCCGCACAGATGTAACCGGCTCCTCGCCTGAACTCGAGCACAGCCTTGCAGATGCGTACGGCGCGTCTGTTAATTTTGTTCAAGAAACATTTTGGGCTCACTTAGCTTATGAACAGAGTTCAGAGACCTTGGCAATTTCCCCCAACAACGATTTCGGCATCTCCACACTCCGTGCTACCGCTGGTGTCGATATCGGCAATCTGCATGGCGCAGTACTGTTTCAACAACGCGATATTGACGACACCAATCTCCCTGTCGATAGCGACACCAAGAATGCTTGGTTAATCAGTGGCGCCTTTGATGCGACTGACCAGCTAACGGTTAAAGCGCAGTATGGTAACGCAGAGCAAAGCCCACTTCTTGCCCCATTTAATTGGGACAAAAATGATGACCAAACCGTCAAATCCTGGGCGATTGGTGCAGACTATGAATTGGGTAAGAACGTCACAACTTACGTACTTTACCAACAAAACTCTATCGATGGTGATAATGCCGCCGGTGTCAGCAATGATTCTGAGCTAAACATTGCTGCAGTTGGTCTGGAACTACGCTTCTAATCAACCGATTAGTTAGCACACTAAGCCCGGGCACTGCCCGGGCTTTTTTATGCCTGTTGTTTATACCTGCATTATGCCGCTGGAGAGAAATCGTCCTGCCGTGTAAGATGCAGGCTCTGGAATAACTGCCCGGAGAGCCTCCATGGCATTGGATAACACCACCCTACAACAAGTCGCCACGCTGGCGCGCCTGCGTTTGGACGACGACAAAATCGAGCCGCTAAAAAACCGGCTCAATGATGTGCTGGCACTGGTCGATGAACTGCAAGAAGCCGACGTAGCCAATCTTAAGCCGTTGTCGCATCCACTGGAAATTACCCAGCCGCTGCGCGAAGACCAAGTCACCGCCGCCGACTGCCGTGACAAGACATTGCCTTTGGCACCCGCCAGTGAAGGCGATTGCTTTTTGGTGCCGCAAGTCATCGAATAAAGAACCGACTAGATCACGCGCAAACAGCCCTTTTATTTCATGGAACCTGGCATGTACCAACAAACCCTTAGCGAACTCAAAGCCGGCCTCGAACGCGGCGATTTCAGCGCCCGTGAATTGGCCGAGCATTTCCTGGCGCGCATCAAGCGCCTGGACCCACAGCTCAACAGTTTTATCACCCTCACCGAAGAGCAAGCCTTGGCGCAGGCCGATGCCGCCGACCAGGCACGCCAAGCCGGTAATGCGGGCTTATTAAATGGCCTGCCCATTGCCCACAAGGATATCTTTTGTACCACGGGCGTGCGCTCATCCTGTGGCTCAAAAATGCTGGATAATTTTGTGTCTCCCTATAACGCCACGGTGGTCGAAAAAATGGCCGCCGAGGGCGCGGTGATGCTGGGCAAGACCAACATGGACGAGTTCGCCATGGGCTCCTCCAATGAAACCAGCTACTACGGCCCGGTGAAAAATCCTTGGGACACTGGCCGCGTGCCCGGCGGTTCCTCCGGTGGTGCGGCCGCCTCGGTTGCCGCGCGTTTGGCACCCGCTTCCACTGGCACAGACACCGGCGGCTCCATCCGCCAGCCAGCTTGCCTGAATAATCTCACCGGCTTAAAGCCCACCTATGGCCGCGTCTCCCGCTGGGGCATGATTGCTTTTGCCTCCAGCCTCGACCAAGCCGGCCCAATGGCACAAAGCGCCGAAGACTGCGCCCTCATGCTGCAAGCCATGGCCGGTCATGATGCCAAAGACTCCACCAGCGCCCCGCGCGACGTGGACGATTATCTGACCGACCTCAACAAACCCTTGGACGGCCTCACCATTGGCCTGCCGGACGAATTTTTCCCCGAGTCGCTCAATGGTGACATTGCCGCCAACGTGGAAGCGGCAGCCAAACAGCTGGAACAATTGGGCGCCAAGCTGAAACGCATTAGCCTGCCCAGCGTCAAGCTGTCCATTCCGGCTTACTATGTGATTGCGCCCGCCGAGGCCAGCTCCAACCTCGCCCGCTATGACGGCGTGCGGTATGGCTATCGCTGCGATAACCCGGCCGATTTGCAAGACATGTATCTGCACAGCCGCTCGGAAGGCTTTGGCGAAGAAGTGCAGCGCCGTATTCTCATCGGCACCTATGCGCTCTCGCAGGGCTATTACGATGCCTATTATTTGCAGGCACAAAAAGTGCGCCGCCTGATTCGCGATGAATTGGTGAATTCATTGAAAGACGTGGATGTCATTCTCGGCCCCACCACGCCGGACTTGGCCTTCCCGCTGGGCGCGAAAACCAGCGACCCGGTGCAGATGTACATGGCCGACCTGTTTACCATTGCGGCCAATCTGGCAGGCTTACCGGCCTTGTCCTTCCCCACCGGCTTTATCGACGGCCTGCCTTGCGGCACGCAATTGATTGGCAATTATTTCCGCGAAGGCCAACTGCTCAACGTGGTGCACCAATACCAGCAGGCCACCGACTGGCACCGCCAGCTGCCTGCCTTGGCCAAGGAGGAGAACTGATATGTGGGAAACCGTGATTGGCCTCGAAGTGCACGTGCAACTGGCCACGAAATCGAAATTATTCAGCCCGACTGCCACCGCTTTTGGTGCCGAGCCCAACAGCCAAGCCAACTTGTTTGATGTGGCACTGCCCGGCACCTTGCCGGTGGTAAACCATGAAGCCGTGCGCATGGGGCTCACCTTCGGCTTGGCGATTGAGGCCGAACTGGGGCAATACTCCGCCTTTGACCGTAAAAACTATTTCTACCCCGACCTGCCCAAAGGCTACCAAACCACACAAATGGATTACCCCGTGGTCGGCCTGGGGCATTTGGATATCCAGCTGAAAGACGGCAGCACCAAGCGCATCGGCATTACCCGCGCCCACCTGGAAGAAGACGCCGGCAAAAGCCTGCATGACCATTACCAAGGCATGACCGGCATCGACCTCAACCGTGCGGGCACGCCGCTGCTGGAAATTGTCTCCGAGCCTGACATGCGCACTGCCGAAGAAGCCGTGGCTTACCTGCACAAGCTACACTCGCTGGTGCGTTACCTGGGCATTTCCGATGGCGACATGAGCCAAGGCTCCATGCGTTGCGATGTAAACATCTCAGTGCGCAAGCAAGGCGACAGTGAATTTGGCATCCGCTGCGAGCTGAAAAACATCAACTCTTTCCATTTTGTAGAAAAAGCCATTGCCCACGAAGTGCAACGGCAAATCGACGTTATCGAAGATGGCGGCCAAGTGGTGCAAGAAACCCGCCTCTACGACAGCGACAAGAACGAAACCCGCAGCATGCGTAGCAAGGAAGAAGCCAACGATTACCGCTACTTCCCCTGCCCGGATTTATTGCCGATTCAAATCAGCGATGACGAAGTGGCCGAGCTGCGTGCCAATTTGCCGGAATTGCCCGACGCCAAGCGGGTGCGCTTCGCCGAGGAGTTTGGCCTCAGCGATTACGACATCAACCAGCTCGTCGCCGAGCGTGAACTGGCCGATTACTTTGAAGCCGTCGCCAAAGAAAGCGGCGAACCAAAACTGGCTGCCAACTGGGTAATTACCGACCTGCTGGGTTGGCTCAACAAGGCCGATACCAAGCTGGCCGACAGCCCCATCTCACCCAAGCAACTGGGCACCATCATCGCCCGCATTAAAGATGGCACCCTATCCAGCAAGACCGCCAAGCAGGTGTTTGAGGCGTGCTGTAATGGAGAAGGCGAGCCGGATGCCATTATCGAGCAGAAAGGTTTGAAGCAGGTGTCCGATAGCGGCGAGCTGGAGAAAATCGTCGATCAGGTGATTGCCGACAATCAACAGCAGGTGGAGAACTTCCTGGCTGCCGATGAAAAGAAACAAAAGAAAATGTTTGGTTTCTTTGTGGGGCAGGCCATGAAGTTGACCCAAGGCCGCGCCAACCCGCAGGAAATCAACAAACTTCTCAAACAGAAGCTGCAATCATGACTGACACGTTAATTAAAGATCGCGTCAAGCTGGTCGTCCGCGACCAGTTGGCCTATGTCACGCTAGCCCGAGCCGACAAGCGCAACGGGCTGGATTTCGCCATGATGGAAGCACTGGTCGAGGCGGCCAACCAAATCCGCCGTGACCGCAGCTTGCGTGCCGTTATCCTGCAAGGTGAAGGTAAGGCCTTTTGCGCCGGGCTGGATTTTGGCAAGGTCACCAAAACGCCGGTCAAGCTGCTGCGCGCCTTCACCAAGTATGGCGTGAAAAAGACCAACCTCTTTCAGGAAATGTGCTGGTGCTGGCGTGAGTTGCCAATTCCGGTCATCGCTTGCGTGCAAGGACAGTGTTTCGGCGGCGGCCTGCAACTGGCCTTGGCAGCCGATTTCCGTTTTGCGCGTTCTGATAGTGAGTGGTCGGTGATGGAGGCCAAATGGGGGCTGGTGCCCGACATGACGGGCATTGCTACCCTGCGCGAGCTGGTGCGCATCGATGTGGCCAAAGAGCTGACCTACACCGGTCGTGTCATCAGCGGCGACACCGCCCTGCAACTCGGGCTGGTATCGCACATAGCCGCCGATCCCTTGGCCGGCGCTGAGGCCTTGGCAGACGACATCAAAACCCGCTCTCCCGATTCAGTTAGCGCCGCCAAAGCGCTAATTCAAAGCAGCTGGCATGCCGATGAGCGAGAGGTGTTGCAGCAAGAGTCGAATAGCCAGTTCAAATTGCTGCGCAGCAAAAATCAGCGCCGTGCCATGCAGGCCAATTTCAAGAAGACGTCGCCGAGCTATTTGCCCCGCCAACGGGACTATTAAGACGTCTTACTACTTTATACGACTTTTTGGCTAGATCTTTAGTCGGTTAATTTTACTTAGCGTGATGCGTATCACCGTATATATTCGGTTTTATTTGCTAGGATTATGGCATTAAAGTCGATATTTCAGGTGCTGCCATGCTGGTATTAAACGAAACTGACGACCATTTTTCGCGCTTAATTCGCGAATATAAGCAGCAGGCCGAACAGTTATTCTCCAACCTGACTCTGCGCGGCACTCCCGTATCGCTCAACGCCTGCAATAATGCCTTCGAGTCAGGCTTGGACAACGATGCTATTTATCTGATTAAAGGCGGCATGCTACATTGCCGACACGATGACCGCTCGCTTTTCACCTGTGATGAAGGCGATGTCATTAATGCCCGCTTGGTTAGTGAAATCGATCAGCTCATCCTCAGTGCAGACGGCCCCGTGCTACTTAAGCGCTATGACGCCGAAGAGCTGATGGCGGCAATCAATGGTGATATGGCGCAGCTTTCCTGCTGGAATCGACTACAAGAGATACAGCAGTTACTGCTCACCCGTTTGCTGGCCGTGCGCACCCAGCCTAGCGTCATCGCCAAACCCGGATTTGCCTATTTCGAGCCAGGTGATGTCATTATTCGCCAAGGCGAAACCGCCTATGATGTGTTTAGCCTGTTTGATGGCAGTGCCGAGGTGTCGGTTAACGGCGTAAAGGTTGGCGAGGTTACTGAAGGCGAAATTCTGGGTGCCATGGCCGTGCTCACCAACTCGCTGCGCTCGGCCACGGTGACGGCGAAGACACGCTGCGGTGTGGTCAAGGTGCCTCGTGAGCAGTTCGACGGTCTCATCCGCACCAAACCGACCATGATTCACCGGCTCCTCGTCGAAATGGCCGAGCAAATTCAGCTAATGAATCAACGCGTTGTTGCCAAGCAGCATCAGTCTGCGTCGTGATCGATGGGCTTCGAGTTGGGATGGTAGGTGGGCAGATATAGCAGGTAAGCGCTCACTGACAACCCAATCAGCGCCAGCATCAATTGCAACCAGATACGCCCGGATAATGGCACCCAGATAGCGAACCCCAACGACAGGGTTATCATGCTGATAGCCAATGCTTTGGCGTGTAGAGGGATACCACGTCCCTGCAGATAGTGGCGCAAGTAGGGGCCAAAATGCGGCTCGGCCAGCAGCCAATCGTAAAGCCGTTGCGAGCTACGCAAAAAACAAGCGGCCGCCAGCAACAAGAAAGGCGTGGTCGGCAAAAGTGGCACCAGCACACCAATGAGACCCAGCCCAAGGCTCAGCCACCCCAGCACCAACAGACTATAGCGCAGCACAGGATGGCGCTGGCCATTTGGTGGAGAGTCTGGCTTTTCTAGCATGCGCCCTCTCCTCTGCCGATTGATCGGTTAAACGAAGCGCGAGCGACCTGCTTTTGCGATGGCACCTTTACCCACGCCTTCAAAACTGCGCACATAGAATCGCGACTGGTTGGTTTCAGCGGCCATGGAATCGGCCAAATGTCGGGCGATTAGCTCAACGGTGGTGTCGGTATCAACGAGGTAGCAATGATCCTCGGGTATCAACAACTCAAATTTTCCTTGAGTCCCTTCGTATTGAAAACGATGATGGGGAATGTCGTCAATAAAGTAGGTGCCTTCCAGGTCTTCACGACTGCCCAGGTAGATATCTTCCCAGCGGTCTGCCCAGATTTTTTCCCAATAACGGCTGCGCCGGCCATTTTCACGAATCATCACGCGCGACCGATGCCCATGGGCAATGCGTTGACAGTTACCGTCATGATGGCGCAGGCCGTGACAATAATGATAATACGGATTGGTGCCGGTGGCTTCTTCGCGCAGGTTGATCAACACTTCCTTGACGTTAGCCGGCACGATTTGCTCAATTAGTTGAATGAGGTAACGTGTCATGGCGCCTTTGGACACATCAACCGCTGGCAACGACAGTACACTGTCTTGCGGGGCGGTCATGCGAATCGTGCCGCTCTGGTAGCGCCATTCCAGCTTCACCTGCCCGTCATCTTCGGCGAGCGTGCCCGCCTCGTTGTCAGCCGGCAAAACCAAACGATGATCGACCGCAGCATCAATGGTTTGTTTAATGGCACGTTTCACATGCCCGAAGTCAAACACCATGTTGTGATCATCAAGATCACCGGATAACTCGACATCCACCAGCCACGACTCGCCCACCATGCCCCGCTTGGTATGCAGGTAAGCAAAATCAAGAACCGTTAAATTATCGACAAACAAAGTAGCCATGCAGATCCATTATTAGGTTGCTGTTGGTTGGGGATTGTATGACACTATCAAGCATTCAGCGAGCACAGCTTGACATGCTGTGACCAACTTAACAGTCAGAAGAGTAGCCCACCATGTCAGACACCATTTTTGGCAAGATTATACGCCGTGAAATCCCTGCCGACATCGTTTACGAAGATGATGACGCCTTAGCGTTTCGTGACGTTAATCCGCAGGCTCCCACCCACATACTGGTTATTCCGAAAAAGCCCATCGCCAAACTCAGTGATGCCGAGGCAAGCGACCAGGCCCTGCTAGGCCACCTGCTTCTGGTATCCAACAAAATCGCTGAAAAAGAAGGGCTGGACAACTTCCGCCTTGTCGTTAACAACGGCGCTGGCGCTAGCCAAACGGTCTTCCACCTGCATGTTCACATCTTGGGCGGGCGTGGTTTCAGCTGGCCGCCAGGCTAACGAAATACGACCATGTTGTCGTGGTGGATCAATTCAGGTTCGTGTACATAACCCAAAATGTCGGCGATGTCTCGGCTTTGGCGACGTAATATTTTACGGGTGTCATCGATGTCATAGTTGACCAGACCACAAGCCAACCGATTGCCCGCCTTGTCGGTACAGGCCACCACTTCACCGCGAGAAAAGTTGCCAGTGGCGTCCACCACGCCTATGGGCAGCAAACTGGCGTTACCCGCCTTGATGGCGCTAACCGCGCCATCATCCAGCACCAGTGTGCCGCGCATTTGCAAATGTCCGGCCAGCCATTGTTTGCGAGCGTTTAGGCCGCTGGTGTCGGCGTTTAGCTGTGTTCCTAATGCCTCTCCCTGATAGAGCGCTTCCAGCACCTTATCTTGTCGCCCTGAGGCAATATGCGTGGTGGTGCCAGAGCGGGCAGCAAGGCGCGCTGCGCGAACCTTTGTCACCATGCCGCCACGCCCCAAGCCAGACACGGAACCACCTGCCACTTCGAGCAAATGGGGGTCGAAGGCTTTGGCCTGTTTAATTAGGACGGCATCGGGGTTACTGCGTGGATCAGCTTCGTATAAGCCGTTTTGATCGGTGAGAATCACCAGCCGATCGGCCTCCACCAGGTTGGCCACCAATGCGGCCAGGGTGTCGTTGTCGCCAAACCGGATTTCGTCGGTAACGACGGTGTCGTTTTCATTAATGATGGGCACCACGCCCAATTGCATCAGGGTTTTTAGTGTCGAGCGCGCATTAAGATAACGCCGACGATTGGACAAGTCATCGTGCGTTAACAAAATCTGTGCGGTGCGGATTTGGTGGGCGTCAAAACGCGATTCCCAGGCGCGCACCAAGCCCATTTGTCCGACGGCAGCGGCGGCTTGTAGATCGTGCAGGGAATCGGGGCGCTGTGACCAACCGAGCCGTGTCATGCCTTCGGCCACCGAACCGGAAGACACCAACAACAAATCGCAACCCTGCGCACGCAGTTGCTGCATCTGATCGACCCAGCTTTGCATCAGGGCAACATCCAGCCCCGCACCATTATTGGTTAGCAACGCACTGCCGATTTTGATCACCCAACGCTGACGCTTAGTGCTCATAGACGACCTCAACCTCTCCGTCATTGTCATCGTCATCATCGCCGTCTTGTTTGGCAGCCTCGCGCGCCAAACGTGCTTCCCACTTCAGCTCTTGCACGCGTTCGCGGGCTTCGGCCTCCAAGCGCGCTTGCCAGTCGGCGTGGGCGGCAGCGTAATCGGCATCTTCTGCCTCGCGCTCGCGGCGCGCCTCAATCGTTTGCATCAGCGCATAGGTTAGGTCTTCACAGCCTTGACCGGTGGCTGCTGAAATCTGGTGTACCGGCCCGTCCCAATCGAGCGCTTTCACTAAAGCATCAACGCGCTGTTGGCCTTCTTCGTCGCTGAGCAGATCCAGCTTATTGCACACCAACCAGCGCTCTTGTTCGGCCAAGGTGGGCGAAAATGCGTCTAACTCACGCGCCAAGATGCGTACCTGCTCGGCCGGGTCAGTGTCGTCCACCGGCGCGATATCGACCACATGCAGCAACAAACGGGTACGCGCCAGATGTTTGAGAAAACGAATGCCCAGCCCGGTACCTTCTGCCGCGCCTTCGATGATGCCGGGGATATCGGCCACCACAAAGCTTTGGTAACGGTCGACTTTCACCACGCCCAGGTTGGGCACCAGCGTGGTGAACGGATAGTCTGCCACCTTGGGTTTGGCACCGGACACACTGCGGATAAAGGTGCTTTTGCCGGCATTGGGGAAGCCCAACAAGCCGACATCGGCCAACACTTTTAGCTCTAGCCGCAAATGGCGGGACTCGCCGGGCGTGCCTTTGGTAATGCGGCGTGGCGCACGGTTGGTGCTGCTTTTGAAATGCGTATTGCCCAAGCCGCCCTTGCCACCTTGCACCACTTTGAAACGCTCTCCGGCCTCGGTCAGGTCGTAAAGCACTTCTTGGGTATCCAAATCAACAATGGTGGTGCCCACCGGCACTTTCAGCACCACATCATCGGCAGACTTGCCGGTCTTCTGACGCCCCTGGCCGGGTTGCCCATTGGTCGCTTTAAACAATTTGCTGTAGCGGTAATCCGCCAAGGTGTTCAGGTTACTGTCAGCCAAAAACCATACGCAGCCACCGGCACCGCCGTCGCCACCGTCCGGCCCGCCAAATTCAATGTATTTTTCGCGCCGAAACGACAAGCAGCCATCGCCACCTTTACCGGCTTTGACATCGATAACCACTTCATCAACGAATTTCATGTTATGACCTGGCTGCTTTATGACACAGCATTAACGTGTGGGTTTATTCTACCTGAAAGCGCCTCAAAACGGCTGCCTGCAGAAACGCAAAAGCCCCGTGCCAAATTATCATGGCACAGGGCTTGGTCAGCGTGGAAACGCTGTTTTACTGTACCGTCGGCTCGATGGTAACGAACTTGCGGTTACGCGGTCCTTTGACCTCAAACTTCACCTGACCTGCAGCCGTGGCAAAGATAGTGTGGTCACGACCCAACCCGGTGTTGGGGCCAGAGTGAAAACGGGTGCCGCGTTGGCGAACGATGATTTCGCCTGCTTTAACAACTTGGCCAGCGTAACGCTTCACGCCGAGTCGTTTACTTTCGGAATCGCGGCCGTTATTAGTACTACCGCCTGCTTTTTTATGCGCCATGATAAAACTCCTTGAGTTCGGTTGCCTTAGCCGTTGATGGCAGTGATTTTCACTTCCGTGAACCATTGCCGATGACCGGCGGCTTTGCGGGAGTGCTTGCGTCGCTTGAACTTGACGATTTTGACTTTCTTGTGACGGCCTTGGCTGACCACTTCGGCTTCTACTTTGGCGCCGTCCAACAAAGGCTGCCCCACTTGTACCTTGTCGCCATCGGCAACCAGAAGCACTTCATCAAAGGAAATGTTGTCGCCGGTAGCGGCTTCGATCTTTTCGACTTTCAGCAGGTCGCCCTGCTCAACACGGTACTGCTTGCCACCGGTTTTGATAACTGCGTACATGGATTATCTCTCTAAAATACCCGTTCAGGCGAGCCTTGGCTACTTGTTGGCCTGACAAGTGGAATTGGGGCGGCAATTATATACACATTATGCGTGAAAGCCAAACATTGCATTGGCCTATTGTCCGCCTTTAATCAGCTAGGGAGCACGCACCAAATAGCTGCCTTCAAATCGGGCGCAGGTGTGCTGCGCCGCAGTCACTTCGACAGTTACCACGCAACGCGCACGTTGTTTTTTATCAAGGTGTTTCTTGATCTGGCTAGGGCTATCCGGAGTGACGCTAGCAACCACTTGCGCTTCGCTTTGAATGGGCGCAATAAAGTGCATTTGGTTTTTAACAGCAAGCACGTCGGCGTTATAGCCGACATCTTCTGCCAGCAAGGTGGCGAGCGCCCAACCGGCAAGCGTGCACAGTGTACTGATGCTGCCGGCAAACATGGTACCCTTATCGTTGCAGTTGGGCGCCAAGGGGGCAGTCAGGCTCAGCGTATGAGACTGGCGCTCTTGCAGCTGAAGCGCCAGCGCTTGCGTTAACGGTATTTGTGTCTCTATTTGTTGCTGCAATGCAAGCAAACGTATAGCTGTCATGATGACACCTTCATGATGGCACCGTTCGCCGATAATCGGCTGGCGTTTCATAGCGCTGCTTCAGCGCGCCGGCAGGTGTGCCAACGTACAGAAACGCAGCGATGCGGTCTTTTTCTTGCAACCCAAACCAGCGTTTTACCCGTTCATTTTCCGCCATTTTGCCGGTACGCCACATGATGCCCAGCCCCTGTGCATGGGCAGCCAACATCATATGCTCGGCGGCGCAAATGCTAGACGCCAGCTGTTCCCATTCGGGCACGCGGTGCCCGGGGGTGATATCGGCTGCCACCACGATCATGGTAGGCGCACGCAAAGCTTTGGCGTGGATACGCTGCTGGGCGGCTTCATCCAGCTCGGGCATATCGTCCAGATGCGCTGCCACAAAACAGTCACCCAATTGGGCCAGCGCTTCGTCTTCCAGGACAAAAAAACGCCAGGGGCGCAGCTGACCATGATCGGGGGCACTGGTCGCGGCTTGCAACATAAATTGAAGTTGCTCTGCATCAGGCCCAGGCGCACTCACCCGAGGGCAGGAGACGCGTTGCGTCAACAAAGACGAAATATTCATGTTTTTCCTTACGACAAACGGCTTAAAAACAATTGCTCTATGACTTGTATATGACGTAATTCACACTAATAATAAGACATCATCACTCGCACACCATAATAAACAGCCCGTATGCTCAAGGCCAACAAGAAGCGCAAACAAAAGCCGGTTAATCCGCTATTACGCCGCCACCAGCAAGCCAACACCTTGCGTATTTTGGCTTTTTTGGTCGCGGTGATGCTGCTGCTCACCGGCATCGAAGAGCACACCTTCCCTCGTAGTTACCTGGTGATGGTGGTGTTGCTGCTGGCCTACCCGCTAATTGCCCAAACCATTGCCTTTTACCTTCGCCACCGGCAATTGGATGAACGCCAATCCAGCCGAATATTAGTGCAGACCGACGCCCTGGTGATGGGGTTTGCCATTGCCTCCCTGCATTTCGCCTTAGTGCCGTCGTTGGTGTTGCTGGTCATTGTGCACGCCAACGCGACCACCTACGGCGGCCTACGCTCTTGGCTAATGAACATTTTCCTCATGGGGCTAGGAGCAATACTGGGCACCTTTATTTTTACCGGCAGCCCAATCGAACCGGATGCGGTGTCTATTTTAATGCGCAGCTTGGCTTTACTTGGATTGGCCGTATTTGTGGCATCTGCCTCATTTTTCTCACATCAACAAAGCAGCCTGGCCTTGGCGGCGCACAGCCATCTATTGCGACAGCAGCAACAAGCGGTGGACTTATCCCGCAAGCTGGCAAAATATGTGCCGCCGCAAGTGTGGGGCTCGTTATTTTCCGGTCGCCGCGATGCCAAGCTAGGCACCCGACGTAAGCGGCTAACCGTGTTCTTTTCGGACATTAAAGATTTTAGCCGCATTTCCGAGGAGCTACCCCTGAAAACGCTTACCGGCATGCTCAATACGTATTTGAGTGAAATGACGCGGATTGCCGAGCAGCATGGCGGCACCGTGGATAAATTTATCGGTGATGCGGTGATGGTTTTCTTTGGCGACCCCACCAGCCGAGGTGGCCGCGATGACGCCTACCAATGTGTGTCCATGGCCATTGCCATGCAGAAGCGGATGCATCTGCTCAACCAACGCTGGCGCAAGCAAGGCATTCCCCACCGCCTGCAGATCCGCATTGGCATCAACACCGGTTATATTACGGTGGGCAATTTTGGCACTGATACCCGCATGGATTACACCATTCTAGGCACTGATGTAAACCTGGCCAGCCGCCTCGAGTCGGCTGCGCGCCCCGATCACATTTTGATTTCCGATAACACCTGGCAGCTGGTGCGAGACCGCATTAAAGCGCACCATGTTGGCGAAATTGAAGTGAAGGGTTTTGATCGACCGATTACCGTACACGAAGTCATTGACCTCAAGCACCGCGTCGGCTCAAACCGCAATTTAATGACGGCCAATGCACACGGTTTCAGCCTCTATGCCAACCTGGCGCAAATACGCCACATTGACCTTAAAAAGATTTTATTGGTGCTCGCCAGCACCGCGCGCGACCTCGATAAAAAGGCCAATTTGGCGGTGCACCACGAAGAAAAGGGATTTTCGCTGATTGTCGACCGCCCTGATATCCGTGACAACGACATCCGCAAAATCAAGGAGCTGCTACGCCAGACAGCGGCGACACTGCAAAAGCACAAGGTTCACTGACGTATCTCACGCCAATTAACGGCCTTGTCTTGATGAGTGCTGCGCCACGGATTGATATCAATACCGCCGCGCCGCGTGAAGCGCCCGTAAACGGTTAGCTCTTGCGGCTGACACTGCGCTTTAATATCACAGAAGATTTGCTCCACCAGCTGCTCATGAAAGCCCTGATGGTTGCGGTAGCTCACCAGATAGCGCAACAAGGCATCAGATTGTATGACGCGCCCGCGGTATTGCACGTGAAGCGTTGCCCAATCGGGCTGCCCCGTCACCGGGCACCGACTGCGCAGTAAATGCGAATGCAAGTGCTCACTGACTTGCTCATCCCCTGTTGCCAAGAGATCAGCATCCACTTCGTAGTGCGACACCTTAACAGGCTGATCATCAATGCAACGGCTTGCGGGTGCGGGCGCGAAGGCTTGATCAATTGCGTGCAGTGTCAAGCCGACCCGTGTTTTCAGCAGCGCGCTTAGGTCCGTTCCGATGCGTGCTGCTACAGCCGCTCGGTCGACAAACACGCTATTAGCGAAACTATTCATATACAGCTTGAGCGATTTGGATTCCACCAAAAAATCACTATCGCAGGGCACACGCAGCTCCAGCAGTGCCACCAGCGGCAAACCGGAAGGCGATAACCAGGAAAGCTCATAAGCATTCCACACGTCTTCGCCAACAAACGGCAAAGCTGAGGTTATGCCCAAGGCAGCGCGAGCCTCGCTCCGTGGAATGGCAAATAACAGCCCTGCATCATATTGATCCACATAGGCGCTTTGCTGGCCTAGAGGAGACCGCTCTACACCGCTCATCAGTTGCGTATCCCATAGCCACGATGAAAGAAGAACCAGGCCAATAAAAACAACGCCACGGTAAAGCCGACAATGGCTAACAAGGAACCCCCCACACTCACATCACTCACCGAGAGGATGCCGTAACGGAAGGTGTTGACCATATAAACGATGGGGTTAGCCTGCGCCAGCACATGCCAAAAGCCACTTAGCATTTCCAACGAATAAAACACCCCACCCAGATAAATCAGTGGGGTAAGGACAAAATTGGGAATAATGGAAATGTCATCAAAATTGCGCGCGAACAGAGCGTTAATAAAGCCCCCGATGGCAAACAACAGCGCCGTTAGTGTCACCACGAGCAACGTCAACCCAATGTGCGCCACCTGCAAATCAGTAAAAAACAACGACACCAGCATGACGATAAAGCCCACACACAAGCCGCGCGCAGCCCCGCCGGTGATAAACCCGGCCAAGACCACAAAGCTGGCCATGGGCGACACCAGTATTTCTTCAATAGAACCATGAAACTTGGTGCCAAAAAAGGAGCTGACCACATTACTGTAGCTGTTGCGAATCACGCTCATCATGATGAGGCCGGGGGCGATATATTGCATGTAATCAAAGCCGCCCATGCCCTGCATGCCGGCCTGATCAATACGCTCACCGATAATGCTGCCGAAAATCACAAAATATAGGCTCATGGTGATGGCGGGCGGCAGCAAGGTTTGCGGCCAGATACGCAGAAAACGTCGCACTTCTTTTATGACAATCGTGGAAAACGCCACCCATTGTTGATACATCATGGTTTGTCCCCCTGCGATGCCACCAGATCGATAAACAATTCTTCCAAGCGGTTGGCCTTGTTGCGCATACTCGACACTTCAATGTCAGCCGCCGACAGCGCCGCAAACACGCGATTGAGTGAATCGCCTTTTGATACAGACACGTCCACAGTGCCAGCCTCTCGCAGCTGCATGCGTACACCTTCGATCGTTGGCAGCGTGTCAACCGGCTTGGCCAAATCGAGCACGAAAGTCTCCTCTTGTAGCTGCTCCAGCAAACTCTTCATGTCGGTATTTTCGACCAGCCGCCCCTGATCAATAATGGCGATGTGACGGCACAACGACTCGGCTTCTTCCAGATAGTGCGTAGTCAGAATAATGGTCTTGCCATTACGATTGAGCTCGATCAGGAAATCCCACATGGAACGCCGCAGCTCGATATCAACACCGGCAGTGGGTTCGTCCAAAATCAGCAGATCCGGCTCATGCACCAAGGCGCGGGCAATCATCAAGCGTCGTTTCATGCCACCAGATAGCGCACGCGATTGCGTCGAGCGCTTTTCCCACAAGCCCAATTGACGCAAATACTTCTCGGCACGCCGACGCGCCACGCGCTGCGGAATGCCATAGTAACCCGCTTGGGTGACAACAATGTCGAACACCTTTTCAAACTGGTTGAAGTTGAATTCCTGCGGTACCAGGCCAATCTTGCGTTTCACCTGACCGCGCTCGCGATCAAGCGAATGACCAAACACCTCAACCTCGCCAGCCGTCTTGTCGACCAACGACGTAATAATGCTAATGGTAGTGGATTTCCCCGCGCCATTTGGCCCCAGCAAGGCAAAAAAATCACCTTCGGGCACCTCAAAGTCGATTCCTTTGAGCGCCTGAACACCACCAGCGTAGGTCTTCGACAGATTACGAATACTTAGAGCAGACAAGCAGCCCCCTGTTGGTTGCACAATTTAGCCGTCGCAGTATATCACTCGATTGCAAAACCGGCGTATGGGCTTGTAAAAAATGAAGGCGGAACGATAAGAAAGAGGAAATTGGAGCGGGAAACGAGATTCGAACTCGCGACCCCAACCTTGGCAAGGTTG
>CAYVZZ010000015.1:0-25677 GCA_964456185.1 uncultured Alcanivoracaceae bacterium
AGGTGGGTCAATTTTATTGGCCAAAAGTGGGTCAAAGTAGATGGCCATTGACACCAGTTGCTGGAGAGGATGAATACGCGGTTATTGCGCAATGATTGTAATGATTATTACAGTAGCAAAGCCTACATTAATGTTCTGAACATGACCGCTCAATCGCGGCAACCGCTTTTTTCAAGCGGTCGCCTCTTCCAATGCCAGTGCCATCTTTAGTGAAGGAGGGAGAAGCATAAAAGCCCCATGAGTGAATGAATAGTTAAAGGGTATGAATGCCTAACGATTTAAGGTAGTTAAATGTTTTATCGTAATAAGCTGGGTGGCGAGTGGGGTCTTTAAGGTCGCCTTCTGGAATGACAATAGCCATGCCTTGGCGCGCACGGGTCAGTAGTACACGGTAGGCATTGAGCTGATAACGTTGGCGGGCGGCTTTGTGGATGTGTTGCCATTTGTTGCCTCGGAACTGGTGATGGCTCCAACCGTTATTATCATTGCGCCGAAAGTCAGCATCCCAGGCGATACAGCCCCAATCGACTTCAAGCCCTTGCTAATGCCGCGCGCGATAATTGCGCCGGTTTTGTGAGATAAATTGCCACCCGATATTGTTTCAGCACTCGCAAAAGTATTTCACATTAGCCTCATTCCTACTTAGCCCACATGATCCGCCCACACGATCCATCGCCATGCGACATTTACGGGACGGTTCTCTACTGACGTGGGAACAACTTTAGAAGCGTCAAAATATAGATTTTCAGCCCTTCTGCCGCTGCCATCCGTATCGCTGCTCCAAGCATTGTAAGTTGACGATATGGCGCCGCTGGTCGATGTCACGTCCCCGCCACCGGTGCGTGGAATGGGCGAATACGAGCCTTTAATGTTCCTGATCGCATCCCCTTGCTGTCGGCCAATCGCTCCCGAATTTCCCCCGTATCCCCGTGTGAAGAGTCCCCGCATATCCGGTACTCTGAAAGTGTTGACGCCATCGCCTTCGGTGAAGCTGCCAGGATAAAAACCTCGGGCGACATCAGGCACTATCGCAAGGTTCTGTTTAATCCAGTTCCAGAGGATTGGGAAATTGGCGCGGTGGTAGAGACCCGCTCCATAACCCAAACCATGCGATTTGATACTGTGATCGAGCGCGATCGCATTTGGAGGAATGATCGTGTAAGGCCCTTGCTCAATCATACCAATTGGGCGGATGGTTTGTGCTGCGAATTGGGCAGTGTTAGCGGCATAAGTTTTTGCAGCCTGCTCCGCGGCCGCTGCAGCTGAACCGGCTGCGAATTGTGCGATGTTATTTATGCATTTGACTATTTGGTCGTATTGGTTTTTTTGGGGAGTTTCGGTGCTATAAGTATCGGTTTGCGCATCGTAGGCAGCGTGTGGGTCGCTCAAAATATTGAGCAGCTCGCGTTGAATCTGATTTGGCCAAAAGCTGCGCAGGATGGTGCGTGCAAGCTGCGCTTGCGGATCGCCGTCGGTGAATTCGCCATCCGTTGTTGCGGTGGGTTCAATCGCTTGAGTGTAGGGATACATGACTTACTCCTTTGAGTGCAAGGTGTTCCAGTTGTTTATAAATTCGTCCAAGAGCGTGGCTTGCCAGCTTTTAATAAAGGGCTCGATTAACATTTGACCGAAACAGCTAACGGCGGGCAACTTGGGGATAGTGATGTTGATGGTGGCATTAATTTGTGTGTTGCCGTCGGCGGCCGGTGTGGCTTTCCCCGATAGGCAAACCACGCTTTTAGCGCAGGTTTTGGGATGCCACTTAATTTCGCCTGCGCTTGTCTCGATGACTACCCAGCCGATTGCGGGAAGGGTGACAAAAGGCGTCCACCGGATAGGGTGCGTTGTGATGCGGCACGAGCCGTCAGCGTGATTATCACACTGCGCGACACGCGGAATACAGGCGCGAATATCATCGGCGTGTGCATGCAGCTCATTAAACGTTATCGGTAGCGTTTGGCGGTGGGTGTAGTTGAATTTATACAAAGGGCACCTCGACACTTTGCTGCATGACTGACGTGATTTTCATCACGTCAGTCGACGATGCGTGGTAAGGCAAAATAAGCAGTTGCTGACAAACAAAGCAGACGGAACCAAGAACTCCCATGACACCCGTGGTAATTGTTGCCGGATCTACGCTATCACCAAATAAATTCGGCTTTTTCAAGCCGTCAACAAACGTCGATTTAACACCGTGAGTCTGCGTTTGAATCATAACGCGCAGCGCCGCTTCTTTAGCCCATGTCGGCAGGGTTATACCCGTTACCCCCGTTTTGAGAAGCGGTCCGGCACTTACAACAGCCGCGATTGTTAGCGCAGTGTTGGTGTTTAAGCCAATCTGCTCGAACCCCACGAGATTAAATGGGTTCATCAGGTCACCTAGATTAGGGTTGTTCAATTGAGCTAAGTCCATGCCACTAGGTAGTGGCGTAGAAAGCACAGGCGACTGTGGCCAACGCCGACCATGATAGGCTAAATCGCGGCTGAGAACGGTTGTGTTTAGCGGGTCTGTTAGGTTTATCACAGTCGGGTCAAAATAAAACTCACCCAGCAAACCGCCCGCCCACAAATTGGGCAGTCGATCGACTACTTCACCCACTTGTGCGGGCGAGCCCTGCGCATTAAAAGACCCGCCAGGCAGCCCACAGTGCCAGTAGCCACCCCATTCGCTGCCTGTCAGCAACGCGCCGACCTGCGAAAGATATGGCCGCCAGTCTTTCGACCGGTGGCCAGATTGTAATAATGCCGCCCGCGTAGCGTTAAACATTAGCTGCCCGCCATCAAACCCGCCGCAACCAGCGTATCTCGCAAGGCGTTAACACTGGTTGCAAGTGTTGCCAAGGAGGCGGCGTCGGCATTGGCTACGTGTGCCGCCACAGGCAAATCAGCTGGCTGAACGGCGGAGTCGGCTTTTGCACCTTGCGCGGCCGTAGCAAAGTAACTAATGGCTTTTTTGGAGGCGGTGCCCAGTGTCGGCAGGGAATCTAGATCGTTGTAGTCGTTACTGGTCGCCACGGCCGCCGGAGTTTGGCCATTGATTTTGACGACAGATGGCTCGGGAAAGGTGCCGTCCAGATCGCCACCAGCGGCACCACTAGGTGGCAATGCTGTCGGGATAGTCGCGGCGGGCACCATAAAAAATTGTGCCACCGGCGTTGCGCCAGACGTGTCGTCGGGAACTCTCGAAACCAATGAGAGCCCGGGAGGAAATGTTGCGCTCGTTGGCTGGGCATTAGCAGGTAAGGCCGCTGAAATGTCGGTGGTCGTCGCATTAACGACCCAGCCCCACCACCATTCAAAGACGCCGGTTGCATCAATCGTGATACTGGGATCACTCACCGCGATTATTTCGCCGCGTCGACCAAGTGGCGTAACGGTGTTGTTGGTTGGTGTGTTATCTAATCCTTGACCATCGAGGCGGCCAGATGCGGCAAAACACTCGAGAATATTCTGCAGTGTCCAGCCGCGCGGTTTCATCGCGCCATTTTGCGCATAGATGCTGTCAGCCAGCTCGGCGACATCGTTGATTGGTTGTTGGTCGATAATTGTCTGTAGATCCATGATGAGACTCCGTTACCAGGTGATTTCAAATGTGTCGCCATCGGGCAGGTTAAGCGGGTCGCCCGATGGCAGTTGGAAGTCGGCACGGCGCTCAGTCATTGCGCCCGCCAGCCAAAATTCGTCGTTTGGCAGCGATGCCATGATGTCCGAGTCCAGCGTCAAGAGCGTTGCACCCGAGCCTTTCTTGGTGAGCGTGTTGTGGTTGTCATCAGCCAACACCGCACCATCAATGCGTACGCGACCCGCTCCAGCCTGGATGATTGTTACCTGCCAACCATCTGACACATCACCGCGAGCAGGTGCGGTAATAACGAGTTGGCTGGGCGATTTGCAGAACAAGATAGCCCCGTGATGACTCGCGGTGAGTTGGGTGTTTGTGGTTACACTGACTTGCGCGGCAATTAGATCACCGGGCTGTAATGCAGAATCGGCATGCTCGCCTTGTGTAGCTGTTGCAAAGTCTTCCGCGTCTTTCTTGGCTGCAGAACCCAAGTCGTCAAGCGCTTGCTGATGCTTAACGGATTCATCCCGCAAGGCTTTTAACAACGCATTAACCAGTCGGCGATTCGGCCGTTCACTGTTGGGGGTGGCACTCCCCCTGTTGGGCACTGCTAAATCAATGTCTTCGTTTTTAATCATGTCCACCACTCCATGCGATATTGTCTACCCAGCTCATACCACCAACCCATAGCACCACCCCCTCCGGTGGTTGGCCGTTATAGCCAAACATCACCACAGTATGTGCCGGCATAAGCTGATGAATGACACACTCAATGAGAGCGCGGATATCGTCGGGTACATCACCCGGCACATTAACTTGCCACACATTGGCCCACTCATTGCCGCCTACGCCATCCCCCATGCCCGACACACCCATTTCAAATGGGTCGAAAGTCTCAATGCCTATCGAATAGCCCAGTTTTGCGATCACATCGATGTAATAACGTTTGCTCTGACCACCTATGCTGGCGAGCTTGGCGTGAATGCGAGCGCGGCGAATCGCGGGATCCGTCGGCGATGGCGCACAAGGGTCGGGCAGCCCAAGTGCATCTTCCCATTCACCCAGCATTTCAATTGCCAAATCACCCACTGTGATCTCTTCAACCAATTGCTGAGCATTATCATCAACCCGCTGTAGCTCAGCCGATAGCGCAGCCAACAACTTGACCCAGTTACTATCAGGCTGTGTTGGCAACGCCCGACCTGGCGGCTGCAGTGCAATTAGCTGATCGACGTATTGACGACCCTCGCTCATGGCATCACCATGAAAGTCACCGTTCCCAGCAACAAAATCTCACCAGTGACGGGCGTCAAGTCAGTTTGACTGACTCCCACCAGTCGGTGATCGTATTCACCGACTGATCCACTAATTGCTTGATCAACATGAGACATGGGAATTGCTTCGCCAGGTGCTGCTTCCCGTTGAAATAAATCTTTCAGCGCGTGTAGCACGGCTTGCTGCACATCAGCATTATTGGGTGTGAGTTGAACGGTTAGATCGATGGTTTTAGGAAGTGGCCCAAACACATAAAGACGGGCAGCGACGGGCGCACGTTGCCTAATGTAATTATCAGTCACTGAAATCGTTGTATTACTGGGTATGCCGTTACTGCTGTCAGGGGCGTCATAGGTCATCAAATACACCGTCACACTACCGGGCGTTGGTGTGGCACGCTTCACCCACACATTGGTAATAGATGGATGACTGGCACGCGCCCAGCGTTTGTAATCGTTGACCGATCCGCCCTGTGGCGGTTGTTGAATGCGCTGCAACAAGCGTTGTGACCAGGCATCCACTGACTCTTTATCCGCACCACCCGAAATACCCGCTGTATTCACAACTGCTTGGCCGTCCACCCCCGCAACAGGTGAAACAAAACTCAACTTAATACCAGCGACCAAATTGGTTTTCGCACCCGTTGTCACAGAAGTCACGGCACCACTACCCGGTACAATGACATCGGTATCCACCTGGTATTGCACACCATTAGGTGCTTGCAACAAAGTGCCTGCCGTCACGGTACCGTTGCCCGTAAAATCCACATCACCGGCTGACGTTGTGGCCGTCAGTCGATTCACACCATAAATTGTCGCCCAGCGCGCCAACATGTCGGCATCTTTCGTGTCGGGCAGCAAGTTAATGGAAAGCCATTTCAGCGCGCCATACAGTTCATGAACACTACCGGCTTCTACCCGTGCCAGCACGCCCGACAACGATGAGGCAAGCGCAGGTTGTGTGCCCGGGAAGCGCGTTTGGATATCCGTTTGAATGCGCCGAATCAAATCAGCTAATTGGGGGCGATGAAAGCTCATGCCGCAGACTCCAGGCTGTGTTCAAACGTTTTCTGATAGCGTCCAGACGGTGCACCATCAACCACCACCTCAAAACGCAACACACCAGCCGCCGCCCAGCTGGTCGTCACGTCAACCAACTCGGCAATACCGTCATCAACCAACCATTGCAGTGCGTCTTCCAGGTATTGCTTGCAGCGCGCCAGCACCGTCGGCAGCGTCTTTTCGCGTGACAACAGCCACAATTTCGAACCCAGATGAAACCCGGATTTAGGCGCATAATCATCCAGCCAGCTGCCACGCCGGTTATTCGTGCCGTCGGGGATCACATCGTCATCGGCAGCCCGACGATCCAAAAAGATGCTCAAAATCACCGCCGTTTCCAGGCCATCTTCCGTGGCAAAGTCCACCCCCTGATCCAGCATCGCCAAATCAAACGTCATGGCATCGGTCAAGGTCAGTTTCAGATCACTCATTGTGGCCCTCCCGTTTTCATCGGTGTGCCGTCGTCTGTATAAGGGTGTTTGTGTTGCTCGAGTTTAATGCCGTTTACCGCAATGCTCGGCGCTGTTATCCCCAACGCACCGGCAATCAGTCCCATGACACTCAACATGCCGTTAATGCTTACATTGCCATTCAATGTGATGTTGGGGCTGGTGACGGTTGTCGCAGACGAGGCATTGGCCACCAGGTTGGCTGTCGTGATATTCGCCGATGCGGTGGCTGTGGCATCCAGCGTTTTACTCTGCGTGGTAATACCCGCTTTGGCATTTACCGTGGCATTGGTGCAATCCGCCACCACCTCAGGCGCGTCCACATGCACCTTTTTCTTACTTTTAATGTGAATAGTGTTGCCGCGTTTGAAATGCACCCGATCTCCTTCATCGGTGTAAACACACACCTCACCTTGCGTTAAATCAGTCGGCCGGTAGCGCCTGTCAGCTGCCACCAACACAATGACATCTTCACGCTTTCCCTCCATCTCAGCGGCAATCAATTCCGCGCCTTTTAGTGGCACACCAGTAAAGCCATATGGCTCATAATATTCCTCACCGTCTAACGGCGTGTCATCAATTGCCGTGCCTTGCATCTGTTGCAACGGTTTTGCCGGTTGTGAAAGCGTCAACAACGCCCGTCGAAGCACTTCTACCAGCGCTTCCTCTAAAGGAGCAATCAGTTGTCGCCACAAGCCCAGTCGCATCACATCACTCCGTTTTTCTTTAACAAATCAGGTTGGGCGGTGATATCAAACGCCGCAGGCTCCATCACTTTCAGCACGGTGCATCGGCCTTTCTTATCACTGACAAATCCCACTGACGCAATCAGCAGCCAAGCATCACGATTACACTCGGCATCAACAACTCTCACTAACCGATTGGGTTGCCACAGCCCATCGGCATGCCGCCAACCTGCCACCGTGTAGGTGGTCACATGACTGTGCCCAGCGGCCTGATTGCGCAGCACAGTGGCCGCTTTGGTGGCTTCTTCCACGCTCGACATCATGCGTCGTGAAGGCCGGCTTTTTAGCCTTGGCCGAATGCTAGCCATAACGGCATCGTGACTAGTGCCGACGATGGAAGTGGATGGATTAGAGCTGCGAAGTTTGCTCTTTTGCGATGTGATTCGATAATCACTAAACCGCGCCCTTAAATTAAAATCATCGTTAGCTTTTAAAATGTTTTTGCCAAGCTCAAGAGGGGTGCTAACGCGCTCTTGGCTGGCCGACACCACGGCCAGATTACCGTCCGGCTCACTCACCACACGCGCTCCAATCACGCGCATCAATAAATGCATTAATGACATAGGCGCTTCGCCACGGCGCAAACCGGTCTTATCAACGATATAGCCCGCTTGCCCCGACCGATCGACTACCTCAATACCAAACGGTTTAGCCATCAGCTGGCAAATTTGCAACACAGAGATGCCACGCCACGTGCTGGGTAAATTAGGTGGAAAGGAACAATCCACCATGTCTTGAGCTGTGCTTCGGCCACTCACCGTCACTTGACGAGAACTGGCATCATATTGGCGTTGAACACGATCCAGATAGCCGGTGCTAATTAACTCATCGCCCAAATAAAGTTTAAACGGTGCGCCATTCGGCACACGAACGCGATGGCCTGCCCACTGATCGGACACCGACACATCCAGCCCATGCAGTGCTTCATCAAGTGAACGATGAATGCTCACATGTTCCCAGCCGGTGTATTCCCAGCCGTCAATAATCAAACGCACAGGGTCATCAATCATTGAGCACCTCCAGCGCTTCACCACCGGCGACGAAGCCAGGCCAACGAATGCTATTGCGCGCCACGATGCCAGCCGCTCGCCGACTATCGCCAAATAAACGCCACGCCAACACCAACGACGGCTGGGTATGCGGCGGCGTGTACGTCACCAATTCAGGTAATTTAGCGACTCGGCCGCGTAAATCGCGTGACACGCTGGCGCGTAACACATCAAGTGAGCGGAAACTCGCATCATTGATGGGTTCTCCACTTATCGGTTGAGTCTTCAGCATATGCCGGTCGATGGCACTTATAAGCTGGCGCAAACTGGCTAGCGCTTCATCGCTGGATTTGAAGTCTATTGTGGTGGCTACACGAGCAGCTGCCGCCACTGCAGACAGCTGAATCAGCTGATGCAGTGCAAATTGAGCGGTCGCTTGCTGCTGCCGTTGCGGCGTGGTTGTCGGAAATAGCGGCTGATCATCGCCCGCGACAAAAAGGTTGCTATAAAGGTTAAAGGCATTTAGCGGCACATTGATCATGCGCCTCAACGCATTAACACTGCCGACAATAGCTGTCCCCATGTTATAGGGTGCACGAATTTGGGCTGCTATGTCTTTAGTGATGCCGTCGGCAACGCTTTCAATGGCCGACAAAGCGCCGACCAGATCATTTTCTATCTCAGCCAACCCCCAATCGGCCAAACCACCAACATCCCACCGAGAGGCAAATTGATCCAGCGCCGATAGCTGCAAGTCTTCTGCGGCCTCATTAACATGCTGCTGTGTGTCAGCGGTCGCGGTGGGCGCCATTTTGATACCCGCATTCTGAACCAGCGCCAAATCAAAATTGGCTCGGCCGCCATGCGTCATATCTTCATTTAGTCGATAAGGATCCGATTGCGATACCTCAACCCGCCCCAACCAAGGATGCACTAATGTCATGGGGCCTGGCTGATCCAACACCGCCAACAACGCGTCGCGGGCATCGAAATAATTACCGCTGTTCGCCAGAGTGGCATCTACCCATACCGTCAGCTGAAACTGTTTAGCCTTAGCTCCCAAATCATCGATAATGGGAAGATTTTGTTGCGGTAACTCGTGTACTACAGTACGGCGGCCACCCTGCATGCGATTACTGGGCACAAAAAAAGGCACTCCCGACAGAGAGCCAGTGAAAGGCCGGCTGGTTGCTGATTGTGCATTAATCGTCTCGCGCCAACTCATTATGATACCCTCAGGAAAAAAGGAGTGATCACATCATGAAGCAGCTCATTGCAACGAGTCTTTTGGTCTTGATCGGTTGGAGCTTGATGAGTGTTGCGCAAGCGAGAAACCCACCCGAACCGGGGGCGATACTGGTTTATCACGCTTGTGATCAAATAAACCCCAAAAAAGACTTCTTTACCTGCACGCGCACACCGAAACAAACCTACTTGATACATTTGCAATGGCAAATCGATGATCCAACCAGCCTGCCGACAAAAAAGCGGCATCAGGCGCTTTATAAAATGGCGCAACTCGAAATGATGACAGTTCAATATGGCTACAGTTTTCGTGGTGATTGGAAAGGATCCAGCCATTACGAGATTTGCTATCGCGACAACACAACCCACATTCAGCTTTCTTGCGACCATTACACCCATTAGAAAGCCCCTTGCGCTGCTGCGCCGTGATCAATTTGGGTGCTGGCATTTCGACTTTGGGTTGAATGAACTTTTGTTTTTAAATCACGATCTGCCGCCACATCGATCTTTACATGCACTTTGGATGCTTGCTCGTCCGCTTTAACGGCGGCTTGAGCTGTATCGTTACCAAAAAATGACAATACTTCCGCAATCCCCTTGCCCAGGGCATGA
Organism: uncultured Alcanivoracaceae bacterium; assembly: GCA_964456185.1. Classification (GTDB taxonomy): domain Bacteria; phylum Pseudomonadota; class Gammaproteobacteria; order Pseudomonadales; family Alcanivoracaceae; genus CAYVZZ01. Next base: position 9,940 of record CAYVZZ010000015.1, read on the forward strand.
CCAAAATCAGTGCCTTCCACAAACTCGTCATTAATCCAACTGCCGGCCTGCCAACCCGCGCCGCCTGCCATAGCCAGAAAGCCCGCTTTCGCCAGGCCACCTTTCCAGCCGCCGCCCAATTGACCAGACAACCGCGCTGACAAACCTCTTTCTTTTGCGATGAGCGTCTTTAGTCGTGTAAAGCGTGACGTGTTTTTTAATCGGTCGGGACCATTAATGAGTGGCATACCGCCTGCCGGCCAGTTGGTGACAAACACGGGTGTCGTGCCGGTGGTTTCCTCTAACGCCTTGCCCATTGCAATACCACCTGCCGTGCCGCCAATACGGCTTAAAGCCCGCCCACCAAACTTCAAAATCGCCAAGCCACCCAATCCGGCGGCAGCGCCCCCTGCCAACAACTCTTTTCCGCTAAGGTTTTTTTGATCGAGCGCGTATTGAATAGCATGGCCGATGGCATCATTAATGGGTTGCGCAAAATCATCGCCTGCCTCACGTAACGCATTTTTTAACCGCTGTGTCTGATCGACCGCGTTTTGCATCGCCCCCGGTAGGTCCTTGGCGATAGTGCCGCTGGCACTTTTAATCTGCTTTGTCATCGTTTGGGCTTGCGCGAGGGTGTCACCGCTTAAGAGTGTGCGCAGACCTTTAATGGTGTCTTGATCAGTCTTCCCAAACGCATCCTGTATAAATTGGCTGCGTTGTTTGTCAGTTTTGAGTTGCTTGTATTTTGCGGCAATGTCATCCAGCACAGCGAAGACTGATCGGCGCTGTTCCTGTGCGTTAAAGAAATCCACACCGGTAGCCTCATGGGCCATTTTCTGGTAGCGGCCGTTAGTAAATAAACGCAGAGTAGAGCGAGCCAAAGTCGACAAACGTGCCGGATTTTTCTCGATGAGCGATAGCTGCTCAACAAAGCCAAGCGTACCTGCGAATTCCAATCCTGCGGTTTTCGCATTCTTGCCAATGTCGGCAAAGATGCCGGACAAATCTTCCAGCTCGGCATTACCCAATCGTCCCGCAACGGTCATCTGATCCAGTAATTTGGTCGCTAATTTCGGCTTACTCAGGTCAAATTCAAATGCCTGGGCTGCCACGGTTAAACCCGATGCCAAGGTTTGAGCTTTAGCACCTGTCACCGTCAGTGTCGGGTTAATGGCCTTGATGGTTTTAAGTGCCTGTGACCAGGACTGACCCGATTGAACAAGATCATTAAAGCCACTGAGCAAATCATCAACCGACTGCCCCGTTTGTTGTGCCATCTCAAACAATGAAGCGCGCAGCTGCTTTACTTGTTCGTCGGTCGCACCGGCGGTTTGCTGCACCATAATGAGCTGCTTGTCGAGGCCGGCTGACTGCATCACAGCACGTGCGCTGACGAAGGCGGCACCCGCGCCAACGGCAAACTGGGTGTAACGTCCAGTGAGCCCTTCCATGCCACGACCCAAGGCGCGCGCACCACGCGCCAAGCGCGCCATACTTCGACGGCCTTGTCGGCTAAACCGATTCATCGAACGGGTGTAGTGCTTGGCACGGCGTACCAAGTTGCCCGATAAATCGACGACCAGCGACGTGTGCATGTCATTCATTGTTTCATATCCTCAAGTGTGCGGTGCAACCGATTTAGCGGCTCACGCCTGAGTGCTTGAATGTCTGTTATCGTTTGCCCCTTCTTCAAGAGGTTGGCTTCCATCTTCTGCAGCTCCGTCGCCAACGCTAGGATCTCGCCCCCGCTGCGTCACCTCAGGGGACGCATGCAGGGCTTTTGTGTTGAGTGCATCAGTCAGTTGTCGACGATCAATGGCACCGGCTGCCAGGTCGGCATAAAGATTTAAGATCTCAAGGTCGTCTTCGTGCAATTTATTGAACAGCTCTACGTCGAGCGGTCCCACAAGTGGCCCAAGTTGTGCGATTTGCTGACACAAAATAAGAGCACCCAGTTTGGCCGGGCTTTCCACTACGACAGGCACATTGCGCGCCCCATCATTAAATGCCACCACCTTTTCTGCCTGCTCTTTAGCGACAATGATCTGTCCCGCCGTCAGATGGTCGTGTATTTCAAAGTCGCGGTAGCTGTCTTTACCAACCGTCAACCCGTGCTTCAATTCACCCTTAATGCGCGCCATTTTGATTGCTCCTTACATTGCGTCGACTGAATCAAATGTCATTTTTAACGACGTTTTGCCTTCGCCGGTATCAAACTGCACCGGCTCGGTAGTGGCACCACCGCGACAGACATACTTTTGGCCGGTGTCGGCAGTAAAAAGCACCGTCACACCGGTCGCCGCCGACAAGGCAAGAATGTCGGTATCCGGTCCAAGCAACACCTTGCAGTCAAGCTCAGGTGCGACCTCTTCTTCTTGCCAATAAGTGCGCCCACCGGCGCGATCTGCCTTGCGATTTACGCCACCCGGGTTCAATGTGGCACCGTTTTCGGTGGCAAGTTGCTTGCCGTCGAAGTTAATGGTGGCTTTGCCAGCAATTTGTCCCATGCTTCAATCCTCTAGTTAAATGCGGAATTCCATCAACCCGGTGAACACTTGCGCCTGACCTATCAGTCGCGGTTCGTCTTTCCAGTTGATGCGCCCAGTGGCGGTTTCGATATCAATCACCACCGTTTGTTTGTAGCCTTGCAGATCTTCTGCCCACCCCTTTTCAATAAAGTCGCTGTAGATGGAGAGCATCCAGGCCTTCATGATGTCGGGGGTGATAATGGGCTGACCGGCCGCAAAACGCGCCTTATTGTCACTGGCCAGCTTGTAGCGACCGGCAATAAACTGGCTGGCGATGGCGCTACGCTGCTGGTAGCGAATGCGGCTCAGCGTTTCGGGGCGGTTGATATCCAAAAACGACACATCGTTCAAACCGGCGGCGTTTTCTTGGTAGCTGGTAATCTGCCGCTCAATGCGACAGGTGCCATCGTTGCTGACCTTATAAGTGGCAATGCCATCAAACAGCAGCAAATTACGTTCGGTGCTTGTCCACCGGTCGCCACGAGCGGGCGGCATCATGCCTTTAAGCTCTAAGGTATGTAAGGGTCGTGCAGGATCCAGCGCTAACGGATTGGCGGCTGTCATGCAGTTAATGGCGGCAATAATCCATGTCGGTTGTGGCGCCGAGTTCGCCCCCAGCCAGGTCACGTGTGGGCTGTTTCGCCCATTACCGAAGGTGGCGGTATCAGCATGGTTGCCATTAAAGCTACCGAAGGCGCGCGCATCGCGCTGAATAGTTGGTCCCCACAGGCTGTCAAGCTCATCTTCTAATGCCACAACGTTGCTGGTGTCGTGATAGGGCATGATGATCCAGTTCCACCATTCATCCCCCATCGCAGCAATGGCCGCGTTAATGTCCGGATTGGTCGTGCCGCCTGTCATTGCAGTGATTGCCACCGTTAATCCGGCAGGGGTGGATTCACCGTAATAATTCATTCGCAAATCGATGTCGTTGCCCGCTTCACCCAAATTGCGCGCGGTTAAATCGACTTCGTCGGTGTTGGTGGTGTTGACAGCGGCTGTCACCGGCAAGCTAGTCGATGCATTAATGGCGGCTGCCATAGCGGTGGCAGCCGTATCGGCGGTGTCGCCTTTGGCCACGCCCACTTTGACGCGTTGACCTGCGATGTAGACCATCAGGGTGCCTGCTTCGGTGGCCGTGCCAGTAAGACCGAGTTTGCCGGCGGCTGCCGCCGCTGCACTGTCATCATCCAACGCCAGCGCCCAAAGTGCCATGTAAGGGTCTACTTCATTGGCTGCGCGACACATATTGGCCAGCATTGAGCCGCGTCCAAAAAATTTGTCGGCATCGCTGGCATTTGTAATCTGCATGGGCACACCAGCAGCGACTGTGCCGGTAGCCAAGCGTTGTCCAATCGCCAGCACCTTAAATTCTTGCTGCCCCTGGCTTGCCAATAAATTACTGATTTCGATGTAGCCGCCCGGCAGCCGGAAATTAGCGGGCATACGGTTAAACGGAATGGTCATTTGTCACTCTCCTTGCGAGATGAGGCTTTTTGAGCCGTCTTTTTGCTGGATTGTTTTTTGGCGGGTCGTGATTTCGTTACCGAGCCTTCGCTGAGTCGCCGCCACCAATAGGGGTTAGGTGCCACCCAGGCACCCTCGACGGGCAAAATGGCCGTCGGGTTATCGGGTTTGCGAACCACCACGGTCTGTCCCTCATGAATGGCAGGCTTTAAAAACAGGAGTTTTGTCTGAGTCACGCGTGCACCTCGTCGGTTGCAATCGGTTGTTCGTTATTGGTGATGCCGTCCGGTTCGTAATGGTCTGCGTGCCAAAAAACAAAATCGGTTAGCGTTGACGGGTCAAGTGAATACGACATATCAAGGTTAGCAACGGTGAGCTGAATGGCATAAACCGTGCCGCCTAAGTCAAACATGGCATCACGAAACAGGTTGTTAATGCCGGACAACGTCATGCTGCCAACATCGGGAATAACCAAGTTGTTTAATGCAGGCGCTAGGCGGCTCAAAATATCGTAGGCACCGATCACACGCGCATTACCGCGCCGTCGATTCAGATCATCGGTGCCTTTATTCACAACATAGACCGTCCAGCGGGCGTCCAGATGGCTGGCGATTTTGGCGTTATTTCCACCTTGAAACGCCACATAAACGCCCGGTGCAAACTGCAACGCGCGTTTGAGGCTGTCGAGCGTCCAACCGCCGCCGATGCTTTTTGCTTCGCGCAGCGTCTTGCCAAAAACACGTTGGATTTCGTCAAGAATGGCATCTTCAATGGTGGTTAATGTATTCACCACGAGGCGCTCCCGTTTTCATCACGTGCAAACACATTGCCCGCACTGTGAATGGTGGCGTCAGCCACCGGGTTGACCTTGGCACCCGATTGGCTGAGGCCGAGCGATACTTGACCTTTGGCCATCGCGCTTAGAAATTTAATGGCCTGCTCATAGCGCTGGTTGACCTGGTCGGTTACGGCATCGTCATACAAGTAATAGCGCGCAATGTCACAGCACAATCGTGTTAATACACGCGGCACAACAGACAAGGGCAGCCCATAACGACCAGCAAGATAGCCATTGATCTCATCTGTGGCATCTTGCGTGGCTCGCTGCAACACGTCGATATCAATGTTGCCCGTGCGCTCGTGGTCCGTGAGCTGAATAATCTCTTCTTCACGAAACCGTTTGATCATGTCTTGCGTTGTGCAGTAGGTCATGATTATTGATCCGCAGCGTGTTCGCCGACCGCCACCACCTGTAATGCCGGCTCATCCATTAATGCCTGCAGTTCTTCGGCGGTGAATTCGTCAATGGCCACCACGGTTTTCTCGCTTGGCCAAGCGCGGCCAGCGCGGCGAAAACCGGATTGTGATGCACGCACCTCAATATGGGTGACGTTTACCTCGGGCTGGCTAACCGTGGTGTCGGACGGCGTTGCAGCCTCGATGCTGTTGTCTTTGGCAATTTCGTCTTTGACGTTTTCGTCCTTAACATCAGTCGCGCTGGTATTGGTGGCTTTTGATGTTGCTTTTTTTGTCGATGCTTTCTTCGAACGAGTCGCTTTTTTGGCTGTCATGATGCTCTCCTCAAAAAAATGCGAGTTCGTCGATCCTGCTCATTTATGAACTCGCAAAGTTCAATGAACAGTGGCGCAGGGTCATGCCATCAGCGCAACGTGTGCATTAGAGGTATGGCGTCACTAGCACGTCCACCGCCTCAAAGTTGGGGTTGGAACCGCCACCGGCCAAGTCACGCACCTTGATCGTCTTACGCGCAGCTGCGCGATTGGAAGGACCAACCACCAATAGGTCTGGTTGAATACCAAGCGGCTTGCCTTCGTCATCCTTAAACCCGCTCATCGCCGCCCAGGCAGTATCAAAGTTGTCTTGGTTAAGGGTGTTATTGCTGGCAAACGCCTGCTGCCAAAAGCCGAAGCCAGCGTTCACGCGTGCATCAACACCAAACTGGAATTCGTCGGTCGCAAAAACCTGGGGGTCGTCCAGGCTTACCATTGAACGAAAGTCATAAGCGCGGCGTTTTTGGAAAATCAATGGCTTCAAGGGGTGACGGGTGTCGAGCAAGAACCAATAATCGCCACTGCCAGTGTTGTCGATGTTACTCACCGATTGGCCATTAACGGGATGATCGCTGTCAAAGAAGTATTGCTTGTCGTAGCACTTGGTGCTCATGCCAGCGGCCAATAGCGCAAAGATCAGGGTGTCGGGGTGACGTTTTGCCGAATCGCCCATTGACTCCATTAGCTTTGAGTAAACGCCGTAAACATCGTCCTCAATGTCGTCACGGGGGACGCCCACTGTGGATTCGAATTTTTTATTTTTAATGGAGTAATCGTAGCTTTGCAGGTTTTTCACCTGGCGGTCACCAATCCATTCGCGCAAGGCAGGGAATTGACCCAGCCAACCGTAATGGTTCTCACTGGTGGAGGATGGTACTGGCGTGGCGATTCTTTCCCAATCACCGGTGGCAGCACTAAAGCCTTGTTTAAATGCCGCGTTGTACGCCTTGAAAAGGTCTTTGATATTGGCTTGATTGATAATCATGGTGCGTATCCTTATTTGATGTGAACCCACACGCCGTCGTCATCGACATCGTCGATGGTGCCGCCAACGCTACGTGCATTTGTGTTTGAGCTAGACGATACGGTTTGATCATCCACCAGGTAGGCGTCATTGCCGATGTGTGTACGGTCAATGTCACCGACATTGGCAAACCGGAATGTCCCTTTTCGGGTAGCCACCCGACTAGCGCCCGCGGTGCCGTTCGTGTTGTCGACTTGTGCATCGGCGCGACCTCGCGGGGTTAATCCTGTCGCCTCGGTGGCGGGTGCCGCATAACCGTTGGCGTCCAGCACCACAAAGCTGCCTGCATAGATGATCTCGCCGGCGGCCACGGGATCACTAAATTGATCACCGGCGCGGTAAGGAGTGTTGCGATCGTGAGATAGTGCGGTCATGAGTTGTCCTCCGCGTTAAGTTTTTGATAGTCGGCAGGGTCGATGCCGGTGGCTCTGCAAATGGCGATTTGGCTTTCGCTCAAATGTGTGTCGTCATCGCCACTTGCGGGTTTTTTACCCTTGGTTTGTGTCCCTTTTAGAGCAGCAATCACCGGCGTTTTGTCGAGATACGACTTTAATGAGGCCACATCCGTCTTACCCAAAGAGCGCGCCCAGTCTTCCTGATCGGCGAGCAATTTGCCGTCGGCCAAGCCTTGCTGAACGAGGCTATCCACTTCTTTTTGGGTGGCATCAGTTTTGAGGCTAGCCAATTCGGTCTTCAATGATTCGAATTGGTCTAGCGGCACATATTTGGTGGGATCAGCCGCTTTAGTCGCCTGCGATTTCAATGCGGCGACTTGGCTTTTTAGGTCGTCACCTTCTTTAATGTCTAGCGCTTGGCGTAATTCGGACAAGGTTGTGTCGCTGGCTTTGAGGCTTTTCAATGCAGCTGTCAGCTGTTCATCAGTTGCCTCATTATCCAGCCCAAGTAGTTCGATCAATTGGTCGCGTTTCACGGTGCTGTTCTCCTGGTGGGTCTTAAAAAAATCAAAGCGGGCGGCTGCAATCGACGACAAGCTATCTAGTCCGTCAATTGCCGCGTAATTGGTTAAAGCCGCCATCAAGATGTCAGTGACTTCGCCGGTGGCCGGATTGAAGGCAATGACGGGTGATAAGTAACGGTATTCGCCGGCCTCGATTCGGTTTTTCGCTGCTGCGGTCCATTGCACGTTAGTGGCATACAAACCGTCGGCGCGCCATTCAAGCTGGTCGGGTTGCCACCAACCGGCCGCAGGCGCCGGTTTGCCGTTGGTTTCGGCCAGCAGCGTTTGGTGCTCGTAATCGATGACGGCGTCATCTTTGCGGGCTTTGGCCGCCGCAATAACTCGCGCGGCGATATCGGCATTCATTAACCAAGCACCTGTCGCGATATGGGGGCGTCCATCGCGCGCTTGAAAGCGACCATTGGGAACCAACCGAATAGCGCTTGGCGCGTTATTCCCTGAGAGGTCAACGCGGCAAGCGGCAAGCGCAATATGTGGGGGGCGTGTTGTGTTCATGTGCCCAATTTAAACGGGCGTTGCTTTGCCGTCCTTTGAAGCGCAGCAAAACTTGAACAGATGATGAGGCGGGTGTTTTCAGCGTGGCGGTCGTTAGATATGGCCGCCAAACCGTTCTTAACCTATGTTAAACATACCTAACAGGACTTTAACGCGTCATTGCACTGCGTGGCGGTAAAATCGCTCAGAACAGCTTAAATCGGCGCAGACGAGTTATTATTTTAGGCTGTCTTCTACGTGCTCCTGGATTATCTCAAGCAGGTGCTGTTTATCTGTATCCGATATGCCGAGAAAAGGGCGTGCCGGAATGCGCCCCCAAGGGATCGGCCGGCCGCGACGGTCTTTACCAAACTCCCCCTTGGCCGCACCGAACTGCTGTACAGCGGAATATTTCAAAACAGAACCAATAAGCAAGCGACCCGCATCAATCTGGTAATGGATTTCGTCACTTAATCGGTGTGTTTCACCAATAAGCGGTTTGCTGCCACTTTTACGGCTAAGGGTGGAAGGTTTATTGGGTGCCCAGTCGCTGCCATCTGGTGCGGTGCCAGTGACAAAGCGCTGTTTCGTGCTGTCGATCAGCACTTCACCCATCTCCTGCAAGGCGGGTTTTAATGCACCATCAAGTTTTTCTAATCGTGCAATAGCCTTGCGTAATTGACGATCATCAAAGTTGATTTCAATCATGGGTTGCTCCAGAATAAAGTCAAGTCCGTGGTGCAGTGTGTCCCAATGGGTAGCGGGTTACGGGTGAGGCGACTCACGCGGTGATGCTGGTTCGAGTCCAGCCCTGCATCACAGACTTCCTTCCAACAAGTCGTATTGCCCGCTGTTGAGCATCCCTCTTATTGATGCAAGCGCTTCATCATCCAACTTCCTAGCAGTTTTCAGCAGATTCACCTTTCCATTCTTTTTCAATTGATAGTCTAGGTGAACAACCAATTTGGTCCCTTTAGGCTGTGTGTAGACAAACAGCAAACCAGCTCCTTTGGGGTCTTGGTCGACCAACACGGCATCCGGCCGTTGCAAATGCATTGGCAATTGACGCAACCACTCATCGGCTACTGGGGCAAACTTCTTGTGGCGCAACATGTGTCCAATGGCTTTGTCGGTGATGACAATGCCGGCAGTGGCCGGCATGAGATCGGGATGGTGCTGCTGCAAGGCTGACACCACCGTCTTGGACAACGCGCCAACAGTAAATTGTTTACCTTGGGTCTTGTGATCATTGTTTGTGGCCTTGTCGAAGAAGGTCTCCCACTGTTCTTGCTGGACGGTGCGCACTGCGGGCGGTGGCTCTTGTGCCCAAAAACTCGCCCCCAATGCCGCAGGCCAGCTATTCAGCTTGGCTTTCAAGGCATTGACAGTATGCGCGACGCTAGCACCGGGGGCATAGTCCCACCCCTTGTCAATACCCGGCGGCATGCCGTTGTTGGCTTGGCGTTTGTCCCAGTCAGGCGGCATTGCTTTGTCCGGGTCGCCACCCATGCGGCGAGCCCCTTTGTCTGAACGCGCACCGACCACATAACAATGGCACAACCAACCATTGGGTGGGTAATGAGTGACCCAAAAAGGATGACTGGGCGGCCGCGCGATGCCGTCCCAGGCTTGGTGTTGTGGACGTGGGTGCCGCACAGAGTCGTTGTGGCGATACACCCAGAGCGCAAAGCCACCTTCTTGCAGCTGGGCGTACCGCCCGGCGGCATAGGCGGTGCTGGTGTTGGTCTGATAAATGATGCGGGTGCGCCAGGCGCGTCCCCGCTTGCTGGTTTCTCCCGTCCAGCCATGCCAGTTGTGCTTTTCTATTGCTTCGAAAAAGTCCTTGCGGAAGGCCTCAAGGCTTTCGCCTTCACTGATAGCACGATCCAGAGAGTCGCCCAGGTCAGCCAACAGGTCGGTTTTCATGGCTCCCGCCACCATAAAAGCCCTGTCGTGAGCAGCGCGCTTGAGGTCATCCCAACGTGAGGTTGGCACGAGTTTGCGCAGCTTATTACGAAAAAAAGCCACCTGCTCCTTAAAGTTTTTCTTGAGAGCGCCGCTGGCAACGCTGGGTTGTTCAGTCGCCACTGCCGCTCTCCACATCAAAGCGACCGGCGGCACCGGCGGACACCAGGGCATCAGCCAGTTGTGCGGCTAGCGGGTTGGTATCCAACTCGTCGAAGGCATCGAGCATCATAGCGCGAGCTTCTTCCAACGACGTGGCGGCATTGAGAATGTCGGTCACGGTGGCCAACCAGTCGGCAATGCTGCTTTGCGTGACATCCCCCAATTGATCGGCGATTAAGGCGGCAGGCGTATCGGGGTCGGGCGTGTTTTGATCGCCACTGAGCGGGCTGGAAAGCGCGGCGACATTGCCTTTCAGAGCGCTATGCGCGGCGGGCTGAGCAGACAAGGCCAGCACATCATTATCATTGTCAGCCAACGGAATGCCCAGTTTTTCATGCGCCCAACTCACAGGGATGCGCATGCCAACCCCGACCAGCTGAGGCAACGCTTCGCTAAAATCCTTAATATCCTCGATTTCGGTGGTATTGAAGGCGAAGCGCGGTGCGCGGTCAGTGTCGGCAATCAACCCATTGAGTAACCCGAGCGGCAACACCAATTGCTGAGTGAGCGTACCATTAAGCTGACGTGCGTCCGAAACAGTGATATCCCATCGCACTTTGTCGTGCACTTCACCCAAGGCGCGCGAGCCTGCGCCATTATTGCCGCTAGTCGCCGTGAGTGTCTGCCCAACAATGGCTTTGCTGACCGAGGCTTCTGCCCATTCCGTCATGGCCTTGAACGGGTCGGCCTGGCCTGCTGCAGCGTTTTGAAAATCAATGGACATGCCATCAGGGATGATGCCGCCCGCCGAGTGACCAATCGCCATGACGGCACGCAGCAGCGTCGCCTTCTCTTTTGAGGTGGCACCCCTGGGGTATTTACCCAAGCGCAACGGCAGCCCGTAGATCTCCAGAAACTCAGCGAGATCACGGATGCTGTATTGCTTAAACAGATACGGCCAGGCGAGCACCCGAAACAGCGCCTCACGCGGCAACCAGCCGTTGGTGGCAGCATGACGATGCACCACCCAGCCCAGTGGCCAGAGTGGCTCACCATTGGCGTGGCCGGGTTGGCGCAGCCGCAAGTCGTTGCGATTGTCCGGCGGCACAGTGAACCAACGCTGCGGACGGTGATTCAAAGCCCTTATCAGTCGCTGGCCGTTGTGTGCGGGTGCCCACTCGATTTCAAGGGCAGAAAAGCCTTTACCAATGGCGTCGGTCAAGTCGAACAACACCTTTTCCATATCAAGGGTGTCGCGCATCAAGCTGTCAAGCGCTTGGGTCTGGCGCTTTTCCGATGCACTGGCATCGCGGGGCGGCAATAGCTGCCAGTCGAGCCCCATCACAGAGCGCCGTCGTTTGGAAAGTTCGGAAAAAATTTGCGTGTCTTTCTCTTCCATGTCATCAAACAGATCACACTGGGCGATGATGTCACCTTGTTCAGCCCGCTGCAGAATGCGCGCCAACCGCTGTGGCGTCAGGCCGCGCGAGGGGTGCAACGCCACTTCCTGACGCAGCTGTACCACGCGTGAGGTCTGCTCATCGTTGAAGGCGGGTGTGTGGCCGGGCCATGCCGATTTAAGTTTGTCGATCCAGTTCATAAGGTCACCAAATGCCTGCTTGCAGGTCGGGAATATCGTTGAGGTCGTCGTCCAAGTCGTCTGTCAGGCCATCCCAGCGCCCATGCTTGGCAGGGACGCCCTGCCAATCGATGGCCACGGGCGCATCGTTGGCCGCCGAGTTGGCCAACACACAAGCCATTGCCGAGTCGCCGTGTCGATTGCCGTCGCTGTCAGTTTTTCGATTGGGCAGGCGCGCCACACCGCGCACCAGTTTGAAGGCGCGGTGGTCTTCGAGCACATTGTCATGCTGCGGCAAGGTGATGGTGCGGTCTTCAAAACGGGCTTTGTAAGCGGGCATTTGTTCGCGATACCAGCCCTCTGTGGGCATCACCTGATCCACCATCGAGCCCCAGTGATCATGCGCTGCCTCGCTGATGTATTGTCCGTTGCCCCGACTGTCGATGCCGGCGGCCACTAAGCGTGGCAGGTTGTCGCCGACGGCAAACAACACCTGCTCTTGCTGCTTAAAGGGCACATTGTGCATTTCCACGAGAAACGGCACGGTACGGTGCAGGTTGTCGCCGATGGCCATCGGCGCAATCACGCTCATGTCGCCACTGCGCGCGAAGTCCATGCCCAGCACATGCCGCTGTCTGTCGCTGAGCAGCTGCACTAGCGGCATCAGCTCATCGGCGATCCAGTCGGCCATGAGGGCGGCGCGTTGCGGCTCTGGCAGCAGGTTGAAGTCGCGCGTGCCGTTGTATTGCAGCACCGGTGCAGGTTGCATGCAGGCCTCGATCATCACGCGTGTGAGATAAGCCCCACCACCAAGAGAGGGCACGCAAAATAGCTCTTCCTCTTCATTGGGCTTGTAGCGACGAATCAATTGTTGTCGCCACTGCGCTTCCGCTTCATTACTCCACATTTTTCCGGTGACGTCACAGATGCGCTTATAAAGCCCATCACGTAACGCATCATCTAATGTCACCCGATGCAAGCTGTAGTCGTAGCGCGCCGCACGGATGTCGTTTATTAGCTGGTTAAATGGATTATCTTCACCATCATGTGTGCTGATGATGCGGATACAGCCACCCCAGACGGTCATGGCCATCGCGGCTTTCAAGAGCTCGCCGATATCGTCCACAAATGCGGCTTCATCAATCACCAGCCGTTCACCGGGGCGGCCTTTGGATCGCAAGTTGCGCGGATTACTGGTGAAGGCTTGAATTTGGTGGCCGGAATCAAATTTTATGGTGTAAGAAAGCACCTGTTTGTCATCATGCTCAATGACCGATTCTTCAATCTGGCTGGCCGCCATTTGATAGGCGGCCGCCCAGCCAGCGCAATCTTGAATAAACCCTTGGGTCATTTCCTTGTTATAGGAAATGTAATACACATTAGCCCCTGCACTAGAGGCTGCATAAAGCACATCATCGGCAGCTTCGGCATAAGACAACCCCACACGGCGGCTTTTCTCCATGACTTTTACGGCGGCATCGTCAGCCACCCAGCGCTGCTGATAACCCAATAAGATGGCATTAGGTGCACTCATGAAAGCCCCGCCATAATCGCTTTCCGCAACGCATCAACGCCGTCATCACTCAAGCCTTGTTTGCGGCCGGTTTGTTCGGCTTGCGTCGCCGCTTCCTCCAGCGCTTGCCGCCGAACTTCGGCAGCGAGTTTTTTCTGGCTAATTGATGCCCGACCCAAATCGGCGATGGCACGAGCCACCTTGTCGAGGCTCATGCTTTCGACATCAAACTGTGCGTCCACCATGACATCGAATAAGCGCTCTTGAACCAGACGCATTAACGCCTCATTGACAGCCCCTTCGTCATCGGGACTTTCGGCTACCACCGCACGCGCCTGCTCGGTGATTAATCGGACTCGCTCTAATCGGTCTTTGAAGCTTTTTCCGTAGCGCCCCAAACCCGACACGGACAAATCGATGCCGTGTGCCCGACAATCAGCAACAAGCTCTTCATATCCCGCAAAACCCCGGCTCACCAGCTCGCGGTCTAACCATTGGCGCTGTTCTGAATTTAATAAATCGACCTTGGAAACGCGCGGCATTCTCTCAGCCCCCCCAATATTTCTCGGGGCGGGCAATGCCCGGCAAACAAGCGACCGTGTACTCGGCGACATCCACACCATAATGGTTCAACTTGGCGTGCCAGGCACCGTGCGGGGCTTTTTCCAACTCAATCAGTTTGCGGTCATCGAGATAGTCCAACTCGCGGCGCAACTCAGACGGCGTGGCGTCGGGATATACGCCCTGGATGGTTTGCACAATCAGTGCCTCGTGCGCGCCAATTGGACGCGCGTGGTTCAACGTCAGCAAGATGGTCCAGCGCATGCCTTCGCGGCGGGCTTTGGCAAAATCAATCATGGCTTACTCCTTTGCTGCGTTGGTTTTCCAAGCGCAGCGCCAATGCATCCAACTTGGACTCGATCACCGTTTGGCCACGAATATAATCTTCACGGCGCACATACTTTTCCGGCAATAACGCTTTGAGCTCGAGCATTTCGCGACGCACTTTTTGCAAGTCTCTTTCATTTTCGCGGTTGCCAAGTTTTTGTTCTTCCAACAAGGTATTAATGTGCGACTCGTTGACACGGCGTTGCTCAGTCTCTGATTTAAATTTGGTGTCGAGATGTAGCAGCAGGCGTTTCTCTTGCGAGCCTGATATCCGCCACATCAAGGTGGCCATCGCAATGGACAGCAGCACCAATTGAATGACAATTCCTAACCAATCAATTTGCATCAGAGGGTTCCTGTAGTAGGTATTGTTGAATGTTAAAAAGCCGCGCAGCACATATCCCGTAACGATCCCAGCTTCCTTTCAGTGCAACGATCACATCACTCATCATGGTGTTTTGACCTAGCGGCGCGGGTGTGGGTGGCGGGCATGGCTGCATTAAGGGTGCCGGTGGAAGCGGCATGGGCTGCACGATCACGCGCGGCGTTGAGCTGGCGCAAGAGGCCATTAGGCAGGCGAGCAGCCAAACATTGATGCGTTTTACGCAACTTATGAATGGTGCGTTGGAGTCGTTGGTTTTGGGCTTCATGCTTCACCTTCAATGCAGCCAATTTTTTACGCATATCGATGGCTTTTTGGTTGTTGTCTGTTTGCGCTTTCTTGCGATTGTGAATGACATCAACCGTGTCCTTTTGCTGCTGTGTAATGAAACTATTGTGGGCCGCCAATTGACCCTGTTCATAGCCGCGCCAATAGGCGGCAACGGCCACTAAAATGCCGACCAATAAAGCCCCTGCGATGAAGTAGCCCTTCATCTGAAATACACCCCTTCACAGACACCGTGCCCCCACCCAGCCGACACATACACCGGCTCATTGCGTAGCAAAATACGTTTTGGGTAATCGCGATTTTGCACCCAATTGGCGGTGGAGCGCCCCGAGTTGACACGCTCCACCGAATTAAACCAAACTCGCTTATCGAGGCTCTTTCTCGATGCCAGTTGTTTATCGCGATACACCCAGCTTAGGCCGCCGTTGTAGGCACTAAGCGCAAAAGCCCACTCATTGCAGGTGTTAATTGCCCGAACGCGCTCAAGCAACCACGCGTCATATACCACCATCGCGCGGATTGCCCATCCGGGGTTAAACACCTTAGCCGGTGACAATGAGCGGTCGAGCTGCCCCATCCATTGCGCAGTGGCGGGCATAAATTGCGCCAAGCCCTTTGCGCCCACCCCACTTTGCGCATGAGGTTGCCAGGCGCTTTCTTGCTGAATCTGCGCTGCGAAGGTGGCGATTGGTGCATCAAGCCCGACAACGGCGTGGGCGGTGCGCGTCAACAGAGCGCGGTATTTGTCGGCGGCATGCGGCGGCGATGCGTAGGCCTGTGTGGCAAGGCCAATTAGTATTAGCAGGCCGCCGACACCAAACAACACGCCCATTAGGCGAATGACAAAACGGTCGGCACGACCGACAAACTCACTGCAAGAAGAGCGCAGGCAAAACCAGCAGAAACCGCCAAACGCCAAACCGATTAATAACCGAGGTAGAATATCCATCATTACAACCCAAGCGTGATGCCAAGGATGCAAGCCAGCACAATAAT